>NZ_BAABEY010000028.1:0-122983 GCF_039540405.1 Ravibacter arvi
TTACTCTAAAAGAATATCAGCTTATGCTTCTTTATATTAGCCCCTTTCAAACATAATACCTCTGCGGTTTACTTTTAACCACAAAGCTCACAAGGAGCACAAAGGCCCTTGGCGCCTAATTCATTAAAATAACCTCTGCGCTCTTGGTGTTCTCTGTGGTTTATTTTTTGACCACAGAAAATAGACAGGCTGTTAACAGGTCCGCCTGGGTGAGAGATTTCCTGTTTTACAAATAACTTGGTAGTTGCCTCAAAGCAAATAAGAAAGGGGAAATGGATAAATTTCGCTAATCCTCGTATAGTTTCAGTCTGTTCTGAAGCCCGGCTACTTCGCGCTTCAATAGATCAATTTTGTACAAGAGGTACTGAATCGTTTCTATTCCCTCGGAATTAATGTCAAGCTCATAGTGCCACCGGATGTACTTTTCAAGCTGTGGCAGGACTGAAAACGGCAGGAATCGCTCATTTTCGAAAAAAACAACCTCTATCAACCCCCCTTCGGCGAGAGATTCAATGAAGGTCCGCTCAATGTCATACTTTCGACAATAGCTCGTTACGCTGATCATTTCAGTCTTCATATTTATAAAAGGTTGTCGGCTTTGTTCAGCGGGCGATCCACAGAATGATTCCGAAGGTTGGTATCCGACTGCTTACGTCTGCCTTTTTTATGCTTTTGGTTATAACCTTGCAATCTCTTCAAACAGTGCTTTTTGCTTTTCCGAGAGATTGACAGGGATCTTTACCTGGTAGGTCACAATCAGGTTGCCAAATTCGCCCTGCTTTTTGTACACGGGAAATCCCTTCCCTTTTAACTGCACTTTGGTGTTATTCTGCGTACCGGCAGCTACTTTCAGCTTGACCTGTCCGGTCAGTGTTTCCAGGGTTATCTCCCCGCCCAGGACCGCTGTATACAAATCTATTTCCCGGGTCATATAAAGATGGTCTCCAACGCGCGAGAACACCGGGTCCGGGAGAATGGTAAAAGTAATGTACAAATCGCCGGGCGGACCGCCGTTGGCCCCCGGCGCGCCATAGCCGCTCAGTTTAATCACCTGCCCGTCCGACACGCCGGCCGGAATAGTGATCCTGATATTTTTTCCATTCACAGTAAGCACACGTGGCTGAGTCTCTGAAGCTTCCCGAAGGCTCAGCGAAAGCTCGGCCTGGTAATCGTGTCCCCTGAACCGCGACTCACGGCTGCCTGAACGACTGCGTTGCCCGAAGAGGGACTCAAAAAAGTCGGAGAAATTACCGCTGTCAAAATCCCCGGTGTAGTCTTGCCACCCCTGATAGGCGCCGCCGGTACCGGCTGACGAACCCTTCTGCCGTCTCCCCGCCTGCTCGAATTGTTCCGCATGCTGCCAATGCTCGCCGTACTCATCATACTTTTTCCGCTTTTCCGGGTCGCTTAGTACCTCATTCGCTTCATTAAGCTGCTGAAACTTCAATTTGGCTTCTTTGTCGTCCGGATTTAAGTCCGGATGTAGCTTCCGTGCAAGTTTTCTGTAAGCTTTTTTAATGTCGTCGGGGGAAGCATCCCGGCTGACCTCGAGAACTTTATAATAATCGATATAGGCCATTGGTTCCTTTCAGGTTACGAAGATGAAAATACGACTTTTGTCGCTCAAATAATATAGTCCGCTTTGAAACAGATCCCGTCCGGACTCCCCGTAACAGAATAAAAAACTAAAATAAAGGCTCGCTTCCTTATAAAATTTTGAACTAATACAACTTATTTCATAAATAATCGAATAAATGATAACTTTTTTCAATTTGCTTTGTTTGCCTAATCAGGTGCCCTTTTTCCGAAAAAAGTTCTTTATGATCGCCCGCGTATCAAAAAGTTTCATCTATCTCTTTTGTTGGTTCTCCGCATCATTGTCAGTTCACGCCCAACAGACCATTTCTTTGCCTGATGCCGTAAAGACCGCCAAAGAAAACTACGGAAGTATTAAGGCCAAGGCAAAATATGCCGCCGCTTCCAAAGCCGCCGCCGACTATACCCGGAGCGAATATCTGCCCAATCTCAATTTATCGGCGCAGTGGGATTACGGAACCGTAAACGGGCAAATAGGACCGGCCTACGGGTTCGGCGGGTTGGGTGTTGCCTCGTCCGGTCTCCCGTCGGCTTCTCAAAACTGGCGCGCGGCATTCGGGGCCATTTACCTGACGAATGTCAACTGGGACTTCTTCGCCTTTGGCCGTGTAAAACAAAAGATCAAAACTTCCGAGTCGATCGCCGTACGTGATGAGAAAGACCTGGAACAAGAAATATTCCAGCACACGATCAAAGTCTCGGCCGCCTACCTCAACCTGCTCGTTGCACAAAAGCTGCGCGCTTCCCTCGAAAAAAACCTGGAAAGAGCGCAAGCTATCGGCCTGGTGGTGACCACACGTGCGCGCACAGGGCTGGTTCCCGGCGTAGACTCGTCGCTGGCAAATGCCGAAATTTCAAATGCCCGGATTGCGATCACCCGTGCGCTCGACTTTGAGCAGGAACGGAGCAACCAACTTTCGGTACTGATGGGCGTGGCTCCCGAAACACTCACACTTGATTCATTATTTGTGACCAGCATACCCGTCGGACTTCAAACGCCTGCCGGACAGGTCAACGATACCCACCCGACCCTGCAGTATTATAAAAGCCGCATCCGGGTGAGCGAGCAGCAACGCCAGTATCTCAAAACGTTTTATTACCCGACCTTCTCTATGGTAGGGGTATTTCAAACCAGGGGATCCGGCTTCGGGAGCGCCTACGCGGCCAACCCTACCGATTATACCCACAGTATTCTTACGGGCTTTAATCCGGTAAGAAGCAACTTCCTGTTCGGCCTGGGTGTTACATGGAACCTCACCCAACCGCTTCGGTACGCACACCAGGTAAAATCCCAGGATCTTATAAGCCGCGCCTTGCTGGATGAGTACCAATTGGCCGCCCAACAGCTGGACGCCCAGGCTGTACTTGCCGAAACCAAAATCAAAAATGCGCTCGACAACTACAGGGAAGCGCCGTTGCAAGTCAAAGCCGCCTCGGATGCTTACCTCCAGAAAACGGTCATGTACCGGAATGGTCTTGCGAATCTGGTAGACCTTAACCAAACCTTATATGCCCTCATCAGGGCAGAAACAGATCGCGACATTGCCAACAACAACGTTTGGCAGGCGTTACTTCTCAAAGCCGCGGCATCGGGCGATTACTCAGTTTTCGAAAACGCGTTTTAATTATCTCCGGAACGACCAGCAGAAAAATTACCATGAATCTCATACGTTTCGCTTTACGAAAACCCATTACCATTATGGTACTGGTCTCCGGCATGCTTTTCTTCGGAATCAACGCGGTCAGAACGATTAAAATTGACATTTTCCCGAAGCTCGACCTGCCGGTCATGTACCTCGCCCACCCGTTTGGCGGTTATACTCCCAACCAGATGGAGACATTTTTCGGCAAACAGTACGTCAATATACTACTGTTCGTCAACGGGATCAAGACCATCGAAACCAGGAACGTCCAGGGACTTACCCTGATGAAAATTTCGTTTTATCCCGGTACGAATATGGCACAGGCCTCGGCCGAACTGAGCGCTTTTTCCAACCGGATACAAGCCATTTTCCCACCGGGTTCCAACCCGCCCTTCATCATCCGCTTTGACGCGTCCACGCTCCCGGTAGGCCAACTGGTCCTTTCCAGCGAGACCCGCGACAATAACCAGTTGCTTGACCTCGCCAACGTTTACGTGAGATCCTCATTTACATCCATCCCGGGGATTGTATCAGCGCCTCCCTTCGGGGGAAATGTGCGCACCATCGTGGTGAAAGTCAACCCGGAGCAGTTAAGGGCGCACAACCTGACGCCTGACCAGCTGGTGGAAGCCATCCGGCTCAACAACCAGACAAGCCCGTCAGGCAATATTCGCGTCGGTGAAAAGAACTACATTACCCCCACCAATACCACGATAAGAAACGTTGCTGATTTCGGCGATATACCACTTTTTAAAGGGGGTGGGGTACAAAACCTCTACCTCCGCGATATTGCCACCGTTGAAGATGGCGCTGATGTAACCATGGGGTACGGATTGGTCAACGGAAAAAGATCGGTTTACCTCAGTATTGCCAAAAGCGCCGACGCCTCTACCTGGGAAGTAGTCCAGAACCTGAAAAGAAGCCTGCCCCGCATCCAGAGCACTCTCCCTGAAGATGTCAGGCTCAGCTACGAATTTGACCAGTCACAATACGTGATGAATGCGGTCAAAAGCCTGGTCGAAGAGGGTGTTATCGGCGCGATACTTACCGGTTTAATGGTATTGTTGTTCCTGGGCGACCCGAGGGGAGCGCTCATCGTAATCCTCACTATTCCCACCTCGATTATTACGAGTATCCTCTTTCTCAACCTTTTCGGCCAAACGATCAACATTATGACATTGAGCGGGCTGGCCCTCGCTATCGGGATTCTCGTTGACGAAAGCACGGTAACTATCGAAAACATCCACCAGCACCTGGACATGGGAAAACCCAAAGCGCTGGCTGTCTGGGACGCCTGTAAGGAAATTGCATTCCCTAAATTACTGATCCTCTTTTGTATTCTTGCCGTTTTCGCGCCGGCTTTCACCATGCAGGGCATTCCCGGCTCCATGTTTATGCCCCTGGCGCTGGCGATAGGCTTCAGCATGATAGCCTCTTATTTCCTCTCCCAGACATTTGTGCCGGTCATGGCCAACTGGATCATGAAAGGGCACGAGAAAAAGCAACTGCCTGCCGACCTGGAGGCCCACCTGACGGACAGCTCGTGGGAGCAGAAGCAAATCCTCCTGGAACGGGAAGACAGCAATCTTGACGGAAAAATAAGCCGTTTTGAACGGCTTCGGATGCGCTTTCTGCGATTTACCCGCCGGACCATGCCCTACCGGCGGCCTATCGTGGTGATCTATCTGTTGTGCACCGTCCTGCTGGCAGGGTTCATGGTTCGCCATATCGGGAAAGATGTTCTTCCCAAAGTAAACGGACGGCAGTTCCAGGTCCGTTTGCGCGCCGCCGAGGGCACCCGCATCGAACGCACCGAACAAAAAACACTGGGCCTGATCCAGGTGGTAAAAGACCTCGTAGGAGCCGAAAACGTATCCGTCACCTCGGCTTATGTAGGCCAGCACCCCGGCCAGTTTTCCGTAAGCCCCATTTATCTCTGGATGTCCGGGCCCCAGGAAGCTGTATTGCAGGTCGCGCTGAAAGAAGGATTCCACGCCGATCTTGATGAACTGAAAGAACAAATCAGGCAGCACACTAAGAAAGTCATACCCGACATCACCCTCTCCTTCGAACCCATAGACCTTACCGACAAGATTCTCAGCCAGGGCTCACCCACCCCTATTGAAGTCAGAATGATGGGCCGGAGCAAGGCGGTCAACGAAGCGTACGCGAAAAAAGTGATGGAGAAAATGCGGGAAGTTCCTTTTCTCCGGGATATACAGCTTGGGCAATCCAACAAATACCCCGCTATCAAAATAGAAATCGACCGTTTGCGCGCATCACAACTCGGGGTAGATATGGCCGATGTTTCCAGGTCGCTGATCACCTCCACTTCTTCCTCCCGCTATACCGACAAAAATATCTGGGTAGACGAAAAAAGCGGCAACAGCTATGCTGTGCAGGTACTGGTTCCGGAAAGCCAGATGAACAGCATCTCGGATCTCAACGAAATACCGGTACTCAAGGGACAGGCCAGGCCGGTTTTGGGTGACATCGCCACTTTTACACCTGATACTACTTACGGGGAGAACAACAACCTTGGTGCGTTGCCCGTTCTTTCGGTAACTGCCAATTTATATGAAAAAGACCTCGGCGCAGCACAGAAAGCGGTACAGGAAGCCATTGCCTCGCTGGGTGAACTTCCCCGTGGCCTGACCGTGGAGCTGATCGGGATGAGCCAGACGCTTACGAGCACCCTGGATAGCCTCGAAAGCGGGCTATTGGTAGCCATTGTCGTGATTTTCCTGATGTTGGCAGCCAACTTTCAGTCTTTCAGGGTTTCGGGCATTGTCCTCACCACAGTGCCGGCGGTAATTGTCGGCTCTCTTGCGCTTTTGCTGATGACCGGATCCACGCTCAATCTTCAGTCGTACATGGGTATTATCATGTCCGTGGGAGTGTCCATTTCCAATGCCGTACTCCTGATTACCAACGCAGAGGAGCTCCGGCTTAAAAGCGGTAATGCCGTTGATGCAGCCTATCAATCGGCCTCGCTGCGCCTGCGCCCTATCGTGATGACGGCCCTGGCGATGGTGGTAGGCATGATCCCCATGGCCCTTGGCCTCGGCGACGGCGGCGATCAAACCTCCCCGCTTGGACGGGCCGTGATCGGCGGGTTGTTTACCTCAACCTTTGCCGCTTTGTTTATTCTCCCGCTGGTATTCGCCTGGGGACAAGGCAAAAGCTCCACACAGAGCGTTTCGCTTGATCCCGAAGATAGCGAAAGCAGGTTTTACGTTGCACCACCGAAGGGCCAATGAATATCATTCCGATAAAAAACAGAAAACATAACAGAAAACGGGATTCACGTCTCCATATTCCTTTTGTCATGACATCAGCCAGTCCGATCCGTCTTTTATTGCCTGCCTTGTTTGCGGCCGCCGTCTTATCCGGTTGCGGGAAAACTACCGCGAAGGAGCCGGAACAAGCCGAGGCTGCACCTGTCGAAGTAATCCGTTTAAAGAAAGGCGGGGTCTCATCCGAGTTAAAGCTGCCGGGTGAGCTTATTGCCTTTCAGAACGTGGACCTGTACGCCAAGGTCAACAGCTTTGTCAGGAAGCTGCATGCAGATGTGGGCAGCCAGGTGAGGGAGGGCACCCTTCTTGCCACGCTGGAGGCCCCTGAGGTAACCTCGCAACTTGCGGGCGCCGAGTCCCGCCTGAAATCGCAGGAAGCTGTGTTCCTGTCCAGCAAAGCCACTTACGAACGTTTGCTGGAAACCAGTAAAACCCCGGGAACCGTATCCCCCAACGACCTGGACATAGCTTTTGCCAAACAACAATCGGACGCCGCCCTGCTCGAATCGGCAAGGGCCACACACCGCGAAATTGCCGATAACCGCAACTATCTCGAAATACGGGCCCCTTTTTCAGGAGTCATCACAGCACGGAATGTCAGCACAGGCGCCTATGTCGGCCCCTCGGGAAAAGGGTCTGAATTTCCGCTTTTTTCTTTAGTGGAACAGCAAAAGCTTCGTTTGGTCGTAAGCCTCCCCGAAGCATACACCGGGTATACCAACCCCGACGCTGCTATCAGGTTCAGCGTGAGGGCGCTCCCCGGCAAGTTTTTTGAAGCCAAAATGAGCCGGCAATCCGGTGCTTTGGATGCCCGGCTCCGCGCTCAGCGAATTGAAATGGATGTACCGAACCAGGCCAAAACGCTCCTCCCGGGTATGGTTGCCGAAGTAAGCGTTCCCTTGTCCACAAAAGATTCTTCACTGAATGTCCCGGTAGGAGCCGTTCTGAATGCTCCGCTCGGCCTGTTCGTCATTAAAGTCACTGACGGGAAAGCCGTTTGGGTTCCCGTTACAATGGGCAGGAACGACGGGGTGAACGTGGAAGTAATAGGAAATATAAGCGAAGGAGACCTGGTCGTCCGGCACGCAAACGAAGAAATCCGGGATATGTCGACCCTGAAAAATGTAAAAGAAGCGGAGAAATAAAACCGGGTATTATTTGGCGGTTGCCATCACCATTTTGATATCCTCCTTAGCTCCGATTTCAAGCACATCTACCAGGTCCTGAACTGCCAGGCTTTTATCCAGGCGCAGCACAATGGTCCGCTCCTGGACATTCAGGAAAGTATTGTGCAGGGTTGTCTCCAACTGGTCCACCGGTATCGGTTGCTTGTCCAGGAAATAATTCCGCTCAGCATCAACCGATAAAGTCATTTGTTTGGTATAGCTCCTTTGGGCGGCAGCTGCCTGGGGCAGCATCAGCTTGATCACGTTCGGGTTGGCCATCGTAGAGATAATCAGGAAGAACAACATCAGGAAGAACATGATGTCGTTCAGCGAATGGGTAAAAACCTCCGGGGCAAACCTGCTTTTTCTGCGTATTTTCATTACCAGTTCAATTTCTCGCGACAAATTTCACATCAATGCGGGGGCGGCTTACTTTCCTACCGGCTTTTGAAGCACGTCCAGGAAATCGGAAGCAGCCATTTGCAAACGCAATGCAAAGCGATCAATTTTCATGTTCAGCATATGATAGCCGGCGTAAGCGATCAAACCGATAATCAGACCTGAACCTGAAGTGATCATCTTCTCATACATACCACCCGATATTGTGCTGATATTGAAATCGTTGGAGAGTGAAATGTCATAGAAAATCCGGATAATCCCTGCAATGGTACCCACGAACCCCAACATGGGAGCGATACCCGCAATTACCCCCAGGTACGACAGGTTTCCTTCAAGACGCTGCAGTTCGATCTGGCTGGCATTTTCGATAGTCGTTTCAATATCTTTGATCGGGTAGCCGATGCGGCTGATGGCGCGCTCGAAAATTCTCCCGATGGCGTTCCGCTGGTTACGGCAAAGAGATTCGGCCGACTTCAGATTGCCTTCCTGAACAAAGTCTCTGATGTTGTCCACAAAATTCTGCTCAACTTTTCCGCTGGCATTGATTCCGAGAAAACGTTCGATAATCAGAAATATCGTTATCAGCAACAACAGCCCCAAGGGAAGCATTACCCATCCCCCTTTGCTCAATAAACCAAATAATGTCAGTCCCTGATCGGATGTAGCAACAAGGGTGGTATCGGAAATAGCCTGAAGAAGTACCATTCTGGAAAATTTACAAAAATTATGTTATCTGGATCTTATGTATGACGCCAAGCCGGGATGCTTTACACAAAAAAACGGGAACGATCCCGGTTTATTGTTTCAGGCCCAAAGTTAGAAAAATAAATATAGCACAGCCTTCTACTCATCCACCGGGCATTAAATAATTTAGAATTGTTAACATGATAAAAAGGTTTGAGCGGTGAGCGGTGAGCTATTTATTCATCAGTCGTTTGTGTGCCGCTTGTAGCTGATACCTCAAAGCTCATGGCTATTTCAGGCTTCCCTGCCTTTCCCAACGGTTATCGCCTGCCGATTGCGTTGATTTTTTGAAGATATTCCTTTAATTGCCGCCATTCTCAGGCAAATGAGATTATAGCTTATGAATTTACACATAATTGATACCGGGTTTTTCAAACTGGACGGCGGGGCGATGTTCGGCGTCGTCCCGAAATCGCTCTGGAGCAGGCACGTACCCGCCGACGAAAACAACCTGTGCAACTGGGCGGCAAGGTGCCTGCTCATAGAAGACGGCGATCGCCTGGTACTGGTCGACACCGGGCTGGGCGACAAGCAGAGCGAAAAGTTTTTCGGCTATTACTTCAGGAACGGTGACGCCTCTTTGCTGGATTCGATACATAAAGCCGGGTTCAGCCCGGCAGACATAACGGATGTGGTGCTCACGCATCTCCATTTCGATCACGTCGGAGGAGCCGTAAAGCGGGTAGCCGGCGGTTTCGGACCGACTTTCCCCAATGCCAGGTATTGGTCCAATGCCGCACACTGGCAATGGGCAACGCATCCTAACCCACGGGAAAAAGCATCGTTTTTGTCAGAAAATATTCTCCCCCTGGAGGCCTCCGGGCAACTGAATTTTATCAATGAGGGGAACTCGCCGTTTACCCATATTTCATTTCTGCATGTTAACGGCCATACCGAACAAATGATGCTGCCGTTGATCAACCAGGGCAAGAGAAAAATTCTGTTTGCCGCCGATTTACTCCCTTCAAGCGCGCATATCCCGCTGGCCTGGGTAATGGGCTACGATGTGCGCCCGCTGCTCACAATGGAAGAAAAACAAACCATATTGACAAGGGTGCTCCATGAAGAAATCGTCCTCGTTTTTGAACACGACGCCACCTTTGAAGCCGGTGTGCTGAAACAGGGAGAAAGGGGGGTCGAAATCGCCGAACGGGGTTTGTTAAGTGATTTTATCTGAAGCGAAAGCGGCCGAAATCAAAGATTTAGCAATTGGGTCATGACCACAGGATTGGTATTGTCCGGCGGCGGGGCGAGGGCCTTTATGCACCTGGGCGTCATTCAGGCACTCGAGGAATCCGGAATAAAGATTGATCACATCTGCGGCACGTCGGCAGGCGCCATAACGGGTGCTTTCTACGCACACGGGTACAGCCCCAAAGAATGCCTTGAAATACTGAGCAAGTCGGAACTCCTGCGGTCGGTGAGAATCGCGTTTGGCGGGAAAGGTCTCCTGAGAATTTCCAGGATGGAAAAATTATTGAAAAATTATCTTCCCGACAACCAGTTCAGTGCATTGAAAATCGGCCTTACGGTTACGGCAACCGATATTGTCGCCGGAGAAACCGTTGCTTTCGACTCTGGAGAAGTCATACAACCCATATTGGCCTCTTGCGGGCTGCCCGGCCTTTTTGAGCCGTACCACTATGACGATCGGGAGCTGGTAGACGGCGGGGTGCTCAATAACATGCCCGTTGAAATGCTGGCCGGAAAAACCGACTTTGTTATCGGTTCGCACTGCAACCCTTTTTTACTCGATCGCCCCCTGAAAAATTCGCTGGAAGTCGCCTACCGGGCACTGCTTCTGGCCGTTCATCACCAAAACCTCGACCGGTTGAAAAGTTGTGACCTGCTTATTGAGCCGCCTGCTATGTCACGATTCAGCATTTTCGATTTCGGAAAGGCCGGCCAGATTTTCAATGCCGGCTACGAATACGCCGTGGCCGCCCTGAGAGAAGCTCCTGACCTGCCCGAAAGGAGATAAAGTACAATTTATTCGTCAAAAAGAGTAAAACCAAAAGCTCTCTGTCTCTTTGATTCATGTGAATGAAAGCTGTGAACTGCGAGGTATTGATTATGCGGCCGGTTTATGCCGCTAAACCTTGCGGTTTGTGGTGATTCCATCAAATCCATCAAACTTCCCCCGTTGTGATTTATGCTGAACCGAAGACAAGTGATCAAAAAGCTTTCGGTTGTCCCGTTGATCGGGAGCCTGGAAAGTAATGCAGCCCCGCCGGCACCGCCCATTGACTGGGTCAAAGACCTGGGAATCAGAACATTCATTAACGCAGCCGGTACGTATACGTCTATGACCGGTTCACTTATGCCGGACGAAGTGATGCTGGCCATCCGGAATGCCTCGACGAGCTTCATGATGCTGGACGACGTACAGACCAAGGTCGGCGAGCGGATAGCTTCCATCACGCATGCAGAGGCCGCCGTGGTAACCGCCGGGTGCTTTTCAGCGCTTACCCTGGGGCTGGCAGGTGTGCTCACCGGAACGGATCAGGCAAAAGTTGAGGCGCTGCCCCACCTGGAAGGAACGGGTATGAAATCGGAAGTGATCATGCAGAAAGGTCATTCTATCGGCTACTCACATGCATTGACCAATACAGGCTGCAGGATCATCTACATTGAAACCAGGGAAGAACTGGAAAAAGCCATCAGTGAACGAACCGCCCTTATGTGGTTTCTCAATATTCAATCCGATAAGGGCCAGATCGGGCATGAGGAATGGGTAACCATCGCAAAAAAGAAGGGTATACCCACCATGATCGACATTGCCGCAGACGTACCGCCGGTAGAAAACCTGTGGCGGTTTAACGATATGGGCTTTGACCTGGTTTGTGTATCGGGAGGCAAGGCCATGCGCGGTCCGCAGAGCGCCGGCATCCTGATGGGCAAAAAACACCTGATCGAGGCAGCCCGGCTGAGCATGCCCCCACGCGGATCCACCATCGGCAGGGGTATGAAGGTCAATAAAGAAGAAATTATCGGCATGTACGCAGCACTCGACCGGTTTGTGAAACTGGACCAGAAAAAAGAATGGCAAATCTGGGAACAACGCACCGCCACGATTGAAAATGCTGCGAAAAGCGTAAGCGGCGTTACGACCAAAGTCACCCATCCGCCGCTGGGCAACCATACCCCTACCCTGAACGTTGCGTGGGACTCCTCGAAAATCCGGCTCGATACCAAGGGACTCCTCGAAAAACTCAGAAATGGCGAGCCATCCATTGAAGTGATGGGCGCCGGACCGGCCGCAATCAACATAACCACCTGGATGCTCAAAAGCGGGGAAGAAAAAATTGTTGCCAGCCGGCTGAAAGAAGTCTTAAGCCAGGCGGCGCGATAATAGCTTTGAGGTGTGAGGTTTGAGCCGTAAGCCGCACAAACGACCCGCACCTCACACCTCACTACTCAAACCTTGTACCTATGAAGAAATCAATCCTAAGCGTTT
This sequence comes from Ravibacter arvi, assembly GCF_039540405.1. Taxonomy (NCBI): domain Bacteria; kingdom Pseudomonadati; phylum Bacteroidota; class Cytophagia; order Cytophagales; family Spirosomataceae; genus Ravibacter; species Ravibacter arvi. The sequence continues at coordinate 12,302 of NZ_BAABEY010000028.1, forward strand.
TCCTGGCTGTTGTCGCCGTATTGGCGCAGGCGCAGGAATATTCAGTTCTTATAAAAGGGGGGCATTTGATCGACCCCAAAAATAACATCAGCCGGGTAATGGACATCGGCCTGCTCGATGGGAAAGTGAAGAAAGTAGCCCCCAATATAGACCCCAAACAGGCCCGGCAGGTGGTGGACGCGAAAGGCATGTACGTAACCCCCGGATTAATTGACATTCACGGCCATATCTTTGCGGGGACGCAGGCCAATCACTACCTGAGCGACGGGTTCGTGGCGGTGCCGCCCGACGGGTTCACCTTTCGTGTCGGCGTAACCACGATCGTAGACTGCGGCGGTGCGGGCTGGAGCAATTTCGACACCTTTAAACGGAATATTATTTTCAATTCGCAAACGCGGGTCCTTTCGTTCATGAACATCGTCGGACAAGGCATGCGCGGCGGCAACTGGGAGCAGGATACCAGCGATATGGACCCCATGATGGCCGCAGCCATCGCCGTCAAAAACAGGAACGACGTAGTGGGCTTCAAGGTCGCGCACTTCCAGGGCCGGGACTGGAAGCCGGTAGACAACGCCGTAAAGGCAGGGATGATAGCCAAAATGCCGGTGATTGTTGACTTCGGCGGCGCGAAACCCGCGCTCTCATTGGAAGAGCTGTTCCTGAAACACCTCCGTCCGGGAGATATCTTCACCCATACTTACACGCTGCTGCCCGGGGATATTCGGGAAACGATTGTCGACGAAGCCAGCGGAAAGGTAAAACCCTTCGTTTGGGAAGCCCGGAAACGCGGGATTATTTTTGACGTGGGTTACGGCGGTGCAAGCTTCAACTATACCCAGGCTATTCCCGCAGTTAAAGAGGGATTTCTCCCAACCACCATCAGCACCGACCTTCACATCGGCAGCATGAACGGCTCGATGAAAGACATGCTCTCCATCATGTCCAAGTTTTACGCGATGGGCATGAAGCTGGAAGATGTCATTAAGGCCAGCACCTGGGAGCCCGCCGTTGTCATTCAAAGGGAAACGCTGGGCCACGTGTCGGAAGGCGCCATTGCAGACCTCGCGGTCTTTTCCATGCGGAAAGGCAATTTCGGCTTTTACGACAAAACCGGCTACAAGGTGAGCGCCAAAGAAAAACTGGAATGCGAAATGACCATTAAAGGCGGTAAAATTGTTTACGACCTGAACGGAATTGCCACCCCGGTTTACTCGAAGTAACAACCTCGGGAACTTTGCGCTATTACCAGACAAATCTCCCTATATTACCACGATCATCCCTAGTATTCATACTTAACACGTAATTTCATGAACACAGAAAAAAGAAGATCGCTGCTGAAAAGACTGGTAGCCTCGGTTGCCGGCGTAGCCGGGCTGGGCACCATGGCAAGTGCCAAAAATGCACCCGATGCAGCGCCGGAAAAGGAAGTCGGAGACGTAGTAAACTACCAGGACGTACCCTTGTTTTCAGGGCATACCAAATTCGGCAATCTCATTTTTGTGGCCGGGAAAGGCGCCCATTTCGACGGCGATATCACCGCACATACCAACCATGTACTGGACGAGCTTGAAAAAGAGCTGAAAAAGGCCGGCTCCTCAATGGAAAAGGTGCTGAAAGTAAGCGTCTTCCTCCATGATCTGAACGATTACAAAAAGATGAACGAAGCTTACAAGGGCCGGTTCGGGAACAAGCCCCCCTGCCGCACCACCGTGGCAGTGTATGGCGGCGTGCCCGGCGATTCACTTGTAGAAATGGACTGTATTGCTTATATCTAGGGTTTCCCTGCCAATGGAAATTCAAGTAGCTTTCCTGCGTTTTACCGATAACTGAAAACTATCGGTAAAACCGGGACTGACGTTGACGGATGAAATCGGAAGTCGGAGGTCGGAAATCGGAAGACAGGAGTCGGAAATCGGAAGACAGGAGTCGGAAGACAGAAATCAACCGCTTCGATATGCGGCGCAGCCGATTTCCGATTTCCGACCTCCGACTTCCCACTATATTGCCGGAACTGTCTTACTTTTGCTACCCGAAAAGAAAGCAATTGATCGTGATATGAATACAGAACCTGTCCTTGAGGAAGACGACGACGAGCTATTTGAGCACTACCGGCTGGTTGCCGACAAGGGACAAGGGCTGATGCGGCTGGATAAATACCTGAGCCTTCATGTCCAGAATGCTTCCCGCAACAAGGTTCAAAACGGTATCGAAGCCGGAGCCATTAAGGTAAACGACCTGCCCACGAAAGCCAGCTATAAAATAAAACCGGGGGATGTTGTCACCCTGTCGCTTCCCAAGCCCCCGAGAAATACTGACATTCTTCCGGAGAATATTCCGCTGGACATCATCTACGAAGACGACGAACTGCTGGTGGTCAACAAACCCGCCGGCATGGTGGTACATCCTGCGCACGGCAACTGGGAAGGCACACTCGTCAATGCGCTGCTGTACCATTTCCGGAATCTACCGACCTCGGCCAACGGTGAAATCCGCCCCGGGCTGGTCCATAGGATCGACAAAGACACTTCCGGGTTGCTCGTCATTGCCAAAACCGAATTTGCCATGACGCACCTTGCCAACCAGTTCTTCCATCATTCCACCGAACGAACGTACCTGGCTTTGGTATGGGGCGAAATGAAGGAAGAAAAGGGCACTATTACCGGCAATATCGGCCGGAGCGTTAAAGACCGTAAAGTCATGGCGGTGTACCCGGACGGGGACCAGGGCAAGCATGCCGTCACTCATTTTGAAGTAGTGAAACCGCTCCGGTACGTGTCGCTTCTGAGGTGCAACCTGGAAACCGGTCGTACCCACCAGATCCGTGCGCACCTTCAATACAAAGGGCACCCGCTTTTTAACGACGCAGCCTATGGCGGCGACCGGATTCTGCGGGGTTTGCAAGGCGGAAGCTATAAAGCGTTTGTGGAGAATTGCTTCAAACTAATTCCGAGACAAGCCCTGCACGCCAAGTCGCTGGGGCTGGAACATCCCAGGACCGGCGAATGGCTCCAGTTTGAAGTAGATCTTCCCGAAGACCTGAAAACAGTAATCGAAAAATGGGAGAATTACCTGAACTACAACTAAGTATCGCGACTGTTTAGGTATCTTTGCGCCCAAAGCCCTCCGGAGAGGAATTGCCAGGCCTTATCCGTTCACCAAAAATGATACCGACATGAGCGTAACGATACGAAAAGGTACGAAAGAGGATGTGCCATCCGCCTTCCAGCTGGTAAAAGAGTTAGCAATTTTTGAAAAAGCTGCTGATATCCTCGTCAATACGCCGGAAAAAATGAGCCGCGATCTTGACAACAACCTTTTTAACTTTATTGTTGCCGAAAAGGACGGGCACATCATCGGGATTTCACTCTACTATTTCCGCTATTCCACCTGGAAGGGAAAACGGTTGTACATGGAAGATATCATCGTTACAGAATCGCATCGCGGAAATGGCATAGGGAAGCTCCTGTTCGACGGCACGGTAGCGATCGCCAAAGAAATGGCCTGCACCGGCATGATGTGGCAAGTCCTGGACTGGAATACATCTGCCGTTAACTTCTACCGGAAGTACGGCACCAGCTTTGACGACGAATGGATCAATTGCAATCTTGACTTTTAGTGGGAGTCGGAAATCGGAGATCGGAAGTCGGAAATCGGAGGTTGGAAATCGGAAATCGGAGGTTGGAAATCGGAAGTCGGAAATCAGAGATCGGAAATTTAGAAATGGAGAGTTAAGAACTCTTCATAAGCGGTGCGGCCGATTTCCGACCTCCGATTTCCGACCTCTCCTCCCGTTACTTCCTGTTCCGGTTGACCAGCTTCACGGCAACCATGATGGACACCGCAAACAATACCACTCCCAGGACACCCCATATCCAATCCAGCGAGCTTTTCAATACCACCAGGAATACGATTGCGACCAGGAGGATGGTCGCCAGTTCGTTCCACAATCTTAGCTGCACGGAAGTCCACCGGAAAACACCCTTTCTGACTTCCAGGAGTAGCTTGCGCGTATAAAAATGATAGTAAAGCAGCACCAGGACAAAGGCGAGTTTCAGGTGCATCCACCCCTGGCTAAGCCAGTCGGGTACCAGGAATAACATAGTAACGCCCGAGGCGAGCGTCAGGCACATAGCCGGAACCATAATGGCATTAAACAACAAACGCTGCCACTTTACGAGGTGCTCCCCCAGCGATTTCCTCCCTTCTTCAGGCAAAACCTGCGCCTCGGTGTGGTAGACGAGCAGCCGTGGCAAATAAAACAACCCGGCAAACCAGCTGACTACCGAAATAATATGAATGGCTTTGATGTAGAGGTACATTTTACTAACCCTATTTCCGATTCCGCCCGAAACTTTTAACGCGCAAATTCTGTTTTTAATCCAACCATGCGACCTGAAAAATACTACCTGATTGCGGCGCGTTACGGCGCACTCTTTTTACTGCTCTGCTGTGCAGCTCTCCTTTCTTGCGCACAATCCGACAAAAGTGGGACTAAAAAAACGAAAATGGAAATTAATACTTTATCTGCCATTCCGGGAGTTGGGGTGGCAACGTTCGGCAACGGTTGTTTCTGGTGTACCGAAGCGGTATTTGAAACGCTGGACGGCGTTTATGGCGCAGTATCGGGGTATTCGGGCGGTACGCTGAAGCATCCTACCTATAAGGAAGTCTGTACAGGAAATACGGGCCATGCCGAAGTGGTCAAGGTCTATTATGACCCCAAAAAGTTAAGCTATGCAGAGCTGCTGCAAGCATTTTTCAGAAGCCACGACCCGACTACCCTCAACCGGCAGGGTGCAGACGTAGGCACGCAGTACCGTTCGGTTATCTTTTACCACGACGACGCCCAGAAAACATTGGCGGAGTCCATTATCAAGGAACTGGATTCTTCGGGGGCATATGCCAAGCGGATCGTAACGGAAGTGAAGCCGGAAGCTCCCTTTTACCCGGCCGAAGATTATCACCAAAGTTACTTTGAGAACAATCCGGAGCAGGGCTACTGCGCGGCGGTGATCGCTCCCAAACTTGACAAGTTCCGGAAAGTCTTTAAGGATAAATTAAAAAACAAATAGTCTCCGCTTAACATGCGGCCGCTTTTACCGTTGAATAATCCATTTTGCCCGCTCAGCAAAATTTAGCCCCCAATCTTTGATACATTAGCTTTATTGTTGTTCATTTGCATCTCATTGTATGTTCAAACTTTAGAAACAGATGAAAAAATTATTCGCAATTTTCGTTATGGCTACAGCAGTTTTTGCTGGTACTAACGCCCACGCCCAATTTGAGAAAGGAGACAAATTACTGAACGCTGGTGTTAACCTCGGCGGCACCTACGGTGGCGGCGGCGTCGGTTTAGGTGCTTCTTTTGAAGCAGGCGTTCATGACTTCATAAGCGTTGGTGCACAGCTGGACTGGGTATCCTGGAATTACGGTTGGACAGGTTACAAGTGGAAGTATAACTTCACTACTATCGCTGCGCGTGGTTCATACCACTTTGGAAAACACTTCCTGCAAATGGATAACCTCGACCTTTATGCCGGACCTGCTATTGGTTATCGTATTTCTAAGTACAAAGATCCTAGCGGTTACAGTGGCCCGTCGTATGTAAGCTCGTATGATAACGGCGTATTTTTTGGTGCTTTTGCCGGAGCACGCTACTATTTCAAAGAAAACCTGGGTGTTTTTGCTGAAGTTGGGTACAATGCTTCTCCGCTGAAAGCAGGTATTACCTTGAAGTTCTAATTGAAAAAATATTATAAAGAAAAAGCCCCGGACATCCGGGGCTTTTTTTACGTCTTAGTAATTCCTGCGCTGAAAAGTTCAGCACCTATCTCTTACCAGACATTCTTCAAATCCTTCGCCACATACTGGTGATTCCGTTCGGTAAATGCCGATTTTGAAGGATCTTTTCTGAGTCCCAACAGGTTTTTCCCCCGACCGGTACGCGCCATCAGGGCTACCGGAAAAAGGACCAGGAAGAAAATAATCGAGAGCAAAATGCGGCTGTTTACATAACCCAACCCTTCTGCAAGCTTGAACCAGCCTTTAACGATCAGATCGCCCAAAAAAGGAACAAACACACTGGCCAGCCCCACGAATACTCCTACATATAAAAGCCAATCCCGCTTAAAAATAAAATATAAAACCAGCATACCGGTCACAATGACCAGCTGCGCTTTCGACTTATCTTCCGACGCCATACGCTCTTCTCTAAAACAATGTATAAATAAACGGAGCTACCGCAGACCCGCCTCCGATAACGATCAGGATACCAATCAGTAGCAGCACGAGAATTACCGGCGCTAACCACCACTTCTTTCTTTCCTTGAGGAACGCGAACAAATCATTAAGAAAATCCATAGTCAAATAAGCAGGTATTGTTTTGTACCGCGGGCTAGTCCCGTCGGCTTGTTACTTAATTATTTCATAAAGTTTATCGGCAATAACCGCATTAACAGCTGCACTGGCGTGCCCGTCGTTCTTCCCCACAATCCGCTCTTTTTCCGGTATAGCTGCGATTTCCTTTTTCAAAGTAATCACTTTCACCCCCTTTTCCTTTAAAAAATCCTCTACAGGACGGGTATAACCTTCACTCTTGTCGAGCTGGAACAGGAACGGCACAAATACAGCACAAACCGGGGCGCCCGTACTGTCGCCATAAGCCAGGATTTTTGAGAGGTCGCTGAAATGATTTTTCAAAACAGTGGAGTCCGAATAGGCCTTTTCCACGAACTGGTCAAAAGTACTGAACTGCGCATGCGGAAGCTGCCAGTAAATAAAATTGGGCAGGTAAAACCGCCTGACTACCTGCTCTGCAATACCTTTGACGTCGTCAAAGGGTTGTCCCCCCGTGATTTTGAGACCATTTGCCTGAGCAACCCGTTCAATATCATTCGGGAAATATTGCAGTACTATAACGTCGGGCTTCACCGGATATTCTGCCAGTCTTTTCGCTTCGTCGCCTGTGTCGGAGCCCGAAACTCCCAGGTTTCTAACCTCGTAACCCTCGCCCAACTTCTTTTCAAGCTGGTTAGAAAAGCGCTCGTCCACCGTTTTCAGCCCATGTCCCGCTGAAAAAGAATCGCCTATAACGAGTACCTGCTTCTTGCCCGGCGCAGGCTGCGGTTCCCGGTCACGGTACCCCAATGCATTCAGCGGCTTCCAGTATTTGCTCCACCAAATCTGGGAAGCTTTTGAAAGCACACCTTCATGACTTTGCGGGACAAACATAAAGATAACCTCGACAAAAATCAGGAACAGCGAAAGGGGGAACAACAGCGTCATCAGGTTGGAAACCCAGCCTCTTTTCGTGTTTTTCACCACGCCGTAGTAGAAGCACCGCAGCAGCTCCACAGCGACTAACACCCAGAAAACGGTCTTGCAAAGGCGTAAAAAAAGACTGTCGCTCAGCGGATACTGGGGATACGACAGGGTAATCCCTACCCGATCCGGCAGAAATAATAAAACAAAAAAAGCGCCGAGAAGGCAAATCCTGAAAATACTGCTAACCAGTTTTGACATCATGGGTGTAGATACGTACCGGGTTCGTAGATTAACGACTTAATCGAGCACAAACTCTTCCTGCCAATTATCGCGTTCGGTCCATTCGGGCTGCTCGGTCTTGCTGAACACATAATTACCGACCACCAGATAGTCCATTTCGGTGCGCATAAAGCATCGGTAGGCATCGTTAGGCGTATGCACAATCGGCTCGCCGCGTACGTTGAAGCTGGTGTTTACCACAACGCCGTAACCCGTCAAATCTTTAAATGCGCTGATCAACTGGTGATATTTCGGATTCGTCTCCTTATGTACGGTCTGAATCCTCGCAGAATAATCAATATGCGTGATAGAAGGCAGATCAGAACGCAGAAAATAGAGTTTTTCCCGTACATCTGCGGCATTGTAGCCTTCCGGTAAAGGATGCCGCCTTCTTTCGGCCACCGGGTGAACAAGCAGCATATAAGGAGAAATCCCGTCGTAATCGAAATATTCGCTTACATCTTCCGCGAGCACCGAAGGCGCAAACGGCCTGAATGACTCCCGGTATTTGATTTTCAGGTTGAGCTTTTTCTGCATCTCCGCATTGCGCGGGTCACCCAGGATACTCCGGCCCCCCAGGGCGCGCGGACCGAACTCCATTCTTCCCTGCACCCAGCCTACCACATTGCCTTCCGCCAGAATCTTGGCCACGTCTTCCGACAATTTTCCGAAGTCCTCGTAGTGGGTATAGACCGCCTTGTATTTTTTAGCGGTGAGTTTCACATCGAGATCTGAAAAAACCGGCCCCAGATATGACCCTTGCATGGCATCCGGCTTCCAGTCAACAATCCTTTCCTTTCCAAAATAAATATGGTAACCGGCGAGAGCAGCGCCCAGCGCCCCGCCGGCATCACCCGCGGCCGGCTGAATATAAACCTCATCAAATACTCCTGACTTCTGCAATTTGCCGTTTGATACGCAGTTAAGCGCAACGCCTCCGGCAAGGCACAAATAATCGGCACCGGTCAACCGCTTGGCTTCTTTCGCCATCAGGACCATCGATTCTTCGGTAACACGCTGAATGGCCAGGCCGAGGTTACAGTGCACGGCGTCGAGGCTGTCCTCGGGATTCCTCTTTTTAAACCCGAAGAGGGCTTCCCATTTCTCTTCATTGACCATCTTCAGCCCGGTCGCATAGTCAAAATAATCCTGGTTCAGCCAGACGGAACCATCTTCCTTCAGCTCTATCAGGTCTTTCTTGATAATTTCGACATAGCGCTGCACGTCTGCAGACCCCGGATCACCGTAAGGCGCAAGTCCCATCAGCTTATATTCACCGGAGTTCACACGGAAGCCCAGGAAATAAGTAAATGCTGAATAAAGCAGCCCGAGGGAGTGCGGAAAGCGGAGCTCTTTCAGGATCGTAATATCTTTTCCTTCGCCGAGGCAAATGGAAGCAGTAGCCCATTCGCCCACACCGTCAACCGTCAGGATGGCTGCTTTCTCAAAAGGCGAAGGATAATAGGCACTGGCCGCATGAGACAAGTGATGTTCCGGGAAAAGCATTTGCACCGGCTTCTTTTTGTCATATCCCAACTTGACCAGTTCTTCGTTGATCATCCTTTTGAGAAACATCTTCTCCTTGATCCAAACCGGCATGGAGGTAATAAACGACTTCAGTCCCCTGGGAGCGAAGGCATAATAAGTCTCCAGAAGGCGCTCGAATTTCAGGAGGGGCTTATCGTAGAAGACAATTGCATCAAGCTGATTCAGAGTTGTACCGGCATATTCCAGGCAAAATGCAACGGCATTGGACGGGAAACCCGGATCGTGTTTCTTACGTGTGAATCTTTCTTCCTGCGCTGCCGCCACAATGACGCCATTTTCGATAATGGCCGCTGCTGAGTCGTGGTAAAACGCTGAAATACCAAGAATTATCATCAAAAAAAAATTTCATTTCAAACCGCGTACAAAAGTAATATTTCTACCGAGGTTTTTTGAAAATAAAAGCATCCGCCGATCATTTTTTGCCCCCGCCAGTAGTTGGACACAGGCGTACAACCCCATTTCCCGGCCGGGATGGAATGACCTGTCACCCGATTTATCCGATTACAAATGATTAACAACCAGCTAAATACTTTCCTTTTTCGAAATTCGAATCAGTTCCAAAAAAGGAGGACGTTGTGTGTTGTTCCATAAAGGCCGTCCGTGACTTACGGATGGTCTTTATTTTTCTATTTACGGCTGTTGCTAGTGGTTTGTCCTTTCACGGCGCGCCCAGATTTCATCGATCCGTTCAGCCAGATCGCGGTCTTTCTGGGTAACGACGTGGCCGGCACTGTGGGTGGTCAACTTAATCGTGACTTCATTATACGTATTTGACCACCACGGGTGGTGATCCAACTTTTCCGCCAGAAATGCCACCTCCGTCATAAAAACGAACGCCTCCTTAAAGTCATTGAACTTAAACCGGCGCACCAGATGCTGTTCTTCTTCTTTCCACATACGATCTTCTTTTTTAATTGAAATTTACCAAAATTAAAACTTAATCAACAGTAACCTCTTTAAAACAAGGCATCAGCGCGGGATAAAAAGGGTACGCGGCGACGGTTTCAAACCGCTCATGTTTCGCCGTCGCAGAACGGCACCGGGAGACCTGCTAAACTTTTTACCGCTAACACGCTTGTATATAATAAGTTTTTCTAAATTTGCAGTCCGAAATTAGAACGATAGTGTAGCAACCTATGTGTGCCAAAAAATCAACAGATACTCATTTGGAGTTTTTGGAAAGCTCTGAAGGCTTGGCCAACGAACTGGACAAAGCTCAGAATTTCTTTCAAAGCAACAACAAACTGTTCCTCATCATCGGTGGTGTGCTGCTTGCCGGACTGCTGGGGTTTGTTGGGTATCGTTATTACCAGGACGGTAGGGAAGCTGACGCTCAAAAAGCCCTTTATAAAGCCGTTTACGACTTTGAAAGCGACTCTCTTAGCCTTGCTTTAAAAGGAAAAGGCGGTAATGAAGGCCTCCTGAGCATCGCCGATAATTATAGCGGAACGGATGCCGGCAACCTGGCCAGTTTCTATGCGGGAGTTGCACTTCTTAAAGATGGAAAATTTGACGACGCTATTCAGCGGCTCAAGTCATTCGGCTCTTCAGACCTGCTTCTGCAGGGTCGTGCCTACGCATTGATCGGCGATGCGTACATGGAAAAAAACAATGCTAAAGAAGCCATTGATTATTACAAGCGGGCTTCCGACTATAAGGCAAATGCATTTTTTACCCCCAGCTATCTTTTGAAGCTCGGGCTTGCTTACGAAAAAAACAGCCAGCCGAAAGATGCGGCTTCGACCTATAAACGTATTATCGACGACTTCCCCATGTCGAGCGAGGTGATGAACGCCAAGAAGTACCTGGGCGTAGTCGAAGGCCAAGTCGGTGAGTAGAAAAACTTACAGCCATTCCGGAGAGGATAAAGCCGACAAGGTTTTATCCTTTTTTTATTTGAAGTAAAAATAACTGATATGTCGAGTTCCGATAAAAATCTCAGCACTTTTAGTACCGAAGGGCTGGAAGACGTTTCCTCCCTGAAGTTTGCCATTGTGGTGGCAGAATGGAATACGGAAGTTACTGAAGCCCTCTTCGAAGGCGCCTGGCAAACGCTCATCAAGCATGGCGTCCGCGAAGAGAATATCTTCCGCGGAAATGTGCCCGGCAGCTATGAGCTCACGCTCGCTTCACAATGGTTTGCCGAAAGAGAAGACATCGCCTCGGTAATTGCGCTTGGCGCCGTCGTCAAAGGAGAAACACTTCATAATGAATACATTAATCACTCCGTTGCGCAGGGGCTGACCAACGTTTCATTGAAATACAACAAGCCCGTTATATTCGGCGTGCTGACCCCCAATAATATGGAACAGGCACTGGACCGGGCAGGCGGCAAGCATGGAAATAAAGGCGACGAAGCCGCCATTACTGCTCTTAAAATGGTCTCGCTGAAACAGCGGCTCAATCTTAACCAACAATAAAAAGAATACCTTTTAGTATATGCAAGTCTGGAAATTTGGAGGCACGTCCGTAGGGAAGCCCGAGCGCATGAAATCTATTCACCGGCTGGTAGTATCAGATCCAGGCCGTAAAATAATCGTCCTGTCTGCGCTATCCGGCTCCACCAACGCACTGCTCAGCATCGGTGAGTCAGCCTATGCAAATGATGTTGCCGCAATTGATCAAAAGATCGCTGAGCTCAGGGCGCACTACGATGCCTTCGTAGCAGAGCTTTACAGCACAGAAGACGGCCTGGCGGCTGGGAAGGAAATCGTTGCGTCCGAATTTTCCCATATTGCTTCATTGACGGGCATCAGGCCCTACACGTCGAAGCAGGACAAGGAGCTTGTCGCTGAGGGCGAGATCTTAAGCACCCAGCTTTTTGCCGCTTACCTGGCCGAACAGAAAGAGAGCTCCGTGCTCATTTCCGCTCTTGATTTCATGCATATCGATGCAGATGCAGAGCCGGAAAGTAAGCTGATCGAGACCAAGCTCGATGCCATTCTTGCTCAATACACCGACAAACAAATTATTGTTACCCAAGGATTTATTTGCCGGAACCCGAGAAATGAGATCGACAACCTGAAAAGGGGCGGGTCCGACTATACGGCATCGCTTATCGGCGGTGCGATCCGGGCGGAAGAGATCCAGATCTGGACAGATATTGACGGTATGCACAATAACGATCCGAGAATCGTGAAGCGGACATTCCCGGTCCGGGAGCTGAGCTTCGAAGAGGCTGCAGAACTGGCATATTTCGGCGCCAAAATTCTCCACCCCAGCACGATCACGCCTGCAAAAATCAGGAATGTGCCGGTGAGGCTGAAAAATACCATGCAACCGGAAGCTCCGGGAACCCTGATTTCCACCCGGACCTCGGGTGAGCAGGACGTGAAAGCAATTGCCGCCAAAGACAATATCACGGCTATCTACATCCATTCTACCAGGATGCTGAATGCATACGGTTTTCTGAGGAGGGTTTTCGGCATTTTTGAAAACTACAAAACTCCGGTAGATATGATCACGACTTCGGAAGTTTCTGTGTCGGTGACCATCGACAACCCGGCTCACCTGGAAGCGATTTCGGCAGAACTCCGTGAATTTGCCGACCTCGAAGAAAATGACCGCGACCAGACCATCATTTGTATCGTGGGGAACTTCAGCGCCGATAAAGCCGGTATTGCCTGGAAAGTGCTCGATTCCGTGAAACACATCCCGATCAGGATGATTTCCTATGGGGCCTCAGAGCACAACCTGTCGCTCCTGGTGCATACCTCCTATAAGGAAGAGGCGCTGAACGCATTGAACGAAAGCCTGTTTTTCCAGAATACTCCCGCTTAGCAAACCCATAGCGGGCTTACCAAGACAACACCAACGTAAAGGACCATGCTACAAATCGGAAGTATACGTGAAAATCCGCAGTGGGCCATTGATGGGTTAAAGAAGAGGAATTTCCCCCTTCCGGATGAAACCATTGCCAGGGTATTGGATCTGGACCGGAACCGCAGGGAGCTGCAGGCCGAATCCGACAATATTCTTGCAGTAGCCAATAACAAAGCCAAAGAGATCGGTTCGCTGATGAAGGCCGGCGAAAAAGCCGCTGCCGAAAAAGCGAGAGAAGAAACAGCGGCGCTGAAATCGCGGACAAAAGAACTGGAAAGCCTGTTGAAAGATGCAGAGAATGCCCTGTTCGATGAGCTGGTAAAAATTCCGAATATCCCGCATGCTTCTGTTCCTTTCGGTAAGTCGGCAGACGACAATGAAGTCGTCGCCAACTGGGGCGAAGTCCCGGCATTGCCTGAAAATGCACTTCCGCATTGGGAACTAATCAAAAAGCTTGACATCATCGATTTTGAGCTGGGAAATAAGATAACGGGTGCAGGTTTTCCGGTGTACAAGGGTAAAGGCGCGCGCCTGCAAAGGGCCATGATCAGCTTTTTCCTCGATCAGGCAGTACTGGCCGGATATACAGAAATCCAGCCCCCGTTGCTGGTCAACGCAGACTCCGGCTTTGCTACCGGTCAGCTTCCGGACAAAGAAGGGCAGATGTATGAAGCCACTGCCGACAGTCTTTTCCTGATCCCGACGGCCGAAGTCCCGATTACCAATTTATACCGCGACGTCATCGTGGCAGAGGATCAGCTTCCTATCAGGAATGTGGGTCACACGCCCTGTTTCAGGCGTGAAGCCGGAAGCTGGGGCGCCCATGTCCGCGGCCTGAACCGGCTGCACCAGTTTGACAAAGTTGAAATTGTGCAGGTACAACAGCCTGAAAACTCCTATGAGGCGCTGGATCAGATGGTTGCTCATGTAGGCGGGCTATTGCAAAAACTGCAGCTCCCCTACAGGATACTACGGTTATGCGGCGGCGATATGGGCTTCACCTCCGCGATTACCTACGACTTTGAAGTGTGGTCCTCTGCACAGGAGCGCTGGCTGGAATGTAGTTCCGTTTCCAACTTTGAAACCTACCAGTCCAACCGCCTTAAACTCCGTTACCGGGTCGACGGGAAAACCCAGCTCCTGCATACGCTGAATGGCTCTGCATTGGCATTGCCGCGGATCCTTGCGGCTCTCCTGGAAAACAACCAGCTGGCAGACGGCACTATCAGGTTACCTGAGGTCCTTGTGCCCTATACCGGATTTGATCGGCTCAGCTAACGTTGAAGCGCCTTTTGTAAAAGAAAAACCTGCATCCTGCAGGTTTTTCTTTTACAAAATCTTTCTATTTGATCCAGCTGAACTGGTATTGCATTTCGGGAACCCGGGTTCGGTCCGCAATTCTTCTCAACCGGGCCGGGAGCGCCATCAGGTAATCCCTGCCCTTCTCGGCCGCATCGTTAAGGCCGCTCACTTTTTCAATTTCCCATTCCTTAAGCAACCCCTCCAGGATTTCAATATAATCGATGGTGGTGTATACGCCCAGCCTCTGGGCTGCGTCAGAAAAATGGGTAAAGGTTTCACCTATCTTCACCCCCGTTTCACGGAGAAAATGTGCCGGCATAACAATCTTCTTCCGCATCATGTCTTCCAGCGCCAGCATCATCTCATTGGGATCTACTTCCAGTATCTTGGCAACGAATGTTTTGTAAGCCTTCGCGTGCCGCATTTCATCGGAAGCAATAACCCCGCAAATTTTTGACAGGTGCGGATTGCCGTATTTCTTGGCGATGGTAGCCGTTCGCCGGTGAGACACATTGGTCGCCAGCTCCTGGAACGATGTATAAATGAAGTTGCGGTAAGGGTCCTGGCCCGTTCCGATATCGAACCCGTCCTGGATGAGATACTGCGTCGATACTTCCATCGCCCGCATGTTTACCCTTCCCGAGAGGTACAGGTACTTGTTAAGCAAATCTCCATGCCTGTTTTCTTCGGCGGTCCAGGCACGTACCCATTTCGCCCAGGCATTAGGCTCCTCACCCTGCTGATCAATCCCAATAACGTCCATCAACCAGGATTCATAAGTGGGCAGGGCTTCTTCGGTAATGGTATCCCCAATCAAAACCGCTATATAATCATACGGCAGGTCATTGCAGCTTTCCTGGAGAAGCTTCACTTCTTTCAGGTAATTTTCGTCGGAGAAGTCCGGCAAAAAATCGGCGGGCTGCCAATGATCTTCCACAGGCCTCAGATAATCGAACATAACGCCCTCAATCTTCTGCGCGAGGTAATTCATAACCTCTAATCTGTGCGGTGATAACTGCATAAGGATATACTTACTCTATTCGGTTAGATTACAATGGAATGACTTTCTTCCAGCAAATTAAGCTTCCTGAGGCTTCGGATCCTATGACATTGGTCAATCCGGCCATTTTGTAAAGTTCGCTAATATGTGATAAACATATACTAAATGTACCCTTTTTCATACCAAAAATGCTTATTTGCACCTTTGTTTATTTTTTCGAGACATGAAACGCGTAGTCGACTATCTCCTCAGTATTCTGTACATGATTCATTTCGGCCTTACCCTGGCTCTTTTTCATGTCTACCAGGTTATTGTGTTTACTCTATTCGGAAGAAAGGGCCAGAAGGTAGCCGCCGATCACCTCAATTTCTCTCTTACCTACGGTCTTCTGTGGACCGGCGCCTCCATACGATTCGAGCATAAAACCCCCATTCCCGAAGGACGTCCGATCATCTTTGTCGCCAACCACCAGAGCACTTACGACATTTCGGGAATCAGCTGGTTCCTGAGAAAATATACGCCTATTTTCGTTTCAAAGATAGAGCTTGCCAAGGGCATCCCGAGTGTGTCCTACAACCTCCGGAAAAGCAACGCCGCACTCATCAACCGCAAAGACAGCAAACAGGCCATCACCGAGATCGCCCGGCTGGGAAAGCATATCCAGGAAAACAATTTTTCCGCGGTAATCTTCCCGGAAGGCACCCGTACCCAGTCGGGAATCATGAAACCCTTCGCAGTAGGCGGGCTTGCCACACTTTTAAAACGGGCGCCCGGCGCCCTCATCGTACCCGTTGCAATCCAGGGAACAGGCGCGCTGAACCCCACGCGTGGGATTTTTCCCCTGGTCTCCTTTACAAAGCTCTCCTGGACTTCACTGGAAGGAATAGAACCCGCGGGCCACACTGCCGAAGAACTCACTCAAATGGCCCGGAATGCCATCCAGCAACAATTGGATCTAGCCATCAAGCAATCCTGAAATGCAGCTATCGCCTACCTGCATTTCAAAACAATCTCCTGTTAACAGCACCGGTATTGTGTCTTTTTTTAACTACAAAACCGCGAATTTTTACTAGCAGGCGAGGTTTAACAATCGTTAACAAGCCTCCGTGTAAACTTTTTTGCCTTTCGTGCGTTCTAATACCAAAACATAGCGTTTGGAACTATTGGCCATGAAATACATTTTAACCGTCTCCCTCCTGTTTGTGCTCGCGATGGAGGCGGTGGCCCAGAAAGCTTCTCGCTACCGGAACGTTTTTGAGACAGAAGCCGCAGACCAGGTTGTCATAAAAGAACTACAACGTGAAGTTCTTGAAGGCATACAGGTCGGCAGACAAAACCGGCAGTTGTCGGCAAAAGAGGCCCGCGGCGTTCTCAAACAATACAGCCGGATTTCTTCACGAGAAATAAAGCTGTACAAGAAAAGAAAACTGAATATGCGCAAACTGGCACAGGTCAGAACCGATCTTGAGTCTTTGGTGCAGCAGTTGTACGCGACGGTAAGATTTGAAAAAAGTCAACGGGGCGGATGGGTCCGCGCCAAAAGATAATGATATAGTTAGTTGAAGGTTTAGGTGTTACGAAAAGCGGTCTGCATATTGCGGTCCGCTTTTTTTTATCTCCTTCACCCATTTCAGGTGCGTATCGGCGAACCCTTCCCGTGCATAGAATCGATGGGCATCCAGCCGCTTCCGATTTGTAGACAGTTCCACCTGTGTGGCTCCCGCTTTCCCCGCAAAGGAGATCAACGCTTCCAGCAATGCCACCCCTACCCCACAAGACCGGAACCCAGGCGCTACATACAACTCCTGAATCTCGGCGATGGCTTCCGCATGATGCAACAGCCACTGAACGTGACAACTCCCCATCCCGACCGGCTTCCCTTCCGCTTCCGCCAGGATATATATATTTCCTTTCGCCTGCATATTCTCTCGCCAGGCCCGCGCAAAACCATCACGCGGCAATTCTCGCCCCGACAATGCTTCGTTGAAACTCAGGAAAGCTCCCTCGTCTTCCAACGTGGCCGTACGTATCGAAATATGCATCCTGGGTTTCAAGAAGTCTCCTATTTTTCCGGCAGGTGAATTTCAGTCATCATACAGCGGGCAGAACCGCCGCCCAACGCTTCAATCACGGAGAGATCCGCATAAATCAACCGGGCTGTAAACTCTTCCAGTATGGTTTTCTGCTGTGTGGAAAGCGAATGAAATGCCGCCGTCGACATCACCATCATTTTCTGGTTCTGGTTGTTCCGAACCATCAGCATATTCCCCGCAAAAGCAGCAAGCTGCTCCGGGAAAATTTCGATAATCTGCTTGTCCGTTTCTTCAAGCACCTTCCGGAGGTTGTAACGTTCATCCTCATTTTTCAACGCATTCAGGCACACCACAGCAAATCCGTCGCCTATACACATCATTACATTGGTGTGATAAAGAGGGTAGCCTTTTTCGTCTGATGCGCTGAACTGCACGATCTCGTACCCCATCGCTTCTGAGAAGGCCTGTAGCGGTTCCAGGTGAGTTCTAGGCGACAAGGCAGCATAGGCAATTTTAAACCGGCGGTCAAACACCATACTACCTGTCCCTTCCAGGAACTTACCTTCCTTTTCAAAATGCGACAAATCGATAATTTCCTCCACCTGGAACTTGTCCCGCAGGCTCTCGATAATGTCCAGCCGTCGCTCCCGCCGGCGGTTCTCCGCCAGCATAGGATAGAGCACTACCTTCCCGCTCTGGTGAAAGGAAACCCAGTTATTGGAGAAAACGGCATCCGGGCTGGCAACATCCTCACGATCTTCAAAAACAGTAACTTCCACCCCCGCCGCCGCAAGATTTGCAACCATGGCGTCAAACTCTTCTCTGGCCGCTACCGCCGGGTCGCGCTTCATAAGAACGTCGTGCTGGAAGACGTTCGTCTGCCCCGTTTCCGCATTATAGCCAAACGATAATGGCCTGATCATCAACTGCTTTGACGTTGCCTGAGGCTGAACTGTTGTTGAAATCTGTACTTTGCGCATGGATCAATTCGTTCTGGTGGAATCTCCAAAAGTTAACAAAAATAAGTGAAAAGTCACGTTACTTTTGCCGACAATCGCCAATATCACAACCGGTTAACTAGGCGCAACCCGACTCCGGACTGCACGAAGGGCCGTCTCCCACCCGGGTCAAAACAACCGGCGGATTTTGAGCTTCCCATTCCGAAAATGCCTTCGAAAGCGCTTGTACAAACCTCTCGACCGGCTGCGCGCCGGAAACCGCGTATTTGCGATTGAACACAAAAAAGGGGACGCCGGTCAGCCCGAGCTGTGCTCCCTCTTTGACATCGCTCTTTACTTCTTCGGACAAACGGCCGCTTTCAAACATGTCCGCAACGTCCTCCCCCTTCAGACCTAACGATTGCCCGAGTTCGGCCAGAACCGCGCGATCCGAGACATCCTTCCCAGACACGAAATGCGCCTCAAAGAGCTTTTCCTCCATTTCGCTGCCCATACCCGACTCCTGCGCCAGGTGGATGAGGCGGTGAGCGTCAAAAGTATTGGCCACCACCACCTTTTCAAAATTCATTTGCAATCCTTCTTCCGCCGCCCTGTGCGCCAGGTTGTCACTCATCTCGCGGGCCTGCTCCGGCGAAAGCCCTTTACGTTCCGAGAGGTAAGTGTAGGTATCGGTACCGGGGGCATTTTTCGGGATAGAAGGGTCCAATTGGAAACTCTTCCAAACGGTTTCTATCCGTTTTCCTTCTTCGAACGAGGCAAGCGCCTCTTCATAATGATGTTTCCCGATGTAACAAAACGGACACATAACGTCCGACCAGATTTCTACTTTCATTGGAAATGACGTGATATTCAGAAATAGAAACCAGAAGTGGTTCGATCCATACAACCCGGTTTCATCAATTCTTTGGGGTAAAAAAACAGAACACGGACCATACGAAACAGGTCCGTCTTTTTGACAACAATCCCCAGGCAATGAATGTTCAACCGGGCCTTACTTCATTAAATCAACCAGGAAGTTTGTGGCCACCTTCTCGGACCAATAGGGTCCGTTTTTCGCACCACGTTGCAGGAAACCGCAGTGCCCGCCCTGGCTGGAAAGCCAGAGGTTCACTTTACTGAGCCTTTCCAGCTCTTTTAAGGGGAGGCTGTATTCGGGTACCATCGGATCATTCGCCGCATTGACAATCAGCGTGGGCCGGTCAATGGTAGAAAGAAAATACCTCGCACTGCAGCTGCTATAATAATCACCGGCGCCTTCATAACCGTGTAACGGTCCCGTGTAAAGATCATCGAAGGCATATACGGAAGTCGCGTACCGCAGTTTGGCGGCATCAACGTGTGCGGGATGCGCCCGGGCCTTTTCTTCAACTTTAATCTTCAGGCTTTTCAAAAACCGCTGCTGATAGATCCGGTTGACAGGTTTGTCCAGGTGAAGGCTGCAAGCCTCCAGGTCCAGCGGGACGCTGAAACAAACCGCTCCCGCTACTTCCTTCGGGCGGAGGCGGCTTTCTCCCAGGTATTTCAGAGTCAGGTTTCCACCCAGGCTAAAGCCAACCAGCGCAATTTGCCTGTAACCGGTCCCGATGGCATGACGAATCACCAGGTCCAGGTCTGCAGTCGCGCCGCTGTGGTAGAACCCCGGGGTAAGATTGAGTTCGCCGCCGCAACTACGGTAATTCCACGCCAGGCAGGAAAATCCCGCGCCCCGCAAGGCCTTCACCATGCCCTTCACATAGGGACGGTGACTATCGCCTTCAAAGCCATGTGAAAGAATAACGAGCGGTTTATCGTCCATTTGCGGGCCGGCTTCACACCAATCCAGCAAAAGAAAGTCACCATCCGGGGTAGGTAAACGTTCGCGCCTGTAAACAACACCCTCTACCGTCCTGAAGAGAGCGGGGTACACCGTTTGCCAGTGGCCATTCCAAAGCCACAGAGGGGTCTGGAAACCGGGATTTCTGACGACTCCCATAAGCGTCGGTTATGCCAGATCTTCGCTGCGGTCTAGCAGCAAGATGGCTGACTGCGGCACCACCACATACTTTTCGCCGTCATACTCCAGGTCAATCGCGTTGCGCTGGAGATAAATAGCGAGGTCGCCCTCCTGGGCCTGAAGCGGCATATATTTGACTTTCTCGTCGGCGTCCTTCCATACCTCGTCCTCTACCGCCGAAGGGATCGGGTAGCCTGGTCCTACTTTAATCACATATCCCGACTGGACCTGCTCCTTTTCCGTCACGGTAGGCGGCAGGTAAAGACCACTGTTGGTCCGGTCGGTCGGGCTCTTGGGCTTAATTAACACCCGGTCTCCTACCACTAACAAACGCCTCAGCCGGTTATCGGAAGTCACTTCAAACATATTAATACTGAAAAACTACAATGATCCGGCAAAATTAGGACAATCGGACGGAAACCAAAAACGATTCAATTCCCCGCCGGCGTATTTTCCACGGGTGGCAGTTTCAGCACCTCTTCGAAAAACTTTTCGGTTTCGCGCAATACGCCGTCCAGGTCATGGGAGGTTAAATAGCTGGTCATTACGTGGTGACCGCTCTTGGGGAAAACCACTTCCCTTTTCTTATCTGCCGGGGTTCCCAGCAACCCAAACATGTCACGCATGGCTTCCACCGACACCGTTTTATCTTGTTCCTCTTCATTTTTGTAATAATACCCAAGAAAAACCGGCATCTTAATCTTCTCATACACCTCTTTTTTTGCCACCGCATCCATGGTCTGCTGGAGTGTGATCAATCCGCGGGAACTATAACTGTTCATCCAGTATTTTTGTCTTTCGGGGGTGTAGTCATTTAACATGCGTTCTCCTATTGCGATACGGACGGCCTTCTCTCCCCAGGGCCCCGTAGCCACTTTCAGGGCACTCTCATAAATATCCAGGCAGGGCGAGTACAGAACCACGCCCAGAAGATCCGGGTTAGTGGAGGCGAGATATACGCTCAGTAGCCCTCCCGCCGAATTCCCGACTAGGATCACTTTGTTCCCCAATACCTTGCCTATGGCCAGGGCGCGCTTGGCCCCTTCCAGAAAAGATTCGGGCGTAAGGTTCTGGTAGGCATCTGGATTGCTGATGCCGGCATCTTCCAGCCGCGACAGGTAAAGATTGGCGCCATACCGGGCAGCCAGTTGCGTATGGATCGGTTCTCCTTCCGCCCAGCTCGCACCAAAACCATGAATATAAACGATGCTTACCGCTGTCTTTTGCTTTCTGGCTGTATCAGCCCAGATTATCCGGGCTTCATTGTCCGGCTTCAAGCCCGGTACCGACGCTTCTGACAATTTGATTTCCTGTTCCAGAGCTACCAGGTTGGTATCTACAGTGGGTAATTGAGGGTTTAACATGGCATGAGGGACCTTCGGACCAAAAAGAAAAAGCAGGAGCGTAACCGACGCCAATCCCGCTAGAATCCATAAAAAGCGTTTCATATCGTAAGAGGTTCGAGGTGTGAGGTATGCGCGATGAAGCCGGGGCGAGGGGGTATCCCGCAGCCCGCTGTTAAAGATCCGAGGATTTTTGAAAAATCCCAAATGTTGCAACTTGTCCAACGACTTGATGTAGCCGGCAAACCGGGGCCTGTCCTTCAAAAAGCGGTCCTTTATCCCCGTTGAAGTCAATAATTCCGGTGTTCAGCCGTTATTAATACTACTGATTGTTCTCTGCCAGCCACTTTTAAAGAGCGAAAAACGCAACCTGGATACCGGCATTTGCTGCTATCGGGAGACCGTCGGCCGCTTGATTAATCCTGAGAAACAGCTTCCGGAAATGCCGGCAGCAGGTTCTGAATAGCTTCCTGAAACTAACATGATCAACAATAAAGGAAAACTTATTATTGCCGCTTACCGGCTGCCGTTCAAAATCGTCTACCAGAATAACCACCGCGAATTATTTCAAAACTCGGGGGGTCTGGTTTCGGCGGTATTGTCTTTAAGTACTCAGAAAAATTACCCTTTTTCTGGAAACATCAGCTGGGTAGGCCACTCGGAAAACACAGCCCTAGAACTACAGGAGCTAACACACGAAGCCGGGCCGATCGACGCCATCCCGGTGACCATCCCGGCAGAAATCAATGCCCTTTATTACGAGGGATTCTGTAATGACCTGATCTGGCCGCTTTTTCACTATTTCCCGTCCGAAGCCAATTTTGACAAGACGTATTTTGAGGCCTACCAGGCAGCCAATCAGCTGTTTGCCGATAAAATTGCGGAGATTACGGAACCGGGCGATACGATCTGGATCCACGATTACCAGCTTATGGGCCTGCCGGCGCTGCTGAGGGAAAAATTCCCGGGTAACACCATCGCGTTTTTCTTCCACATCCCCTTTCCGTCGTTTGAGATTTTCCGCCTGCTTCCTGTATCCTGGCGTAAATACCTCATCGACGGGATATTGGGTGCCGATCTTATCGGGTTTCACACCAACGATTACGTGCGGTACTTCCTCGGGACCGTCCAGAGGCTGTACCCCCAATACGAGCAGCGCCTCCATTATCTGAATCTCGGTAACCGGCTCGTCGAGATCGACGCCTTTCCCATCAGTATTGACTTCAACAAGTTTGACGATGCTTACCAACAGCCCGAGGTCGTAAAAATACGCACTGAAATCAAGCAGCACATCCCGCATAAAATCATATTTTCCGTCGACCGCCTGGACTATTCCAAAGGGCTTTTACACCGGCTGATCGGGTATGAACTGTTCCTCGAAAACAACCCCGGCTGGCGCGGGAAGGTCACCTTCCTGATGGTGGTTGTGCCGTCGAGGGACACCATCGGGCAATACCAGCAAATGAAAACCGAAACCGACATGCTCGTCGGGAAAATTAACGCAAGGTTCGGGGAAATCAATTGGCAGCCGGTGATTTATCAATACCGGTCTTTGCCCTTCGAAGAATTGGCGGCTATGTATTCGGCGAGCGACGTGGCGCTTATCACGCCGGTACGCGACGGTATGAACCTGGTTTGTAAAGAGTACGTCGCCAGCAGGCATGACAACCGGGGCGTTTTAATTTTAAGTGAGATGGCGGGCGCGGCAGCTGAGCTCTCCGAGGCTATTCTCATCAATCCGACAGACAATGACGATACGGCAAATGCCATTCAACGCGCCCTCGAAATGCATCCGGATGAACAGGAAGGCCGGATGAAAGCCCTGCGGCAAAGACTCAGAATATACGATATTGACACCTGGACAAACGATTTTTTTGCGCAGCTCAGCTCACTCGAAACCGAGCAGGAACGGCTAAAACATACCTATCTAAAAGGCAAAACCATGCGTGACATCAAAGAAAAATATGCCAACGCTGCATCCCGTATCATTTTCCTCGATTTTGACGGTACGCTCGTCCCCATCGAAAGAAACCCACAGGAGGTGAGGCTGTCGGAAGACATGGCTGAAATACTCCGCAGGATGGTTGCCGGCAATACCGTTGTCATTGTCAGTGGCCGGGACCGGCGCTTTCTTGAAAGGGAAATCGGCCGGCTGCCGGTTTATATTGTTGCTGAACACGGCGCGCTCGTCCGGGATATTGATACCAGGCTCTGGACACCTGTTTACGATAGCATGGATGATTGGAAGGGCGCCATCAGGCCCATTATGGATCTTTTTGTTGCCCGGTGCCCCGGCGCGTTTGTGGAAGAAAAAGAAACCTCGCTCGCCTGGCATTTCCGGGTGGTCGCCGATAAACAATATGCGCAAAGAAGGGCAAACGAGCTGTCATGGCAGCTTCATAATTTCCTTCATCCCGAACTCAATCTCCAGATTATTAACGGCAATAAAGTGATTGAGGTAAAGAAAACACACTACAATAAAGGCACGGCGGCACTAAGTTTTCTTGAAAATAAACCTTACGACTTTATACTGGCAATGGGCGACGACACCACAGACGAGGACATGTTTGAAGCGTTGCCGGAAACAGCCTATACCATAAAAATAGGAGAAGACCTGTCCGCAGCCCGCACCCACTTGCCTTCGCAGAAAGACGTACTGCCATTTTTGAAATCTCTCCTGGCCAGCCCAGGCAAACTATAGCCTATGCTTTCTACACCCGTAATTTCACACAAAACCGATTTTCTCCAGGAGTTCGGCGTACTTTTCAGAGATGTTCAGATGAGCGGAATTTTCTCGGATTCGATTACCTTTAATGACTGTATTCCCAAACATTCCCCCGCCGAAATATTGGCGAAATACAACACCGAACAGGAGGAAGCGGACTTTGACCTGGCCGATTTTGTCCTGGAAAATTTCGATTTCCCGGACTTCAAACCGCAGCACTACGAATCAAGGCTGGACCGGCCTATCGCCGATCATATCGAATTGCTCTGGGAAATCCTCACCAGGGAACATCTCGCCGAAAGCGGAAGCTCGCTCATTCCCCTGCCCAACCCGTACATTGTACCCGGCGGCCGTTTCAGGGGGCTCTATTACTGGGATAGCTACTTTAACATGCTCGGGCTGGAGGAAAGCGGGAAAATCGACCTGATTGAAAGTATGCTGGAAAATTTCAGCTTCCTGATCGGGGAACTCGGGTTTATCCCGAATGCCAACCGGACCTATTACCTGGGGCGATCGCAACCGCCCGTTTTTGTCCTGATGATAGAAATTCTTTCGCATCACAAAGGCCCGCAAACCTGGGACCGCTACCTCCCTTACCTGGAGAAAGAGTACCTTTTCTGGATGAATGGCCACGAACTCCTTTCGGAGGAAAACCCCGCGGCGAACCGTGTGGTGCGGCTGCCCGACGGCACCCTTCTGAACCGCTACTGGGACAATTCCGATGCGCCCAGGCCCGAGTCTTACCGGGAGGATGTAGAAGTGGGACGGCTTTCGGAAAGGAGCTCAAGGGAGGTGTACCGGCACATTCGTGCCGCCGCTGAATCGGGCTGGGATTTCAGCAGCAGGTGGTTCAAAAACGGCATGCGAATGGAGCACATTCATACTACCGACATCCTGCCCATTGACCTGAATTGCCTGCTCTGCCATACCGAAAAGGTGCTAATTGCCCATTATGCGGACTTACCGCACAAAAGGGAGCTTGTTGAGACACTTTCGCAAAGAATGTCAGCCCGGGAAACGGCCATACGCACTTTGTTCTGGGAAAAGCAAGCCGGCTTTTTCGTCGATTATGACTGGATAGAAGGGAAACGGCGCGATGTGCTGACGCTTGCCGCGCTTTATCCCCTTTTTTTTTCCTTGGCGTCCGCGCAGCAGGCAAAAAAAACCGCCGCAAAACTGGAAGCCCTTTTCCTGAAACCCGGCGGATTCGTGACTACTTTACATGAAAGCGGTCAGCAATGGGACCTCCCCAACGGGTGGGCGCCCCTGCATTGGATTACGGTCAGCGGACTGTCGCGGTACGGATTTGACGAACTTGCCAGGACCGGCTGCGAGCGCTGGCTCAGGGGCAATTACCTGGTGTATAAGAAAACAGGAAAAATGACCGAGAAGTACAACATGCTCGACCGCCTGGAAGATGCTCAGGGCGGCGAATACCCCAACCAGGATGGATTTGGATGGACCAACGGTGTCTTTCTCAAGCTGTCCAGGTTCATCAGGGAAGGCACGCTATCCTCCCAACCGCGCCGGTGGTAGCGGTTCCAAACCCCTTCCACAAAAGAATAACAAACATTTTTTAATAATATTTTCGGCCCGGATCTTGACAAGAATTGTTTATTCCTATACTTTTGCACCCACAATAAAGGATTGGCCGATGGTGTAATGGTAACACAGAACATTTTGGTTGTTTTATTCAGGGTTCGAGTCCTTGTCGGCCAACTACTTAAGAAGTCTCATTCAGTAACACGGATGAGACTTTTGTATTTTTTGGGGTTGATCTTGTCAATTCCGCGCACTGTCGCAGATTTGATAAAAATATTTAGTACTTAAGGCAAACACACCCTAACTTTGCGTAATTTTTAAATACCCAATTTCAAAGTCATACCAAGGTGCCCAAAAATCAAGATATAAAGTCAGTACTCATCATAGGTTCGGGTCCGATCATTATCGGTCAAGCCTGCGAATTTGACTATTCAGGCTCTCAGGCCGCCAGATCGCTCCGGGAAGAGGGAATCGAAGTCATTCTGATCAACTCCAATCCGGCCACGATTATGACCGATCCGATCAATGCGGACCACGTCTACTTAAAGCCGCTTGAGAAGAAGTACATTGTTGAAATCCTGGAAAAGCACAAGGTAGATGCCGTGCTGCCGACTATGGGGGGCCAGACGGCGCTCAACCTGGCAATTGACTGTGACAAAGCCGGAATCTGGAAAAAATACAACGTCCGGATCATCGGTGTGGATATCAAGGCAATTGAAACGACTGAAGACCGCGAGAAATTCAGGCTCAAGATGATTGAGCTGGGTGTAGGCGTCTGTAAAGGACGGACGGCCCGTTCCTTCCTGGAAGGAAAAGAAATTGCACAGGAAATTGGGTTTCCGCTCGTCATCCGCCCTTCCTTTACCCTTGGTGGGACAGGTGGTGGATTTGTCGAAAAGCCGGAAGACTTTGACAAGGCCCTTACCAGCGGGCTACACGCTTCGCCGGTTCACGAAGTTCTGGTAGAACAAAGTGTGATGGGCTGGAAAGAATACGAATTGGAATTGCTTCGCGACAGCACCGGCAATACCATTATCATCTGCTCGATAGAAAACTTCGACCCCATGGGCGTCCATACCGGCGACAGTATCACCGTCGCACCGGCCATGACGCTTCCCGATACCCTGTATCAGAAAATGAGGGACCTTTCCTTCAAAATGATGAACGGGATCGGCCAGTTCGCGGGCGGATGTAATGTGCAGTTCTCGGTTAACCCCGAAACTGACGACATCATCGCCATCGAAATCAACCCACGGGTGTCGCGCTCCTCGGCCCTTGCCTCCAAAGCAACCGGCTATCCTATCGCGAAAATTGCCGCTAAGATGGCAATTGGCTACAACCTGGATGAGCTCATGAACCCCATTACGGGAAGCACGTCCGCCTTCTTCGAGCCGACCATCGACTATGTAATTGTTAAAATCCCGCGTTGGAATTTCGACAAATTCCCCGGGGCCGACCGTTCACTGGGGCTCCAGATGAAATCGGTAGGCGAAGCGATGGGCATCGGCCGCAATTTCCAGGAAGCGCTTCAGAAGGCCTGCCAGTCGCTCGAAATCAGGAGAAACGGGTTAGGCGCCGATGGCCGTGAGCTGAGAGACCACGAAGCCATCAAACAGAGCCTGAAACACCCGAGCTGGAACCGGCTGTTCCACATTTATGATGCCTTCAAACTCGGGTTATCATTCAATACGATCCAGAACCTGACAAAAATCGACAAATGGTTCCTCCGCCAGATCGAGGAGCTGATCGAAATCGAGAAGGAAATCGAGCAATACGAACTGGAAGATCTCCCGCGCGAGCTTCTCCTGAAAGCCAAGCAAAAAGGTTATGCCGACCGGCAGCTTGCCCATCTGCTCGGCGTTAAGGAAAGCAAGGTTTACAACCGCAGAAAAGAGCTGAATATCAAGCGGGTCTACAAATGTGTAGACACCTGCGCAGCTGAGTTTACCGCCGAAACGCCTTATTATTACTCGACCTTTAACGCAACACAGGACGACCTCGACAACGAATCGGTGGTTTCCGACAAGAAGAAAGTCGTGGTGCTCGGTTCAGGCCCCAACCGCATCGGCCAGGGCATTGAATTTGACTACTCCTGTGTACACGGGGTACTGGCAGCGAAAGAATCCGGCTACGAAGCCATTATGATCAACTGTAACCCCGAAACCGTCTCCACAGACCCGGATATCTCCGACAAGCTGTATTTCGAGCCGGTGTTCTGGGAACACGTTTTCGATATCATTGAGCACGAAAAGCCGGAAGGTGTTATCGTACAACTCGGCGGCCAGACAGCACTCAAAATGGCCGAAAAGCTCGATAAATACGGCATTAAGATTATCGGGACCAGTTTCCACTCGCTCGACTGGGCGGAAGACAGGGGCCGTTTCTCCGCATTGCTCAGGGATCTTGATATCCCGTACCCAAAATTCGGGACGGTCAAAACGTCTGATGCTGCCGTGGAACTGTCCCGAGAGCTGGGTTTCCCGCTGCTTGTCAGACCGAGCTACGTGCTGGGCGGCCAGAACATGAAAATTGTGATCAACGAACAGGAACTGGAGCAACATGTAATCAAGATTCTCCAGGATATCCCGGACAACACCATTTTGCTGGATCACTTCCTGGAAGGCGCAATAGAAGCGGAGGCGGATGCAATTGCCGACGGAACCGACTCTTACATCATCGGCATCATGGAGCACATCGAGCCGGCCGGTATTCACTCCGGAGACTCGCATGCGGCATTGCCCACCTTCGGATTGTCGGCCGATGAGCTCAGACAAATTGAAGAGCACACGCAAAAGATCGCGAAAGCGATGGAAGTAAAAGGGCTGATTAACATCCAGTTTGCTGTCAAAGGTGGGGTGGTGTACGTAATCGAAGCCAATCCGCGGGCTTCTCGTACCGTGCCGTTTATTGCCAAAGCGTACCGCGAACCTTATGTGAACTACGCCAGCAAACTGATGCTGGGTGTGAAAAAAATATCCGATTTCAAATTCAACCCCTACAAAAACGGTTGGGCCATCAAAATCCCGGTGTTCTCATTCAACAAATTCCCGAATGTAAACAAGGAACTGGGACCGGAAATGAAGTCGACAGGCGAGGCCATCTATTTTATTGACGACCTTACCGACGATTTTTTCCAGAAAGTGTACGGCGAACGCAATCTGTACCTGAGCAGATAATCGCTTTAATCATACTAAAAAAGGGGGTCGGATACAGTATCCGACCCCCTTTTTTAGTATACGCTGCCATTCAAAACGCCCCTTTTATATTCCACCCTTTCCGGTACACCCGCTTCAGGTAGCGGTCAGCATCCGGATGGTTCGGAAAGCGCATTTTATCGGCGTCCCAATCGAGTACGACTCCCGGGACCCTGATCGCAACCGTACCGAGCAGAATGGCCTCAGTCATCGGGCCGGACTGCGCGAAATGAGATTCGGTGTTTTCTCCGCCCAAACAAGCATCTACGTAATGATGGTAGTGGTTCCTGGCCTCAATCCGTTTGAGATCCCGGCCAGTAAATTTGTCGGCCGGCAACAAAACCGGTGTTCCGCCGTGCGGGATGAGCAACGCCCCCTCTGTACCGATCAGCATCGATGATTCTGCAGGATAATTTTCTACGGAATATAGCGCCCGGATCTCTTCCGGCGGGTACATCGCCCCGTCAAACCACTCCAACGTCAGCTCATCTCCTTCAATCATCTTATTGCCCGGGAAGACCCACGTAATATGGTCGCCCTGCGGCCAGGTATCACTGCGACGCGCGGGCGAATCCTGCCAGGACTTTTGCACCTCTGCCACCACCGACCGGGGAGAAGAAAGCCCAAGACCTTTCCAGACGGCATCGAAGATATGACACCCGATGTCGCCGGACCAGCCGGTTCCGAAATCCTGCCAGGCCCGCCACTTCACCGGGTGATAGATGGCGGACGCATATGGGCGCATCGGCGCTGTTCCGACCCAGAGGTCCCAGTTCAGGCTTGCAGGCGCTTCTTCCGCCTGGTCGGGCCTCGGGCCGACCAGGCGATAATTATCAATAGCGCCGGGCCGGTTAGAGCAAAGGTAAGCGTGCTTCACCTTACCAATCAGCCCGTCTTTGATCCACTGTACGGCAGTCCGGTCGCCGGCACTCGACGCAATCTGTGTTCCGAGCTGGGTGACGACCCCTTGCTTAATGGCAGCCTTCGTCAGCAAACGTACCTCAGCCACATCGTGGCACATCGGTTTCTGGCAGTACACGTGCTTTCCCGCTTTGATCGCAGAATAAGCAATGGCAAAATGGTTGTGATCCGGAACCGTTACATTAACCGAGTCAATTTGATCGGCTTCTTTTCTCAACAGCTCGCGCCAGTCCGCATACAGCCTGGCAGTGGGATGCAACGCCGCTGCCTTTTTTAATTTCTCTTCATCCACGTCGCACAATGCCACAATATCTACCTTTCCATGCGACGCAAAATTGTTCAGATCCCCGGCACCCATTCCACCCACGCCAATAGACGCGTGCCTGAGCCTGCCCCTGGGAACCGGCCTGTTGCCCGTCATTGCGGCTAACGGATGGGCAAATGCAGCCGCTGCTGCGCCGAGCAGGAACTCCCTGCGGGAAAACGGGTACTTGTCAGCTTTTTTCATTTGTATAAAAAGGTTTGAGCGGTGAGTGGTGAGCTATTTATTCATCAGCCGTTTGTGTGCGGCTTGTAGCTGATACCTCAAAGCTCATGGCTATATCATGAAAAGGCGTTTAGATTAGGTGGCAACATCGGTGAGACAGGATGAACAATAAACCCTTTGACTCCCGATATTTACTTGAAATTTCTGAAAATATACCACCTGCCCGGCAGAGCGTCTCCCCAATAGCCTGCCACGCCTACCTCTCCACAAGCTCTTTAACCTCCTCGCCGTAGTAATCGGTTTTTACCGTTTCGATTTTCAACAGTTCGTACCATTTTTTGAAAGCCCCGACAAACACCACCAGCATGAGCACCATGGCGATAACCGCCAGGCCGGCCAGCAAATATTGCCCCTTGGGAAGATAAATATCGGTTACCTGGAGATAACCCGCCCAGAAGGTGATGAGCGCCATAAAAACGCCCGGAATCGCCGCGCACAACGCATACTTGCCCCGGTTCATACGGATCAGCATGGTGGTACAGACAATCAGCCCGCAAGCAGCCAGCAATTGGTTGCTGATCCCGAAGAGCGGCCAGATGCTGCTAACATTGCCGGTAAAAACCAGGTAGCCCCAGGCGAAAGTAAACGCGGCGCTGCTGATGATAATACCCGGCACCCAGTTTTTGTCGTTGAACTTAGGCATTACCGAACCCAGCATCTCCTGGAGAAAGAAGCGGCCCACCCGGGTTCCCGCATCGATCGCAGTCAGGATGAACACGGCTTCGAACATAATCGCAAAATTGTACCAGTAAGCCGTGAGCTCGTCCATATAAGGCACCTTGGCAAAAATGTGGGCCATTCCTACCGCCAGCGAAACCGCTCCGCCGGTCCTCCCATGCAGGTCAATACCAATGACGTCGGAATAATGCTGCAGATCCACCGTCTGAAGGCCGGGGTGTGCTGCCAAAAAGGCATCATAGGCTTCTTTCGGGGTATTGATAGCGAAATAATCCCCCGGCATCAGCGTACAGGCTGCAATCAGCGCCATCAAGGCCACAAAACCTTCCACGAGCATGGCGCCATAGCCTACAAAGAGGATTTGGCGCTCTTCTTCTATCATTTTAGGGGTGGTACCGGTAGCAATCACCACGTGGAATCCGGAAATAGCCCCGCAGGCGATCACGATAAAGATAAATGGCAGGACCGGCCCGCCGACTATAGGGCCGCCGCCGCCGATAAACTGTGTAAGCGCGGGCATCTGGACAGTAGGGTGGATCACGATCACACCGATAGCCAGCATAACGATGGTCCCGATTTTGAGGTAGGTGGAAAGGTAATCCCTGGGAACCAGCAACAGCCAGACCGGCAGTACCGACGCCAGGAAACCGTAAAGAGGAATGGCGACGGAGATTGTTTTAATATCCCAGGTAAAGAGGTCATTCATAAAATCGTTCTGCATCAGGCTGTGTCCGCCAATAATGCCCGCGATCAACAGCACGCCTCCCAGGATACTGGCGAAAGTCACGCTGTTTGCGCGGTAACGCATGATCAGCCCCATAATTACGGCGATAGGCATGGTGATGATCACCGTAAACAACGACCAGGACGCTTCGTGCATCGCATTGATACACGCCAGTGAAAGCCCCGCAAGCGTCAGGATCAGGATGAACAGGACGGCGAAACCGGCTACAGTTCCGGTAGTTTTCCCGATTTCTTTGGAAGCAATCGTAGCCAGGCTCTGGCCCTTGTGCCGTACGGAGGCGAACATCACGATCATATCGTGGACCCCGCCGGCCAGGACACAGCCTATCAGGATCCACAAGGCGCCCGGCAGGTAACCGAACTGGGCGGCGAGGACCGGTCCTACCAAAGGTCCTGCGGCTGCAATCGCAGCAAAATGATGCCCGAAAAGAACATTCTTGTTGGTGGCTACGTAGTCCTTGCCATCCGCAAATTCAATGGCGGGAGTAGTATGCCGGTTGCTGAGCTTAAGTACTTTGTTTGCTACAAAAAGCCCGTAGAAGCGGTACGCTATAGCGAAAATAAGCAGGGCGGCGAATACGAGTGTTAAAGCGTTTATATTGTCGAGTGATTCCATGCAGGGATTTTTTTAACCCGTTAAAAGTAAGGAAAAAATAGATAGCCCTCTGTTTCAAAGCGCGTCAAACTGCCCGGAACGGGCAATTGGTTTTCATCAACAGAAGCTTTCCTGCTGCCGCAGGAAATAACCTCCCGGTTACAGAACCATCATCTGGCTTTGAAGCTGACAGGCGGGAAAAGCAAAAAGGGAGCTCCGGACAGGAAACTCCCTTTTGTATTTTCAGGCGAACCCGATTACAGTCTGAAGTGCGAGAACGCCTTGTTGGCTTCTGCCATTCTGTGCGTATCGTCTTTCTTCTTCACAGAAGCACCTTCCCCTTTGGAAGCGGCGATGATTTCTGCTGCAAGACGGTCTACCATTGTTTTCTCACCACGCTTACGCGCATAGTTGATCAACCATTTCATTCCCAGCGCCTGCTTACGCTCCGGACGAACCTCCGTAGGCACCTGGAAGGTAGCACCCCCAACACGGCGGCTTTTTACCTCCACGGAAGGAGATACGTTGTTCAATGCCTTACGCCAGATTTCAAGACCATTTTCATTGGTCTTCTTCTCTACCAATTCCAGAGAATCGTAGAAAATGGAGTAAGAAAGACTTTTCTTGCCATCGTACATCAGGTTGTTAACAAATTTTGTTACCTGTACGTCGCGAAACTTCGGATCTGGCAGTAGGTATCTCTTTTTTGGTTTTGACTTTCTCATTGTCGGAATGCTGTTTTAAAAATAGGTCTCGTTTGGCAACTCTTTCACCCCGGTAACCGGGATTACTTCCCTTTATAGAAAATAACTAATTCACTATAATGCCTGAGAGAATTTCTTTTACTTCTTCTTACCTTTTGCCGGTGCTTCAACCTGACCCGGTTTCGGACGTTTTGCACCGTATTTAGAACGACGCTGTCTGCGACCATTTACCCCGGCGGTATCCAATGCTCCCCGAACAATGTGGTAACGAACACCTGGTAAATCTTTTACCCGGCCACCGCGCACCAACACGATAGAGTGTTCCTGAAGGTTGTGACCTTCACCCGGAATGTAAGCGTTCACCTCTTTCTGGTTGGACAAACGCACACGGGCTACTTTACGCAAAGCCGAGTTCGGCTTCTTTGGAGTGGTTGTGTACACGCGGGTACACACGCCACGACGTTGTGGACAAGAATCCAAAGCCGGAGATTTGGACTTCCACGTTAGTTTCTCTCTTCCTTTACGGACTAATTGTGAAATAGTAGGCATTTAATTGACTGATTTTTAACAATTTCAAGTTAAAATGAAACCATCGTTATTCATCCCGAAAAAAATTCGGACTGCAAAATTAAACAATCCTCAACCACTAACAAATTTCAACGGCAAGTATTTTATGGAACCTGCTCATTTTTAGCCCGATCAGGCCGTATTTGCCCGGAAAATCCAACCGCCCGGAAAAAATTTCCTGTTGTGTACGTACCCGGCACCCGCACCCCTTGCACCGACCCTTCCAGAGTCTTTAATTTGTACTTATCACAGCTTACTTATTAAAAAATTTAAAGAAACGTTATGTGTGGAATCGTAGGGTACCTGGGGAGGCGGGAAGCTTATCCCCTTATTATGAAAGGATTAAAACGACTCGAATACCGGGGTTACGACAGCGCCGGAATCGCCGTTTTCCAACAAAACAAGTTGAATGTTTTCAAGAAAAAGGGCAAAGTAGCCGACCTTGAACAGGCCATCGGCGCGAAAGATCTCAACGCGCAAGCCGGGATCGGGCATACCCGCTGGGCCACCCATGGCGAGCCCAACGATGCCAATGCCCACCCCCACCTTTCCGGTGACAAAAAGCTGGCCATTATTCACAATGGCATTATCGAAAACTACGCCGCACTCAAAAAAAGGCTCGAATCCAAGGGGCACCGTTTTCTCAGCGAGACCGACTCCGAAGTGCTTGTCCACTTCATTGAAGACATCCGGCAGGAAACAGGAGAAACGCTTGAAGATGCCGTCAGGATCGCCTTACGGGAAGTGGTCGGCGCCTACGCGATCGTACTCATGAGCGAAGACCACCCCGGCCGGCTCATTGCCGCCAGAAAAGGAAGCCCGCTGGTAATCGGCATCGGGAAGGACGAGTACTTTCTTGCCTCCGACGCCACGCCGATCGTAGAATACACCAAAGACGTGATTTACCTCAACGACCTCGAAATAGCCGTGGTCACCGCCGGCGAGCTCAGGATTACCGCTCCCGACAAAACAGAAAAACCACTTTTTATTCAAAAAGTCGAACTGGAACTGGAGGCCATCGAAAAAGGCGGGTACCCCCACTTTATGCTCAAGGAGATTTTCGGCCAGCCCAAATCCATTGCCGACAGCATGCGCGGAAGAATCCACGCAGGAAACGAATCCATCCAGCTGGGAGGCCTCACCGGCTACTTCGACCGACTTGCTGATGCCAGCCGCATCATTTTTATCGGCTGCGGCACCTCCTGGCATGCCGGCCTGGTAGCCGAATACCTTTTTGAAGAGCTGGCCCGGGTGAACGTAGAGGTCGAATATGCCTCCGAATTCCGGTACCGGAACCCCGTCATCCACCCCGGCGATGTGGTCATTGCTATTTCACAGTCGGGCGAAACCGCCGACACGCTGGCCGCTATTGAACTGGCCAAAGAAAACGGCGCAACCATCTTAGGCGTTTGCAATGCGGTCGGCTCTTCTATTGCCCGCGCCACACACGCCGGCGCCTACCTCCATGCCGGACCGGAAATCGGAGTAGCCAGCACCAAAGCCTTCACCTCCCAGGTGACGGTTCTTGCACTGATGGCTATCGCCCTGGGCAGGCGCAAAGGCACACTCCCCGACCATACTTTCCGGGAGCTTTTGAACGGGTTGCAATCGCTGCCGGGTCAAATCGAACAGGTACTCCGGAATTCAGACCGTATCAAAGAGATCGGCTATATTTTCACCTACGCCCGCAACTTTATCTACCTGGGCCGCGGCGTCCATTTCCCGGTTGCCCTGGAAGGCGCCCTCAAACTGAAAGAAATCTCCTACATCCACGCAGAAGGATACCCGGCAGCAGAAATGAAGCACGGCCCCATCGCGCTGATTGATGAAGACATGCCCGTCATTTTCATTGCAACACGGGACAGCTCCTATGAGAAGATCGTCTCCAATATCCAGGAAGTAAAAGCAAGGAAAGGGCGCGTGATCGCCATCGTGACCGAAGGTGACCAGTTGATTAAAACCCTGGTCGACTTCACCATCGAAATTCCATGGACCCACGAAATGATCAGCCCGCTGCTCTCCGTCGTGCCGCTGCAACTGCTCTCCTACTATATCGCGGTGATGCGCGGAAGAAACGTAGACCAGCCCAGGAACCTGGCGAAGTCGGTGACAGTGGAGTAGGGGTGAGGTATGAGGTATGAGCAGCTGGCATGCAGCTCATGGCTCACGGCTCATACCTCACCCTCCCTATTTCGCTACCGGTAATTTTTTGGCTTTCCAAATTCATTACATTTGCCTCGTCTCATCTATAACCTTAAGAGAATCAAAAAAAATGAAAGCCACGTTAACCACTTTTTTTTCCGTATTGGCGCTTTTTTTAACCGTACAATACACCATTGCCCAAAAACTGACTGTAAAGCAAGGCGACCTTAAGGCGCTGAGCGGCGAAACCTCACTCAATGTGGTTTACGAATATTCGCCCATGGGAGTAGGCAAATTTGACCGGGAGGAGGACTATCTGGCCAAGAAAGTGGCCGACTACAATGAAAAGGAAGCGGGGCGGGGCGATAAATGGAAGCTTTCCTGGATTGCCGACCGGCAGGAGCGATTCGAGCCCCAGTTCGAGGAGCTGTTCAACAAGTACGCAGAAAAAATCAAGGTAGGGTCGAACCCCTCCGCTGCCTATACCATGGTCGTTAAAACTACTTTTACCGAACCCGGTTTCAACGTTTATGTAACGCGCAAGAATGCCAGGATAGACGGAGAAGTACGGATCGTCAAAACCAGCGACCCCAACACACCTGTAGTGGTCATCAGCTTTGTCAATGCGCCCGGAAGGACCTTCGGCGGCAACGACTATGACACGGGTACCCGGATCCAGGAGTCTTATGCCGTATTGGGCAAAAACCTGGGCAAGATGTTCAGCAAATAAACGTTATGGAGTGGAAGGTGCGGGCGAAACCCATACCTTCCACCCCCATAGTTATCGGTAGCATTTAAATTTAATACCATTGATTCGCTGGTTAAAGTCCTCTCCTACTGTCTTTATCTTTATTCTGCCCGCTGCCTTTTTCCTGGCCGCCTGCGGGTCCGGCGGACAGGACGGATATATCCCTAAACCCAAAGGGTACCAGCGGATTGAGCTTCCGCCGCATGCCTATACCCGCTTGCCCGACAAACATCCGTATACTTTTCAAATCTCGAAGTACGCACGCGTGCTGCCCGATTCGTTCGCGCCCAACGAGCCCGACTGGATTTTTATTGACTACCCTAAAAACAAGGCCAATATTCAGCTCACCTATAAAAAGGTCAACAACAACCCAAAGCTGCTCAAAGAGTACATTGAGGACAGTTACAAGCTGGCGGCCAAACACCAGATCCATGCAACGGCCATACAGGAACAAATCCTTGTCACACCAAATGGTAAAACCGTTACCTTTTTCCGGCTTCTCGGCGACGTCCCCAGTCCCTACCAGTTTTATACCACAGATTCTACCCGGCACTTCCTCAGAGGAGCCATTTACTTCCCGGTAGCCAACAAAGGCGACTCTCTCGCCCCGGTCATCGATTACCTCAAAGCCGACCTGCTGGAACTCATCAATACACTTTCCTGGAGAAATTAAAGGAAATATCGCAATATTTACCTTTCCGGTCCGGTTCCATGACGCTATCTGATTGATTTGCGCTAGGATTACCTGTATATTTGTTTGTGTAATGCTTAGCTTAACCTATGGCCAAAAAGCAACCAAAGAATCAACTTGGTCTTGATTTTACCGTGCGCGGAGACCGCATGATTTACGTCGTCAGTGACGAAGGGAACCGGGATATATCCCGGCTGTTGTTCGACAAGCTCATGCGTCGCGAATGGGAGCTGGAACCTGCCGGGGACACGGCGGATATTACGTCCGGCCAGGAAGAGATCAGGACGATCGGGCATCGGTTGCTGTACCCGGAACAGGTGAAAATAGCCCGGGTATTCGGGCAACCTTCAGATTTCACCGGCTTTTCGGCCATCTACAACCAAAAGGGATGGGTTTTTGTCAACGCAGATGCCGAAAGCTATGAGCGGCGTTTTACCATATTCTTCCTGACGGCAACGCTCGGTTTATACCCCACCTACATGCAGGACGACTCGCTTCGTTCCAGGTCCGAGCAGCTTGTGCTGGAAGTATTGATGCCCGAAAAAGACATGAAAACTTTCCTCCCGGACAGCAGCACCCAACTGACGCCTTCGCTCGCGGCCGACATGTCCGACTTCTTTAAAGTGCCCTACATTCGGGTCCCTGCCCGTGCCTTTCAACTGGGGATTCTCACAGAAGAACAACTCGAAGCTTTTCCGCGGCTCAGGCCGCAGACGGGCAAGCAGGCAAAAGAAATCTTTATCTCGCACGATGCGAGCGTCGCCGACGATCTCGAAAATTATCTCTTCGGCGCCGGGGAGAAAGAAGAAGCTGATGAATAACCTGTTCCCGGTTTTCCTTAAACTCGAACATCTCCACAGCCTGATCGTAGGCGGCGGATACGTAGCGCACGAAAAGCTTACCGCGATACTGGCCAATTCCCCCCAAAGCAGGATTACGCTGGTAGCACCTGAAATCAGGGAAAGCATCCGGGAGATTGCCCTTGAAAATCCGCGGCTCACCCTTGAAAACAGGGACTTCGCTCCCGAAGACCTGGAAGAAAAAGACCTCATCTTCGTTGCTACCAACGTCCCGGAACTCAATCGCGCGATAAAAGCGCTCGCCTCCGAGCGACATCTGTTGGTAAATGTAGCCGACACCCCCGATCAATGCGACTTCTACCTCTCGTCGGTCGTACAGAAAGGAAATCTGAAACTGGGTATTTCTACAAACGGACTGTCCCCCACCCTCGCGAAGCGGCTCAGGGAAGTGCTCTCGGACGCAATTCCCGACAATCTGGAAACGGCTATGCATCAACTCAACGAACTCAGAAATTACCTGAAAGGGGATTTTGCCAGGAAAGTGGATGAACTCAATGCCCTCACGGAAAGCCTGGTTCGGAAAAGGGGCAAGGGTTGAGTCGTAAGGGGTGAGCTATGAGGTGGGTTAGAGTTTGGGGTTTTCGCGGTGGCGGTCTTTGTCGCGCGCGGTTTTTTTCTCCAGGTTTTTCCGGAATTCTTCCGTGAGGTCGATGCCGGTCTGGTTGGCCAGGCACATCAATACCCAGAGCACATCTGCCATCTCATCGCCCAGGTCTTTGCCAAGCTCCGATTTTTTAAACGACTGATCGCCATAGGTTCGCGCCATTATCCTGGCCAGCTCGCCCACTTCTTCCGTCAGGATGGCCATGTTCGTCAACTCCGAAAAATACCGGACGCCGTAAGTTTTGATCCAGGTATCTACTTCCTGCTGTGCTTCCGAAATGGTCATGTTAAATACGGTTTTTCGAATCAATAATGATGGTTACCGGGCCATCGTTTACGAGGTCTACTTTCATGTCCGCCCCGAAAACGCCGGTTTCTATTTTCTCGCCTGATTCACGCTCAAGAAAGGCTGCTGTCGCTTCGTAGAGGGGAATCGCTACCTCCGGTCGCGCCGCTTCGATAAAAGAAGGGCGGTTGCCCTTTTTTGTACTGGCGTGGAGGGTAAACTGGCTGATCAGTAAAATTCTGCCGCCGACCGCCTTCAGGTCCAGGTTCATTTTTCCCTCGCTGTCACCAAACACCCGTAAGGCGAGTATTTTCTTTCCCAGCCAGTCAATGTCCTCGGTGGTATCGCTATGGGTGATACCGAGGAGCACAACGAAACCTTTTTCTATTTTTCCCTGTACCGCATCGTCTATCCTGACCTCCGCTTTTGAAACTCTTTGAATTACCGCAATCATAAACCCAGCAGCACGTGTGCAATTCCAAAATAAACGCCGTACCCAATCAGGTCGTTGGCGGTTGTGATAAAGGGGCCGGAAGCAACTGCCGGGTTGATCCCGAGTTTATCCAGCAAAATGGGGGTTACCGTCCCCATAAATGAGGCGAGAAAGATAACGGCAATCAAAGCGAGCGATACGACAATGGCCAGGTGCAGCCCGTTTCCGAGAAGCATGTTGAAGCCAAACACAACGGAACTGATAATCAGCGAACTAATCAATGCCACCATAGACATCCGCATCAACCGAAGCCCCAGCGATTCATCCAATCCCGATTTATCGGCAAGGCTTTGCAGGATAATCGATGATGTCTGAATTCCCACATTTCCGCCCATAGACCCTATAATCGGGATAAAAGCCGCCATAGCCGGCACGAGCGCAAGGTCCTTCTCAAAAAGTCCTATGAATTTTGCCGCCAGCATCCCTCCCATCATCCCGACGAGCAGCCAGGGCAGACGGGCACGCGTCTGTTTCCAGACGGTATCGTCTTCCTCTACGTCGCCGGTGATACCGGCCATGGCCATGGTGTCCGAGCTGGCCAGTTCCTTGATCACGTCTACGACGTCATCAATGGTGATTTTGCCAAGCAACCGCCCCTGCACGTTCACCACGGGAATTGCTTCAAGGTCATACCGCTGCATCAGCTCCGCTACTTCTTCGGCCGGGCGGTAGGTTTCCACGTAGATCATGTCCTGGTCATACAGGCTTTCTACCCGGGTGTTCTTATGGGCAAGCACAATTTTCTTCAACGATATCCGGCCCAGAAGGATATTCTGGTCATCCACCACGTAAACGGCATACACCTTCTGGACATTCTCCGCCTGTTTCCGGATTTCTTCAATACACTGGTTCACCGTCCAGTTGATATTGGCCTTTACCAGCTCCTTCTGCATGAGACCGCCCGCCACGTTCTCGTCGTAGTGCAGCAGATCCAGGATGAACCTGGCCTGTTCGCGGTCTTCGAGCAAAGCAATTACCTCTTCCCGCACCCGGATAGGCTGATCATTCAGCAAATCCACGGCATCATCCGAATCGAAGAGGTTCACGTAGCGGGCTATCTCTTCGGAGGTGAAGTGTTTCAGGAACTCGTTCCGCTCCGACCGGTCAATACCGGCCAGAATTTCTGCGCCCGACGGCGTGTCAAGCAGGTTCAGCAGATAACGGGCTGAAGGCGTCTCGAGCTCATCCAGCACCAACGATATATCTGCCGGGAACAGTTCCCCCATCTCGGAACGAAGCGCATCCGAATCTTCTGCAGCAATCAGCGCATTGACATGCTCAAGGTATTCCTTACTTAGCTCGAATGTTGACATACCTTCTCGCGATTAATCTTTAGCTATTCCTTAACGGACGCCAACAGGCGGGTCAGCTCTTCAAAGTCGCTGACGCTGAGCTGTTCTGCCCGTTGGGTCATGAACCTGTTTTCCGGTATCTCCAGGCCGAGGGGAGCGAGCGCGTTTCTCAGCATTTTGCGACGCTGGTTGAACGCCGTTTTCACCACCGAAAAGAACAGTTTTTCGTCGCAATCAAGTTTTTTCACCTCGTTTCTTTTGAGCCGGATCACCCCGGACTGTACCTTGGGTGGCGGCGAAAAACTCCCCGGCGGAACCGTAAACAGGTATTCGATCTCATAAAATGCCTGGAGCAGCACACTCAGAATACCATAATCCTTATTTCCCGGCGGAGACGCAATCCGCTGCGCTACTTCTTTCTGAAGCATGCATACCACTTCCGACACCTCGTCACGGTAACTGAGCACACGAAAGAAGATCTGCGAGGAAATATTATACGGGAAATTACCGATCACCGCAAACGGGCTTCCCATCGAACCGGGTTGCCATTCCAGGAAATCTCCTTCAATAATACGGCCATGAAGGGCGGGAAAATGAACGTTCAGATAGTCTACCGACTCCTGGTCTATTTCGATCACCCAGGTTTCAAACCTTTTGTCTTCCAGTAAAAAGCCGGTCAACACGCCCATTCCGGGGCCTATTTCCAATGCTTTCTGATAGCCGCCATGACCGGTCAGCGCCGTAGCGATGGCCCGGGCGGCCGCTGTGTCCTTCAGGAAGTGCTGACCCAGATGCTTTTTCGCTCTAACTCTCATCGTTGTCGATTGCCGGGCTCCGTCTGAATCGGACCTCTCCTACCAGAACCTGAGAACTCCCTGTTTTAAAAATGTTGGACAAAAATAGGTTTTAATTCTTAGATTTAGTGGTTAATAAAAACAGTTAAATCGTTACGTGCGGGTATTCCGAGCCGCCTTTTACATGGAGACAATCGCCGACAAACACACCTGGCAAACCGCCAATTCTTCACTTGCCTATCTCAATATGCTGGGCGTAACACTGGACATTCACTTTAATATCCGGTCCGTCAACGCCTTCCTGCTCCGGAAAACAAGCTGGGCCCCTGAAGAACTGATCGGCAAAAACTTCATCGACTTCCTGATCCCCAGTGAAAACCGCGCGGAAATACGCCTCTTGCTGCAGGACGGCCTGGAGGGTCATACCCGCCTCGAACGCACCGAGATCAGTTTCTATGACCGCCACCAGGCGCTGCGCACCATGGTGGTTAACTCGGTCTGGCTCCTGGAAAACGACGGCGTACAACAGGCTTTCACCCTTGTGGGGGATGACATCACGCGCAGGAGGAAAATGGAAGCGGCACTCTCCAAATCCAACAGCCAGCTGCAGGACCTGGTTGAAAACACCAGCGACATTATCTTCCTGATCACCCTCGAGGGGAAGTTCATTTTCGTCAACAAGGAGTGGTGCGAGGTACTGGGCTACAACCTTCAGGAAATCAGCTCGCTATCACTGGACGATGTTCTGGATCCCGACCACAGGACCCAAACCTACGACCAGCTGGAACGAATTAAGGAAGGGGAAACGACGCCCGACTTCGAGACCGTTTTTCTCAGCAGATCGGGTAAAAAAATTATACTGTCAGGCAGCGTCAACTGCCGCTATGACAATGGAAAACCTACGGCCTTCCGTTGTATTCTGCATGACTTCACGGATAAGAATCGTGCAGAGAAAGCCGAAAACCTCTACTACAGCATTGCCAGCTGGACCATCAACTCGGCCCATCTCGACGACTTCTACCAGAAGATACACCACGAGCTGGGCAAAATCATAGATGCCAATAACTTTTTCATCGCCCTCTATGACGCGAAAGAAAGTTGTATCTATTTTCCTTATTACGTGGACGCCTACTTTCCCAAATCGGTCAGGTTCACGAAAAGAAAGCTGGGGACCGGCGTAACGGAATATGCCATTGCCTCCAACAAGCCGCTGTTCCTCTATGAAAATGACATAGAAGAGCTCGCCCGCACCAATAGCCTCTACCTCTACGGCGTTACGCCGAAAATTATGATATGCGTCCCCTTGAGGATAGGCGACCGCATCACTGGGATTATAGGTGTGAAATCCTATTCAAGCCCCAATACCTACGACCGGCGGGACCTTGAACTGCTCGAGTTTATATCGGGACAAATTGCACTTGCCATTGAACGGAAACAGCACGAAGAAGAGCTGAACAAATATGCGGCCCGCCTCAATGCGATCTTCGAAAGCAGCTCTCATATGATCTGGTCGGTTAACCGAAACCTGCAGCTAACCTCGTACAACAAAAACTACCTCCAGGTAATCGAGCAAAACGCGATTTCCGGTTCTGTTTCGAGGGGCAACAGCGCGCAGATGGGCTGGCGGATGTTGGGCATCCAGAACCGCCGCGCCCTGGAAAATCACTATAAGCAGACGTTCAAGGGGATTCCGCAGTACTTTGAAATGAAAATTAATACGCGGGCGGAAGGTGAGCTCTGGCTGGAATTCCATTTTAACCCGATCCTGCTCTCGGGTGGGAATATCGAAGAAGTCTCCGGTATCGCCCGGGACATTACCCGGCGCAAGCAGGCGGAAATCAGCCTGCGTCAGAACGAGGAAAAATTCCGGGGAATATTTGAAAACCTGCAGGACATCTATTGCAGAATGGATAGAAAAGGGACCATTACCATGATCAGCCCGTCTGTCTTCAAGCGAACCGGCTATACTCCCGCCGAAGTGCTGAACAAGCCGATCACGGATTTCTTCACCAACAAGGCGTTGATGATAGATTCTTTCCGGAAGCTCAAACGCTACAGCAGCCTCAGAAACGTAGAGGGCGAACTGAGAATTAAGGACGGGTCTATCCGCCAGTACATGTTTAATATGCTGATGTTCAGCAACGAGGCCGGCGATATGGTAGAGATAGCGGTGCTGGCGCGGGACATTACCGTCCTGAAGCAAAACGAATTTGAGCTGAGAAAATCGAAGGAACAGGCAGAACGCCTTCTGAAAGTAAAAGAAGATTTCCTGGCCAATATGAGCCACGAAATCCGTACTCCAATGAACGGGGTTATCGGCATGATCGACCTGCTGGGAAGCACCCGCCTCAACCCCGAACAACAGGATTATGTCCATACCATCAAGCGCTCTTCGGAAACGTTGCTCGACATTCTGAACGATATCCTTGATCTTTCAAAGATCGAAGCCGGAAAAATGGAATTGCACCCTGTTGCCGTTGAGCTCGATGACATTTTTGCCAAGCTCCTGGCGCTTTTCGGCCAGACTGCGAAAAACAAAAACAACAGCCTCCGGTTTACGAAAGCGACGGAACTGCCGCGGTACATTGTCGCCGACCCTACCCGCCTCCTTCAAATTCTCTCCAACCTTACCTCCAACGCGCTGAAATTTACCGAAAATGGAGAAGTACACATTGTGGTCAGCGACATTACCGAACCGGGCAGGAAACTGAAGCTGAAAGTAGAGGTGCGGGATACGGGGATAGGCATTTCTCCGGAAGATCAAAAGATGTTGTTCACCTCCTTTACGCAGGTCGACAATTCTTCCCGCAAGTCCTTCGGAGGAACCGGTCTCGGCCTTGCCATTTCCAAACAACTCTGTAAGCTGATGAACGGGGATATCGGGGTAGTTTCAAAGCAGGGGACCGGAAGCACTTTCTGGTTTACTTTCGAAACCGAAGTAAGCGCCAAGGTTCCCGAATCGTCTGCAGCCCGGGAAAAAGAGCCTTCCATTAATAATACCTTCGGCGATCGCCATCCCTACATCCTGCTTGTGGACGATAACGCCGTAAATCGCAAGGTGGCGGGTGAAATTCTCAGGAAAGCGGGGGCCGAAGTAGATGCGGCCGCGAGCGGGTTTGAGGCCATTGAGCGTATGGAGTCCCTGGCCGGGAAAGGGGGAAAGGGGTATGACCT
Organism: Ravibacter arvi; assembly: GCF_039540405.1. Lineage (NCBI taxonomy): Bacteria > Pseudomonadati > Bacteroidota > Cytophagia > Cytophagales > Spirosomataceae > Ravibacter > Ravibacter arvi. The sequence continues at coordinate 57,144 of NZ_BAABEY010000028.1, forward strand.
GATCCTGATGGATATCCAAATGCCGGATATGGATGGCATCCAGACCACGGCTAAATTACGCGGGAAATTCGGAAAGCAATTGCCGCCTGTAGTTGCTATGACCGCCTATTCCATGAAGGAGGACCAGGAACGCTTTATCCGCCAGGGTATGGATGACTACCTGGCCAAACCGATCCGGGCCTTGCAGCTTATTCAAAAAGTAGCCGATCTCACCCGAACGGGAGACACCGGAACAGACCTCGAAGCTGAGGAAGCCGATACACCGGCCGGTCCGCCGGTATTGGACCAGGAGATTGTCTCGCAATTGAAATCGATAGGCGGGGAAGACCTGGTCTGGTCGGTATATGACGATTTTATCGGAGAATCTTCCGAGCTCGTTGCTGAAGCTGTAACCGCCTGGGAGGCAAAAGACATCGCTACCGTAAAAAGTCACCTGCATACCTTAAAAGGCAGCGCGGGAACAGTAGGAGCTATGCAAATTGCCGAAATTGCGCGGGACGCAGAGGGGCGGCTCAAAAATAATGACACGTCGACCCTCGCGGAAGCAATCCCGGCACTTTCAGATTCTTTTGCCTTGTTCTCCAAAGCTTATAAAGACCTGGTGGAGGATTATCTCAAAGCCTAGTCAGGCAGTAAAGATCCGGCGATCTGTGATCAGGTGACGCGACTGTTCCAGGAAATCCACAAAAGCGAGAATCTGCCTTTTCTGAACGGAAAAGTCCGTTTGCAGATCATATTCTTCGGTAAACAAATCGGAAAAGTCGGTGATAATATACCGGAGCGTCGTCACGCCGCGCGATTGCAGCGCCGGCAGGTAAAAGTTCTGATGGTCTTCCGCAAAACGTTGTTCCGAATAACTTTTGGTTGACTTGAGATCTACAGCCATGGATCTTCCCAAAACATCTGCAAAGCCATAGAAGAGCACATCGCCGATGGGGTACTCGCAATAGACCTGCGTGGCAACCATCGGGCTGGGCAGCAGATGGCGCGCTCTGATGATCACGTCGGGGTCGAACAAATCCTCACCAACCCCCTTTAAAACCGCGTCTTCAAATGAAACACCCCGCGCCTGCGCCTCGGTCTGCGGAATGGGCACCCGGTTGATCCGGTCCAGTAATTCCTGGTCGGTGACGAGCCCTCTTTCGAAGCGGGCGAAAGTGTTGAGAAGCGTCGGATAGACTTTGTACTTCATGATCGCTCCAAAGCAGTACGGCTAGCCCTTCAGCCGGTTTATCTGGTCCGGGTCCACCGTCTTGAAATGATCAAATACTCGCAGGATGATCGCGAGCGCAATGGCTACTTCACACACCGCAACCACCATCACAAAAAGAGCAAAAAGCTGTCCCTGCAGGTGGGCCGGGTCATGACGGCTGAAAGCAACCAGGTTGAGATTGACGGCGTTCAGCATCAGCTCCAGCCCCAGCAACACGCCGATTGCGTTTTTTTTGGTCACGGCAACTGCCAGGCCAATCGAAAACAGGGTACACCCTACGAGCAGGAAGTGCGTTACAGGGATCACGATCGCGTTTGTTTGATTCTGTTGAAAGCCAGGTAGCCGGTACCGACCAGTACCGCCAGTAAAAGTACCGCCACCATTTCAAAGGGGAGCAAATGGGTGGTCATAAGCGCCAACCCGATCTTTTCCATGGTAGATTTCTGCGCCGCATAGGGACCGTCGAGGACGAAGTCGGCGGTAACGATCACCTTTGCCAACATTGCGAAAACCAGCACGGCAACGACGCCGCCCAGTATCATGCCCCGGTTCTCTGCCAGGACACGGTTACTTGCAGCACTGGATTTTACTTTGGGCTGATGAGTAAGCATAATCCCGAAAACCAGCAGGACCAGCACCCCACCTACGTACACCATAATTTGCGCCACGGCCAGGAAATCGGCCATAGCCAATACATACAGGGCCGCAACCCCGAAAAAAGTGATGAACAAAGCGAATGCGGCGTACATCAGATTTCGCGTGAAAAGTATCAGGAGCGCCGCTGCTATCGCCAACCCCGCAAACAAATAAAATGCGATTTGCTCCATAAAGCCGGTTGTAGATTTTTGGTCCCGCCAAAGTTAGCCATTAATCCGATAGAGAATAGGGAGACTCCCGGCGACTTTTTCGGGACTTACCGATTATTTCACATTTATACTATATTGCGGCCTATTTGAGATTTCTTAATCTACTTCAAAATCAACAAAAAACCGTTTGCAAAAACTATACGTTTAAAATCTATGGAAGCAACCATCTCCCAAAAGCACCCGAGGGGCCTGTACGTTCTTTTCTTTGCAGAAATGTGGGAACGCTTCAGCTACTATGGCATGCGTGCGATCCTGTTGATGTACCTGATTGACCAGGTACGGGGCGGACTCGCCTTGTCTGTCGCGGAAGGAAGTGCCATTTACGGCATTTATACGGCGTCTGTTTACCTCCTTTCCCTCCCGGGCGGCTGGGTGGCCGATAACGTATTAGGCCAGAAAAAATCCATTTTCTATGGCGGTATCATCATCATGCTCGGGCATATTATCCTGGCTATACCGGCCTCCCAGGCGGTTTTCTTCCTGGGCCTGGCCGTAGTTGCCCTTGGAACCGGCCTGTTAAAACCCAATATCAGTTCCATTGTGGGTGAGCTCTACCCTGAAGGGGGCGCCCGCCGCGACGCCGCATTTTCAATCTTTTACATCGGCATTAACCTGGGCTCGTTCCTGGGAATGATGACGGTGGGGTACCTCGGCCAGAAAGTCAATTGGCATTACGGCTTCGGAGCGGCTGCTATCGGCATGTTTCTAGGTTTGCTGGTATTTAAATTTGCCGGTGACATCTACCTGAAGGGGTTGGGCGCCCCGCCCGTTCAAAAGAAACGCCAGGCAACCGATACCGCTTCCGGCAAAGAGAAGTCACTGGGTATCGGCCTCGTCGGTTTGCTCGTTGTTTTCCTCGTTACGCTCCAGCTAACAGGAGTTATCGACGTCACCTCCGCACAAGGACTGGCGCAGGCCATGGGCATTATCATTGTTTCGGTGGCGCTCATCTACTTTTTTTACATTTTGCTCGCCGGCGGATTAACCCTGCCAGAAAAAAAGCGGGTCGGCGTACTGATCATCTTTTTCTTCGCGGCAGCAGTATTCTGGTCGGGCTTTGAACAGGCAGGGACTACGTTTCAGATCTTCGCGGAACGCCACACGTTCAGAACCATCGGCAATTTTGAATTTCCTTCCAGCTGGTTCCAGAATTTCAACCCGTTCTTTATTGTTACCCTGGCGCCGGTTGTAGCTGCACTCTGGATTTACCTCGCACAACGTAACATCAACCCGCCGATCCCGGTCAAATTTGCGATCGGTTTATTGCTCCTTGCCTGTGGCTTTCTGATCATGCGGCTCGGCGCCCAGGAAGCCCTCAGCGGACAACTGGTGTCCCCCGTCTTTCTTGCTGCTACCTACCTCATCCATACGGTAGGAGAACTATGCCTCAGCCCGGTAGGATTGAGTTCTTTTACAAAACTGGCGCCAAAGCGCTTCGTAAGCCAGCTGATGGGAATCTGGTTTGTCGCAGCATCGCTCGGGAACCTTATCTCGGGTTTGTTTGCGAGCAATTTCGATGAAGAAAATATAGCGCAGATGCCGAACCTGTTTACCCAGGTATTTATGGTTACCGGCGGATTCGCGCTCTTGCTGTTGCTTTTTTACAAGCCTATCAAAAAATGGATGGGTGGAATCGAATAATTTTTACGCATGGACATAAAAGCAGAGGTGGGAGCCTCTTTCTCGCACGATTTCAGGTTTACGCAAGCCGACGTTGAGCTGTTCGCCCAGGTTACCGGCGACAACAATCCTTTACACCTCGACCCGGCGTTCGCGGCAAACACGCCATTCAAAACCCCCATCATCCACGGCATGCTCGGAGCGAGTGTCTTTACCAAAGTGCTGGGGACGATTTATCCGGGCTTCGGATCGGTTTACCTGGCGCAAACCCTGGAATTTCAACGCCCCATGTTCGTCGAAACCGACTACGAGGTGGTATTCACGATCGAGACCATTGACGCGTTAAAGCACGTCGCCACCATCAGGGGAGAAATCAAAAACAAAGAAACGGGCAAACGATGCACGGTCGGCACCGCCACGCTCATGAATAAGGAGAAATTCTGACCGGGGTTCCTCACCGGTGCCCAAACAAAAAGCGCATTTGAAGATTGGCTTCAAATGCGCTTTTTGTTATCTCTTTAAGGTGCTGGATTTACCCTTCGTTCTTCTTATTTTGTACCTCTGTCCGAATTTCCTGAGCCAGGTTTTTCAGGTCCTGCAATCCTTTACGAACGCGTGTTCCTGCTGCCTGGTTGTTCTTGTTATAGAACTTGTCAAAATCTCCTTCCAGAGACAAAACTAGATTTTTAACTTCATCGAATCTTGCCATGGTTATGATCGGTTGTTTAGTTGAAAAAATGGCTCAAAACCCCAAAAAGGGCGTTTTCGTCGAAATTTAGCAATTTATCACCATCAGCCAATTGAAAATATCAAAAAAACACACTAAATAATCCATGTTTTTTTAAAAACAACTTCCAACAATCTGAAAATCAATTAATTACAGAACAATAGCCATAGAATAATCTTTGGTGGCAATCGTTCAAATCCGGCACGGCACGGCCCCTAGCACGCTATAAATCAAGCTGATCTCCCGGGCGGGCAGACCCGTTGTTACGCCTCGGCTTTAACTTCTTCGGTGCGGTACTCCCGATTCTCCAGTTTCCGCGCAAGCAAACTGAAAGCATCCAGGGTATAAGCTACGTCTTCGAGGCTATGTGCAGCCGTAGGAATCAGCCGAAGCATGATTTGCCCCTTCGGAACTACCGGGTACACCACGATTGAACAGAACACGCCCAGGTTCTCACGCAGGTCACGCACCATACGGGTTACTTCGGGTACCCCACCCTCGCTCTGGAGGAAAACCGGTGTCACCGGAGAGGTAGTCTCCCCAATATCAAAACCGCGGCTCCGCAAGCCGTTTTGAAGTGCTTCCACATTCTCCCAAAGCCTTGCTCTCAGCTCGGGTTGTTCTTTTATGAGCTGCAATCTTCTTCTTCCCCCTACCACGTACGGCATCGGCAGCGCCTTCGCATAGGTTTGTGAGCGCATATTGTACTTGAGGTACATGATAATCTGCGGGTCATTGCTCGCCACGAAAGCGCCTATCGCAGCCATTGACTTGGCGAACGTCGAGAAATAAAGGTCAATGCCATCCTGTACGCCCAACAGCTCGCCGACCCCTGCGCCGGTAGCCCCCATTGTGCCGAAGCCATGTGCGTCGTCGACAAGCAGCCTGAAATTATACTTTTCCTTCAACGCAACGACTGCCTTAAGATCGCCTACTTTCCCGGACATCCCGAATACCCCTTCGGTAATTACCAGAACGCCGCCGCCTTTTTCTTCGGCAAGCTTGGTTGCCCTTTTCAGGTTAGTTTCCAGGCTCTCCATGTCGTTATGGTTGAACTTATAATAAGTTCCCATTTTCGCCTTATGGAGCCGGATACCGTCAATAATACATGCATGAGACTCAGCGTCATATACGATCACATCGCGATGATCCACCAAACTCTCTATAATAGATACTACCCCCTGGTAGCCGTAATTCAACAGGAACGCGTCCTTCTTTCCCACAAACTCCGCCAGCTCCTGCTCAAGCAATTCATGGAGGTCGGTATTGCCCGACATCATTCTGGCTCCCATCGGGTAAGCAAGTCCCCACTCTGCAGCGGCCTCGGCGTCTATTTTCCTTACTTCAGGATGATTCGCCAAACCGAGATAGTTATTCAGGCTCCAATTCAACACCTCCCGCCCCTTAAAACGCATCTTAGGCCCCAGTTCTCCTTCCAATTTCGGAAATGAAAAATAATGATGCCCGTCTACGAGCTGAACGGATGAACCGATGGCGCCCCAATTGTTACGCAGTTTCTCAAAAATGTCCACTTTCTATCTAAGCTATTTTGTAGGAAATAAAAGGGCTGAACCCTCCTGAACCGGGTGCAAATTTAACAAATAAATTATCTTAAACTATCATTAACCAAAGACTTGAACTACCGTCAAAATGTGCGATTATTCCTATTTAATCGCAACAAATAAATGCCATCTCCCCGCTTCTGTCGCTTAATCCCCATTCCTGCGTACATTTCGGGTTATGGAGCCGGAGGGATACTTGAAAACAGGTTGTAAAAAAAAATACTTTTAATTGAGCATAATCAAAAAATAAACTATTTTTGCGGTCTTATTTTTTTGTGAAACTACGTTTTCTACTCTCCCTAAAGGCTCCGCCGGGACGCATAAAGAGGAGCGATCACGCCAGCTACCTATGAAATTATCGGAATTCAAATTTGATCTACCCCAGAGTTTAATAGCGCTTCACCCCAAAGAACGCGGAGAAGCCAGAATGATGGTAGTTCACCGGAAGTCCGGCCTTATCGAGCATAAGTCTTTTTCTGAGATTATTGACTATTTCGATGACGGCGACGTGATGGTGGTTAACGACACCAAGGTTTTTCCTGCCCGTTTGTACGGTCAGAAAGAAAAGACCGGTGCTAAAATCGAAGTATTTCTCCTGCGGGAACTGAACCGTGAAATGCGCCTGTGGGATGTGCTGGTAGATCCCGCGCGGAAAATACGTGTCGGGAACAAGCTGTATTTCGGAGATAGCGAGCTCGTAGCCGAAGTTATCGACAACACCACGTCCCGCGGAAGGACCATCCGTTTTCTCTATGACGGGACGTACGATGATTTCATGAACATGGTGAACGAGCTGGGCGAAACGCCGCTGCCTCCGGAAATTATTTCCCGGCGGGCCGTGACCAGCGAAGACCGCGAGCATTTTCAAACAATATTCGCCGACAAGCTCGGGGCTGTGGCAGCACCCATGGCCGGAATGCATTTCACCAAGGTTATTTCCAAACGCCTCGAATTAAAAGGAGTAAATTTTGCGCCTATCACGCTTCACGTCGGTCTTGGCACCTTCAGAAATGTGGACGTTGAAGACCTCACCAAGCATAAAACCGATTCGGAAAACTTTTCGATCACGGAAAAGACTTCCAAAATTATCAACACGTGCCTCGACAATGGTAAACGTGTCTGCGCGGTAGGTACCACTTCGCTAAAGGCGATTGAATCGTCTGTTTCCGCCAGTGGACACGTAAAACCGGTTGAAGGCTGGACGGATCGCTTTATCTTCCCGCCCTATGACTTCAAGATTGGCTCGGCCCTGTTGACAAACTTCCATCTACCGGAATCCATATTGCTGATGAACGCCTGTGCTTTTGGCGGGTACGACCTCGTCATGAGCGCTTATGAGCAGGCGCTCAAAGAGAAATACCGCTTCTTCACGTATGGCGATGTAATGCTGATCGTCTGATCGGAGGGTGTGAGGTTTGAGGTGTGAGGGAGCTGACGCCTCACACCTCACCCCTCAAGACTCACCCCTAACATGAAACGCTACGCAATTATTGTTGCCGGAGGCAGCGGGTCCCGCATGAATAGCGAGATTCCAAAACAATTTTTACTCCTCGCCAACAAGCCGGTTCTATTTCATACGCTTGAGGCGTTTGCCGCTGCTGCACCTCTTGAGCTTATCCTTGTTCTTCCCGAAAACCAGATCAGCTACTGGGAACGCCTCCGGCAGGACTATAACTGGCATCTTCCCCACCAGGTGGTTACAGGCGGCGACACGCGTTTCCATTCCGTTAAAAAAGGACTTGAGCTGGTTAGCGACCCTGATTCGCTCATTGCCGTTCACGATGGTGTACGCCCGCTGGTTACTGCTTCCCTGATCAATAATTGCTTCGAAGAGGCCGGCCTTTTCGGGTCTGCCGTTGCCGCGGTGCCCTTAAAAGACAGCATCCGGGCCATAGGACCCACCAGTAACGGCCCGCTCGACCGCGAGGCATTCCGCCTTGTGCAAACCCCGCAGGCGTTCAGATCTGAATGGATGAAAAAAGCCTTTCTAGCCGATTATCAACCCTTTTTTACGGATTGCGCCAGCGTGCTGGAGTATGCCGGCTTCGACATACACCTGAGCAAAGGCGATTATAAGAATCTCAAAATCACCACACCCGAAGACCTGGCGTTGGCGGAGGTGCTGGTTGGGAGGAGTGAGGTGTGAGGGGAGAGGTATGAGGTATGAGGGGTGAGGTGTGAGCCGGCACCTCAAGGCTCACACCTCATACCTTCAATCCGCTACCAGGAAATAGACGATCCGGCATGCGCTTCCGGTTGCCGAAGGCTGTTTTTCCGGCAGGAGTGACACCGTTAACCGGTGCTTACCGGGTTTCAACTCATCGTCCAGCATAATGTACCAGGGCAGATGCAGCTGCCCGCTCCACTGCGTATATAGGTTCTGCGTCCTTGCCTTTTTCCCGTCAATGCTGTAGCTGATCTTCCCGGCATCGGGACCGGAAACTACCGCGAGTCCGATTGCCCGGCCCTCGAATGGAAGTTCAAAGGATCCACGGCCATTTTCTGCTACTAAAACAGGTACTTCCACGAACCCCTTCCTGGTCCCTTTTCCATCGGCGGGCTTCCAGCTCTGCACATAATTAAACCCTTTGCGTTTTTGCGCCTGCTCAATACCCAGGTAGCGCCCCCGCGCGTAAGATCCGGGATCGAGCGGCGCCGGCAATCCTGCCAGCGCTTCCTTCTGCGGAGCAGTATTCAACAAGGTCTTGATGGTATTGAAATACACCTCCTGGCCATATGGAGACGGATGAAGATCTTTGAAATCATACTTCCATGAAAATTCCCCCGCGTTTATACGGTCATATACCTCCCTGGCGAGGTTGACAAAAGCTGCCCCGTAGTGCCGCGCCACTTTCTGGTGTACCAGCACCTCTACAGGTTCTTTTCCCGCGTTCCAGTCGCCAGACTTGTCCGGGTCAGCAAACGCCATTACTACGACATCCATTTTCGGGTTGACCGTTTTGGCATGCTGAAGGATACCCTCCAATGCCCGGACCTGCGCCTTTTCACTGAACCCGTTAGTTCGGTCGTTGACTGCGCTCTCTACAAAAAGCAAATCGGGCACGCCCTGCTCAAGCACATCCCGCCCGAAACGAAAGGCGTGGGGCGTGCTCCCCAGAGAGGGAATCCCGGCGGAAATAAAAGTGAATTTCGTCCCCGGAAACTTCTCCGCCAGGTACTTCATAGTTTTGGTGCGCCAGCCGGGGTTAAAGGTAATGGACCCACCCAGGAAGGCCACGGTAGCAACTCCACCGGCTTTAAACTTTTGAAGGGCATTTGAAAGGCCGGCAGAAGTTTCGATGTAGGCCGAACTTTCCTTCATTTTCTGCACCGGATAGCTGTTCTGTTGAATAAACCCGGCAAAGACTTCAGGATGCTCAATCGTAAAATGGTGACCGTTGTTCTTTTGCTCGCTCCGTGACAGAGTGTAAACAGTTGCCGGGCCGCCGGCTTTTATATAATTCCGGATCAACAGGAAGGTATTTTCCTCGTTAGGCACCACCCGATCGGCCGGTCCGACCACATGCAGGACCGGCACTTTGAACGACGCCAGCCCTTCCAGGTCATTCAACGGTATATCTTCCATCTTTCCGGCCTCCTCTTCATTCAACCCATAGAGGGCCTTCCATTTCTCCCATTCCGACGGCGTACCGGTCCCCTCACCTTTCCCGCCCGGCCAACTGCGCGGATCACAGACCGGTGCTTCAGCATAAATGCAGCTTACCTTGCCCGGATTGCGCTTGGCCCAGCCGTAGGCGTACAAACCACCGCGGCTCACCGCCTCAAGCGCTACTTTCCGGGCAAAGCCTTTTTCTTCGGTTAAATAGCGGTAAAAGTCGTCCCAGACCAATAAAGCTGACGGGTGACCGAACATGTCATTGGTATTGACATAAGCAATATGAAAACCACGCGAGACCAGGAGGCTGTCCATATCGGTGTGCCATTCCGGAAAATGCGCCCGCCATACCCAGGGCTTGCCCTCCAACGCCATCGCAGGCTTCACATACCAGGCCTGACGCCCCTGGAAGTCGAAAACAACCTTCTCAAATCCTTTCCAGTTTTCTATTTTCTGGGCATACAAATGTGCGGTGGTCAGCAGCAGACCGAGCAACCAGGTTTTTTTCAACATAAAGCAGTTCAGGCAATGGATTCAGGGCGAACTTTCCTACTGAAGTTCAGCACCTCTAATTTCGGAATAATTGCTAGACCTGGAATACACCCACATTAAAAGTTTCGCGTATCGGCGCGAGGTTTGCCGCCGATATCCCCATGGAAATCACGCTACGGGTCTGAGCCGGCTCTATAATACCGTCTACCCAAAGCCGTGCCGCGGCGTAGTAGGGCGACAATTGCTCCTGGTAGCGGTCCAGAATGGTGTCGGAGAGACTATCCTGCTCCGCCTGTGTAAGCGTTTCCCCCTTCGATTTTCGCGCAGCTGCCTGTATCTGCAACAGTGTTTTGGCCGCAGTGCTCCCGCTCATCACCGCAATCTGGGCAGTGGGCCACGCGTATATGAACCGGGGATCATAAGCCTTCCCGCACATGGCGTAGTTCCCGGCCCCGTAAGAGTTTCCGATTATTATGGTAAGCTTGGGCACGACAGAATTAGCCACCGCATTGACCATTTTGGCCCCGTCTTTGATAATGCCGCCCTGCTCGCTCCGACTGCCTACCATAAAGCCGGTTACGTCATGAAAAAAAACCAGGGGGATCTTTTTCTGATTGCAGTTCATAATAAACCGCGCGGCCTTGTCAGCGGCATCCGCATAGATTACTCCGCCCATCTGCATTTCGCCGCGGCCCGATTTCACGATTTTCCGCTGGTTGGCAACAATACCGACGCTCCATCCGTCAATTCTGGCATAAGCGCAAACCAGCGATTTTCCGTACCCGGGCTTATACTCATCCAGGGTTCCTTCGTCAATTATGCAATCAAGCAGCTGCACCGTATCGTAGGGTTTAAGCCGGTCGGCGGGAAATATTTCATTTAATTTTGCGGCCTCCAGATGCGGGTTCCTTGACGCAACCCGATCGTATCCCGCATTTTCAGGCTTTGCGAGGCCCGCCATCCTCGCCTTAACGGCATCCAGGCAAGAGCGGTCGTCAGGGTACCTGTTATCTACTACGCCCGAAATTTCACTGTGCATTTCAGCACCGCCAAGTGCATCGGCGGCCACCTCCTCGCCAATCGAAGACTTTACGAGATAAGGTCCGGCAAGAAACAGGGAACCGGTGCCTTCCACCATAAGAATTTCATCGGACATTGCGGGCAGATAGGCCCCGCCCGCTACACAACTCCCCATAATGGCCGCGATCTGGACGATGCCCATTGCCGTCATTTTAGCGTTATTCCTGAAAACGCGCCCGAAATGCTCTTTGTCAGCAAAGAGCTCGGCCTGTAACGGAAGATAAATCCCGGCGCTGTCTACCAGGTAGATTACCGGCAGACGATTTTCCATAGCGATTTCCTGGGCCCTGAGGTTCTTCTTCGCCGTAATCGGGAACCAGGCACCGCCTTTTACCGAAGCATCATTCGCGACGATCATACAAAGCCGTCCCGAGACATTACCCAGGCCGGCAATAACACCCCCGGAAACACACCCGCCCTCTTCTTCGTACATGCCGTCGCCGGCAAATTCGCCTATCTCAAGAAAATCCTCCTCTGCGTCGAGCAAATAGCTCACCCGCTCCCTGGCCGTGAGCTTCCCCTTTTTGTGCTGCGCTGCCAGCTTGTCGAGCCCCCCTCCAAACCGGACCTGCTCTCTTTTCGCCTTTAGCTGCTGATAAAGCGCTTCTATCGGATTCTGCTCCATCATAAGTCGGAAATCAAATAGGACAATGTCATGAATTTATTTTCTTTCAATCGTCAATATATTGAAATTTATTCGAACAATCCAGCGTTTTACCTAAACCTCCCGTCATTCTTAACGCAGGTTTTCCGTGTATCCGGCTTCGGATATTGAACAACGTTTTTGAAAATGCTTACACCACCTAAAACCGTTACAAACGCATGAAATGTCACCACTACTTTGGTTTAAGAGCCTGTATTCTGCCGGTTCTTATTCTCCTGACAAGATTTGCCGCGCCAGGGCAGGGAGCGCCCGATGTGCGGCTGGACAGCGTGATCACCAGCGGGCTTTCCGAGCCGGTCCAGGTAGTAAACGCCGGCGATGGCTCCGGTCGTCTTTTTATTGTCCAGCAGGGCGGTACCATCAAGGTTTTCAACAGGGTCACCGACGCCTCATTCTCTGACCAGGGGGTTTTCTTCCGGATCAGCGGCATCCCGGTTACGGGCGAGCAGGGATTGCTCAGTATGGCTTTCCACCCCCAGTTTTCAACCAACAGGAGGTTCTACGTGTACTATACCAATGCACAGAACAATCTTGAGGTTGCGTCTTACCAAACGGGCGCCGATCCCAATCGCTTCGACCCCGCGACCGGCCAAATACTGCTCACCATACCCCACCCTACCTATACGAACCACAACGGCGGCGAAATGCATTTTGGCGCGGATGGCATGCTCTACCTTTCGGTCGGTGACGGCGGGGGGGCCGGCGATCCGGGCGGCAATGCCCAGGATCTCTCGAAGAACCTGGGCAAAATACTTCGGATCGATGTCAACCGCGCCGACCTTCGCCCGGCAGACAACCCTTTTCCGAACAGCCTGGTGTATGCCCTGGGACTGAGAAACCCATTTCGATGGAGTTTTGACCGTCAAACCGGTGCGGCATGGATCGGTGATGTAGGGCAGGGCAGGTTTGAAGAAATCAATGCTGTTTCTGAAACCGACCTTCGCGGCGCCAATTTCGGCTGGGATTGCCTGGAAGGAAATTCGACCTACACGGCCGGATGCACCGCTCCGGCCAACTATTTTGCTCCGGTTCACACCTACGCGACCGGAAGCGAGGGCCAGCGGTCCGTCATAGGCGGAGTAGTTTACAGGGGCGCCGCTTTTCCGAACCTTAATGGTTACTATGTCGGAGCAGACTATTTCGGCAGCCAGCTGCATCTTATCCGTCAAACAGGGACCACCTATTCCTTTACGCCTGACGATGTAGGTGTAACCGGGATCTCTGACCTCGGCGAGGCCGAAAATGGGGAGATTTATGCCGTCAGCCGTTTGACCAATATCCTCTACCGCGTAGAGGAAGGCCCGCCGCTGCCGGTAAAGTTTGCGAGTTTCTCGGTATCCAGATCAGAAGACAATTCGGCCGATATCCAGTGGCGCGTGTCAGCTTCTTCCGATTTTTCCTCCTTCGAGCTCCAGCGAAGCGATAACGCCCGCGAATTTACAGTGATTGCCCACATTCCGCGAAAAGACACCGGCGAAGAATTCACTAATTATTCCTTTACCGACGCCACCGTACAGCCGGATCGGCGCTATTATTACCGGCTGCGTGTTTTGGACAACGACGGATCTTTTGAGTTCTCACCAATCGCCGCTTTTTATGCCCCCATCACCGGGATTGACCCGCCTACAGGCGAAGCAAGGTTGGTCCGGCCCACGATCATCGAATCGGGAGAGCTGCAAATCTACCTGCAGGAGCCTTTCGACGAACTGCAGCTCATCGGCCTTTCCGGGCAATGTACGCACAAAATCGCCCTGGGCTTACGTACCGGCCAGCTCCGCATCAATCCCGGCCCCATACCGGCCGGACTCTACCTGGCGCGTTTTACCAATAACCGGAAGGTGGTAACCGAAAAGATCATCTTCCCCTAGTATTTGTTTCCCATTGGGAAAATAGGGTATTTTGCAGCCGACAAATCAACTGTATCATCCATCCATGAAGAAAGTAAGCCTAAGCGACTCAGGGCCTAAAGTTTCCGAAGCAATTTACGGATTCTGGCGCTGGCAGGACGAGGGGAGTGAAACCTACCGGAAAATTGAAAGTACCGTCAGGCTTTGTCTTGATCTGGGTATCAATACCTTTGACCATGCTGACATTTATGGCGATTCCACAGTTGAAACCAGTTTCGGGAAAGTAATGCGGCAAAACAACCTGAAGCGCGAAGACCTCGTGCTCTTCAGCAAGTGCGGTATCCGCAGGTCTACCGACGGTAAGTTCCTTGTTTACGACACTTCAAGAGCAAATATTCACAAGAGTATTGATGCCTCACTGAAGCGGCTCCAGACCGATTATCTCGATATCGTGATGCTGCATCACAGTGATCTTCTCGCCGACCCGGAAGAGACCGCCATGGCATTGGCCGAGGTGGTAAACTCCGGGAAAGCCCTGCACATAGGCGTTGCCAATTTCAGTGTTTTTCAGCACCAGTTGCTGGCTTCTTACCTGCGGAAGCCAATCGTGACCAACCACATTGAACTGAGCCTGATGAACACCTCGGCTATCAGCGACGGTCGCATTGACTTTATCAAGCAGAACTTCAGCAAACCCCTCGCCTGGTCGCCCCTCGCAGGGGGGCGCATCAAAGAAGGTACCGATTCCAAAGCGCAGTCGATCCGGGAAAAACTTGCAGAAATAGGCGACAAGCACCAGGCGAACCCCGAACAGATTGCGGTGGCATGGTTGCTTCGCCTCGGGACTCTGCCTATTATCGGGTCTACCCTTGAAGGCCGCATCCGGAATGCAGCCAGCGCCACCGGTATCCACCTGAGCTACGAGGAGTGGTACGAGCTGTACCACTTGTCGAAATAGCTAGAATTTCAGGAGATGCCGGACATTGCGGCTGTTTCCCCGGAATGAAACCAGGTCGTTGAATCCGTACCAGAGCGTTAGTTCGAGCGCACCGGTATTGAAGCCGAGGGTAGAAACGGGAATATCGTAACTTACCTGGAACATAACGTTGGCGCTGATAAATCCAAGCGTCGGGATAACAGCGTCGCGGCGGTCGCCGGCCACAAAACCCCGGTACCAGAGGCCCACGATCATCGGAGAATATACGACATTCGTCCCGACCTCCATTTGGTAGAGATTTCCTTGTTTTCGCGCATGAAATCCCAGGTTAAGCGATGATTCCCGGTCAAGGTCATGCCCCAGGCTATTACCGAAAAAGCCCGGCGAATCAAACGGCAGTTTCAGCCCGCCCTGGAGCCCGAACCGCTGCCCCATCCATTTATCAGTATCCACGGCTACGTGATGCCAGGCCGCCCCGAGCCACCAGGACGCACGTTCCGGACTGGAGGGGACGTGCTCCAGAACGCTGCCGAGCGAAAACGAAAACCGGTTCTCCGAAAGTGAATTGAGCGCGATGGGATCCGGTAGTCCCATCAAGTCAGAAACATAGACCAGGTCGGCGGCATTCCATCGGTTGGAAACCCAGGCCGCCTGCGCGCCGCCTATCAGTCTTAGCGAACGGTTGCTGTTGATATAGGTAAGCTTGGAGATTTGCGCGGCCAGCATATTGCTCTGCAGGGCATTGCCCCGCTGATCGTGAATAGCGTAGCCGCCCCAGCCTATGTCTCTCTTTGAGTCATAGCTGTCAAAGGAGACGATACCGGTGTTGAATGCGCTACCGATTGTTGCCCACTGGTTCCGGAAATTAACCGCAAGACGCGGCACCTTGGCGTCACCTACGAGGGCGGGGTTGTTATACGAAGGGATGGCGTTAAACTGGGAAAAATGCGGCGCCTGCGCCTCCGCTTTCATCCCTATCCCCGATAACAATAAACTCAGCAGGTACAATTTTCTCCTCATACTATCTTACCAGGTAAAAATTGCCTCGTATCACATCCGATTCCGTTTGGTCGCGGTATCTCACCTTTGCTTCAAAAACATACATGTCTGCGGGAAGGTCTTTTCCATTTTTCGTGCCGTCCCATGATGCCCCTGCGGACTGGCTTCCGGCGGGGACGTCCGCCATTTCATACACCACCTCGCTCCACCGGTTCCTGATCCGCATAAAAATGATCCGGTCAATACCGTCCCCGAATAACGTGTACCTGTCGCCATGCTGGTCGCCGTTCGGCGTAAATGCCTGGGGAATATCGACGTTACACTTCACAAAATCAAAGGAAAGCGATTGATCGGTACTTGCCTCGCAAGCCCCGTTTTTCGAGGCAGTCAGTTGAATCGTATATCCCCCGCTCTTAAATGGCAGCAGCGGTTCCTTCACATTCGTAGTAGTGGTCTTGGTACCGTCCGAAATTTCCCAGCGCCACCGGTCGCCGCCCGGTGTCTGGTTGACAAATTTCACCAACGCAGGCTCACAGGCCTGCTCTGCGACCTCAACCGTAAACGCCGGCTGCAGTACCGGGGCGATTGTCACCGGCAGTTCTTTTTTCGTGCTACACTCCTTTGCCCCGTCAAAAATGGTCAGGGTCACCTTATACTCTCCCTGTGAAAAAGTATGTGCCGGATTAAAATTGACTTCATCCGGAGGGCTTCCATCGCCAAAATCCCAGGCAAATGTGTATCGAGTGTCGGTATTGTTCGTGAACACTACCTCTTCTCCATCACAAGCCCTGTCGCCCGCTATAGAGAACTCCGGGGTGGGCGGCGCTTGTATCTCGACAACATGACTGACTTTTCCGGTGGCGCATTGGTTGCCGGCCTCCAGGGTTACGGTGTAAGTCCCGGCTTTGCCGTACTGGTGCTCAGGATTCGCTACGTTGGAAATTTGCGCGTCTCCGAAATCCCATTTCCAGTGATTCGGAGCAGGTACGGTTGCATCCTGGAACGCAACTGTGGAATTCGGACAGAAGGTACCCGCAGGCAGGGTAAAGAGTGGTTTAATCGCGCTGGGCAGGATTTTCACGACCCGCGTGGCTTCAGACACCCCGCAGACGTTCCGCACCTTCAGCCTGACGGTATAAACCGCCTCCTGGTCCGCCGCATTGAAAACATGAGAAATGGTATCGGAAGCTGTCTCCGTTTCAGGCCCGTTTTCTTCGAATTGCCACAGCGAGTAGCCCGCCTCATTTCCTTTCGACCGGTTGGAAAACACGATCCTCGCCGGTGCGCACCTCAGGTCTGCCTCATCAAGACCTATACTTGCTACTGCCAGCTCATTCAATACATTTATACGCCTCGTGGCGGAAGAAAGGCAAAGCCCTGTACCCACCTGGTAGGAAACTTCGAAATCACCTGCAGAATTCGGGTAAAAAAAGCTTTTCCCGGCAATCACCTGCACGTTTTGCTGCGACCACTGTCCGCCTGCCCGGGAGGCCTCGAGCGGTAGCGGGTTGGTTCCGTAACAGATCGTGGTATCAAGCGGCAGAGATGTAATTTCCACGGGAGCTTTGGGATGAACATAGAAGCTATCGCTGTCCATTCTTGTCCCGCAGGCGTTGGTAACAGAACCCGTGACGATATATTCTTTTGTCGAAACCGGGAGCGTGATTTCCTCGTCCGGGGATATGGTGCGCCCGTCCAGCATGTAAACCGCGCCGTCCCTGGCGCTCAACAGCCGGTATTTCAGCTCCTCACAACCGTCCGGCTGTTTTACAAGGCTTATTTCAGGAAGGGGCAAGGCCTGGAATGAGGTTGAAAACTCACCGTTTGACGCTGCACCGCATTCATTGCGCGGTGTAATGGATATCCGGAAATCTGCCGACTCCAACATTTTAATTTTCATTACTGACGAGTCGGGTTTCATCAGCTGTGCTACCTTGTATTTTCCGCCCACTATGCTCCAGTGAAACCGGTTGGCGTCGGATGAAGCCGAAGCATCAAGGACGAGCGTACTGTCGCTGTCGTCGGTAAAGCAGAGGGCGCCGTTGTTTAGTTCCTTTACATTTGCTGACGTTTTAGGAAGCTTTTTGAGCTTGAATGCTATCTGTTCGCTTTCAGAAGTGGCACCATTACACACGTCCGAGGTTACTTTCAGCTTCACCCAATATTCCTGGTCGGGATCGGTAAAACGCCTGGTAAGGCTTCCGGCAGTAGAAGTCACGCCGTCACTAAAGGTCCACTCCCATCTAAGCGTTTGGCCGGATCTGCCGGGAGAGAGATTTGAAAAAGTGCTTACCACATCTTCACAAGCGGCGGCAACCTTGGGGACAGCAATGGGAATTTTGTTAATGCTGAGCCGTGCAACCGCGAGATCGGGACAGTCCTCATCTGTGCTTGTGATAAAGATATTGTACACCATTAGTCCCGATGCCTCATTAGACCGGTAAGACGTTAGGTTGTAAGTCTTCGTTAACTCCTGAGCGCCATCACCCGTTACTTTGGTTGTCGTTCCGTCACCCCACTGAATTTCGTATTTCCCCGATCCGCATTTCCCCGGTGTGGCCAGTACTTTAACCGTATAGCTGAGCGGGTCGTTTTGCGGGTGCCAGCACAGGCGTTTACCTACCGAACCGTCATCTGAAAACATAATTGATACCTGCTGCGCCTTTACTTCACCAGCAAAAGGCCTCAACAGAAGTACTGAAAGAAAAAACACCGAAAGCAAATGCTTTACGAGTATTCTGCAGTTAATGCTCAGATTTATAAATTCAGACATGGTTCTCACCTGTTCTTACGCCCTTATCTTTATCCTCATGGGCACATGGTCACGCAGAATTCCCTACTCACAATCGCCGGTAAACCCGGTCGAATCAGTCTGTTTGCCTATGATAAAGGAACTTAATACTATACGCCTACTTCCCGCATTATGTTGACCGTTCGTCAATCGAATCAACTTTGCCGTTTTTCAACGCTAACTTTTTTGTCACACAAGAGGGTATTTCATTTGGATAGTGCGAAACATAGATAAGTGTATAACGCGAATTCCTGCAAATAACATCCACAACCTGCTTGAAAAATTCTGTAGTCGCGAGGTCAAGTCCCTGGCAAGGCTCGTCCAGGATAAGGAGCGGCGGGTTTTTCACCAGTGCCCTTGCCAGCAATACAAGGCGCTGCTCTCCCTTCGAAAGGTTTTTGAATATCTTGTCCAGCAGCCCTTCAATTCTCAGAATCTTCGAAATCAGCCTGATGCGGGCATCCTGCGACTCATCAATCTTTTTAAAGTAAATCCCGGTAGCGTCAAAAAATCCGGACCCGATGGTTTTGTATACCGTTGTATCGGCGGGAAAATACAAATGCAATTCCGGCGAAACATGCCCGATCCGCTGTTTGATCGCCCACATAGAAAGGCCCTGCCCTCTTTTAGGACGCCCGAAGATTTCAAAATTATTGGCGAACCGCTGCGGGTGATCCGCGGTAATGATACTGAGAAGCGTGGATTTCCCCGAACCATTCGGGCCTGAAAGCGCCCAATGTTCCCCTTTTTTTACCTGCCAGTCGACTCCGTCCAATACCGCGCGCCCGTCGTATACCACCCTGGTTCCGGACAACCTGAAGGCATACTCAAAATCGTCATGCTCCGGGATTCCCAATTCCTTCAAAAGTTCGGTATCGACCACCTGATGGTCCTGTCTTATCCCGAAGCTGCCGCGCACTTTTTCCCATTCGTACCGCGGCAGGGCGTGTTTCACGGTACCCGCCTCCAACTCCAGGACATGGGTAATAAAGCCTGGAATTTCGTTGGGTGAAGTAACCAGCAGAATTGTCTTGCCTCCGGCCGCCATTGCGGACAAGGCATTGCGCAACACTTCTCTGGAAAAAACATCGAGGCCTGTAAATGGATAGTCCATCAGCAACAGACCGGCGTCTTTCAGCAGCGAGATTGCCAGGAGCATGCGCCTCGTCTCGCCATTGGAAAGGGTTACGAAGGGATGGTCAAGCAGATGGGTGAGTGACAAAAGTTCCGAAACTTCCAGCAGGCGTTCCCGCGAAACAGTCTCCGGGCCCAGCTGAACCGAAGCGTCATCTATTGTTCCTACCGGTTTCAACCGGTTGGTAAGCACTTCCCGTACCGTAGGTGCGATCTCTGCATCCTGAGATTGGAAACGCTGTTGATAATACTGGGCCGCAGATTTCACAATCCGGTTGAAACTGTAGTCCGTAGCAACAAGTTCGGGTCTGACTTCACGACGTATTTTCCCGCTCCTGGGCATCAGGCGGCTGGCAATCGTATCGAGCAGAATCGACTTCCCGGCGCCATTGCCTCCGACAATGGCCCATTGCTCGCCCTGCTTTACCGACCAGGAAATATCTGACAGTATGGGAACATCAAATTTTCGGACAAAAACTTCCGACAGACTCAGCACTTCCATCGTAAAAGGATATAAAACAATCAACCAGGGATACGCGCGGTACCCTGGTTGATATCATTTAAATCAGATAACCGCCAGCTTCACTGCGGAATTGTATTGAAATACCTGCGATCAGATTCGGGACTTACTTATACATCACCGATTTCACAGCCTCCACCGTACGTTTCACGTTGGGAAGAATCTCTTCGATGAGCGTAGGCGCATACGGCAGCGGAACATCTTTGCTGTTTACCCGTATAACCGGGGCATCCAGATGATCAAAAGCGTATCGTTGCACATGGTAAGCGATCTCTGAAGAGATGGCAGCCAATGGCCAAGCCTCTTCAACGATCACCAGGCGGTTGGTTTTCTTGACCGAGGCCACAACCGTAGCATAATCTATCGGCCGAACCGTTCTCAGGTCCACCAGCTCCGCATTGATGCCTTCTTTTGCAAGCTCTTCAATGGCGGGTGTTACCACGCGGGGAATCATTTTACCAAAAGAAACAATCGTAACATCGGAGCCCTCCCTTTTTATTTCGGCTTTCCCCAGCGGAATGAGATATTCTTCCTCGGGAACCTCCATTTTGTCTCCGTACATCAATTCCGATTCCATGAAAATCACGGGATCATTGTCACGAATAGAACTTTTCAATAATCCTTTCGCATCGTACGGGTTGGCCGGCACTACTACTTTCAGACCTGGTGTATTGGCAAACCAGTTTTCGAAATTCTGAGAGTGCTGCGCACCCAATTGCCCGGCATTACCTGTCGGCCCGCGGAAAACAATAGGGACTCCGAATTGCCCGCCGGACATAGATAGCATTTTCGCTGCGCTGTTGATAATCTGGTCAATCGCAACCAGCGAAAAGTTAAAAGTCATGAACTCAATGATAGGCCGGAGGCCATTCGACGCAGCTCCGATACCGATACCGGCAAAACCGAGTTCGGCAATAGGGGTATCAATTACACGTTTGGCGCCGAATTCAGCCAGCATGCCCTGGCTTGCCTTGTAGGCCCCGTTATATTCTGCCACCTCTTCTCCCATCAGAAAGATGTTCGGATCGCGGCGCATTTCTTCGGACATCGCGTCCTTAATCGCATCTCTGAATGCTATGACTGCCATTCGTATTAATTCTTAATTTCTTTAATAAACTGCTGACTATTTGGCAAAGTGGTAAAATTAGGAAATGAGCGGCAATTCTCATAATAACCATGTAGAGTAGTCGCTATCTGCTTATCAGGAGCTGCTTTTTTTATCTCTGTGACGATATCTCAAATATACGAACAATTATCAATCAAAATCTTATGACCCGCGTCCTTAAGACCCATAACACAACCCTATAAATACGGGATTTCCCCCGGAGGAACCTTAATCAAAACCGCTTCACAAATACTACAACATCCGTATTTCTTCCCTTTGAGTCCACACAGGAGATTTTCACGGTACCCAATGGAGGCACCAGAAAAACGGGGCTTACCGGATCCGTCTTTTTCAGCAGGCGGTCATTTACAAACCACGTCACATATTCCGCATCATGGCTGGCCTGGCTGAGCAACTGTATCTCGGAGCCCCCATCGCCCTGCAGGTAATATTCGCTGCCTTCCTGCGGACTTACAATCACCGGCGGGCCGTCTTCGGCCATCCGCTGGCACATCCTGTTATGCGGTGGTATTTTCAGGTAAGGGATTTTCGCCTTATGATAAAACGCGATCAGCTCGGGCGCAAGATTTGGGTAGCTCCGCTTTTCAAAACCCTCGGCGGGGAGGCAGTAGGTACAATAGGAAACCGTCCCATCGGGATCCGTAAATACCCACCGAAGGTGTTCGCATCTTCTAAATTCCGATATGCCCTCGATAGCGTCCCCGTTCACCAGTTCTGTGCAGCCATCGGCCGGGATAGCGCCCGAATGCGAGCATACTTTCCTGAGTTCCAGGCGGTCCGGTCTTTCAAACCAATCTTTCGGCGAATTATACTGGATCGAATTGAACAGCTCAAACAACAACGGCGTCGCTATATTGGCGCCACTCAGCTCCGGCACACCCGCTCCCGAAAAATTGCCTACCCAAACGCCTATGGTATATTTCCTGTTATAACCGATGCTCCAGGCATCCCGCTTTCCGTAAGAAGTTCCCGTCTTCCAGGCAATCCGGGGCAGCCGGTAGGTATGGTCGAAATTATTGGGCAAATCGGGCCGGTCCGATTTCGACAGGATTTGGGTGATCATATACGCCGCCTCTTCCGACATAAGTGTCATCGCGCTTTTCCCGGTACCCGCATCCATAGTCAGGTTCATCGGTCCATACCGGCCGCCTCTGGCGAAGACCGCATACAATCGCGTAATTTCTTCCAGTGTTGTGCCGCAGCCGCCCAGTACCAGGGAAAGGCCCAGGTCGTTTGCCTGTTTCTCAATGGTCCTGAAACCTGCCCTGGTCAACTGGCTTACCATAGTCCGGACCTCCAGCTGATTCAGCACCTTTACTGCCGGGATATTCAGCGAATTCGCAAGCGCAAACTCAACCGTCACCGGTCCTTTGAATTTCTGGTCGAAATTTTCCGGTTGATAGCCAGCAAAATTCGACGGCACATCGTTCACCACAGTTTTAGGAATACAAATCCCTTTATCGAAAGCCACGGCATATACAAACGGCTTCAGAGTGCTTCCGGGTGAACGAACCGCCCGAACGCCGTCGACCTGTCCCCCGTCTACCGGGTTTTCGAAATCTGCCGACCCGACGTACCCCTCCACTTCCATGGTTTCATTATTCAGCACCAGCACGGCGGCATTGCGGATTCCCATGCCCCGGATCCGGTTGACGTAGTTCTCCACCAACGCCTCTGCCTGCGACTGAACGGCTTGCCTGAGGGTAGTAACAATCCGGCTTTCCGCCGGTAGCTCGCGCCTGAGCCGCAACGACAAATGAGGCGCTTTTTTGGGCGCCTCCCTCCGATAGGCCACAAGGGGTTCCTGCAGCGCGTCCCTGATTACCGGTACGGAAAACAGGCCCTCTTTTTCGAACCGTTTCAACCATTTGTTCCTTTCAGTAAGCAATGCTTTTTTCCGTTGCGGGTTGAGTTGCTCCGGATTGTTCGGGATAACGGTCAGCGCTGTAATCTCGGCCAGGCTTAACAACTGCGGCGGCTTTCCGAAGTAAAGTACCGAAGCTGCTTTTATCCCTTCAATATTTCCGCCGAAAGGAATCAGGTTGAAATACATCTGCAGAATTTCATCCTTCGAATAGCTGCTCTCCAATCGCAGCGCGGTCCACATTTCGATCAGCTTGCTCCCGTAAGTCCTTGGCCGTCGTTCGAGCATCCGGGCCACCTGCATGGTGATGGTAGAAGCACCCGAACGCTGCCTGGCGCCTGAGAAATTCCCGGCCAGCGCCCGTACCACAGCCAACGGATTAATACCGGGGTGATAGTAAAAATATTTGTCTTCCTTCCGGAGAAAAGTCCTTTTCAAAAGAGGAGTTATCTCGGAGAGCTCGGCATACAGCCGCCATTTGTCATCATCGGAAAGAAATGCATGCAGCAGGTCTCCATTGCGGTCTTTCACCTGAACCGCATACCCGACCACCGGCCGGAGCGGGAACACCAGGTTATATAACACCCACCCCGAAATAATCAGCGCCCCCGCTTTGAGCCAAAAGCGCCGAAACCATTGGGAAATACGCCTGCCGGGTGTCATTGGAGAATACTGTTCCTGATAAACAAAAGCCGGAGTACTTCCTTGTTGAAGACTCCGGCTCACTCTTTAAAAGGTACTTAGTTTGCTGTATTTTTGAAAAACCCTTTCGGGTCCGGAGCTTTATCGCTCAATTGTTCTATAAACTGAAGATTCACCAGGGAAAAGTTCAAGGCCCTGCCTTTATGAATACTTTCCCAGGCTTCATTGTAGTTCCCGCGGTAATACTCGGCGACCGCCAGGTTGAAATAGGTTTGCGCATAAGCCGTGTCAAGCGCTGCTGCCTGGGTCAGCAGGCGGTGAACATCTTCTATTTTGACGCTATCGGGCGCCTCTTCGTAAAGCTTGATCGAAATAGAAGACAAATCTACCAGCAACGGTACATTCTGAGGATCTATCTCAACGCCCTTTTTGAGCATTCTGGCAGCAGACTGGAAGTCCTCCCGCTGGAAGCACACTACGCCAAGCCCCCAATAGGCGTCCACGTTCTTTTCGTTCAGAAGGAAGGCGAGGTTAAAGCGGTAGGAAGCCGTATCGAGCTGGCCCTCCTGCAGGTATTCCCATCCCCTCGCGGCAAAAAACTGGCTGGCTTCTTTCCTGGAACCGAAATTGGCGTCACAGTCATTCAGGAAGCCGATTTCCTCTTTTATCTGATCCGAGGACTTACGGAGCTCTCCGAAAAGGGGCAGAACCTTTCTTTCGGAAAGCGAAATGATCCTTTTCTCATGAGAGACTTCCGCTGCCGGTTGGCTGTTGCTCACAAACTGGGCCTGGGCATTGCTCACGCCTGGAAATGCTAAAACAACCCATATACCTACCCGAATCTTCATGTTAAATTGACTGTCTAAACTAAATCTACTGTAAGAAGGGAAATGCCAATTATGAAACGGTAATTATACAACAATTATTACATTTTTCATTTCTTCCGTCCACGTGTCTTTTTCTCAGTCGTTTTCCGCTTGTTTACGGGGCGCGCCTTTTTCTCGTGGAATGCGCCTTTAAAATCGGGGTCTTCCCGGCGCCGCTGGTTGTCAATTTCCCTTAGCATTGCCTGTTTTTCCTCAAAAGGAGTGGGTGCTACCGTAATGTCAGGCAACTGATCCCGCGGAATTTTCATCCGGATAAGGTCTTCGATTTTGGCAATATGATATTCGTCAGCAATGGTCAGAAAAGTGATGGCGCTGCCCTGGTGGTGCGCTCTCCCGGTACGGCCGATCCTGTGGACGTAATCTTCGTAAATCAACGGCACATCAAAATTGATCACGTGGCTGACTTCGGTAACATCGATGCCCCGGGCGGTAACATCGGTAGTAACGAGTACGCGGATGTTCCCGTTTTTAAAATCATTCATGGCATTAATCCTCGTATTCTGCCCCTTATTGGCGTGAATTACCCTTATTTCGTCGGCCGTCAGGACCTTTCGCTCCAGGAATTTGAAAATATTGTTAGCGGTCTCTTTCGTCCTGGTAAATACCATCACCCGGTTAAACGCCTCGCCTTTTTCAAGCAAATGTTCGAGCAGGTAAACCTTTGTCCGGAAATTGGGCACTTCATACAAAATTTGCCCGACCTTTTCGGCGGTGGTCGCCTGGGGGGAAATCTCTATGCGGGAAGGATATTCAAGGAATTCCGCCGACAACCTTTCTACTTTTTCCGGGAAAGTTGCCGAAAAAAGTAAATTCTGTCTTTTCCGGGGAATAACCTCCAGTATTCGCCTGATCTGCGGCATGAAACCCATGTCCATCATCTTGTCGGCCTCGTCGAGAACCAACGTGTTGAGCTGTTTCACCACGATCTCATTTTTCAGGTAGAGGTCCATGAAACGGCCGGGCGTACTTACTATAACATCCACGCCTTTGCGGATGCCGTCGATCTGGGCCGTAGGCCCTATTCCGCCGAACAGGCAGACGTAGCGCAACCCGGTGTACTTTGCCAGCGCCTCTATCACGGCGCCGGTCTGGAGCACCAGCTCACGGGTGGGCGCCAGGATCAGCCCCCGTACGTGATCACCCTGCGGGTATTTCAACTTCATCAGCAGCGGAAGTACGAATGCTGCCGTTTTGCCGGTCCCGGTTTGTGCAATACCGAGCACGTCATGACCGGCCAGGATCATAGGGATACCTTCCTGCTGAATCGGCGTAGGCTCGCTATAGCCCGCCTCCTCGATCGCATTGAGCAGCTGACGGTTCAGTTTGAGGTCTTCGAATGAAATTTTCCCTTGATTTTCCATAGGGCAAAGGTAGACAAATCTGAGAGAAGGACAGATTTACCACGTGCTTTCCTGTTTTCAAGTCCCGATACTTGATTAACTTTGTATGTTTTCAATATATTGTATTTTACGAAGAATGCCCAGCGAAATTTCAGTACCCGGTGTTTCCTTTGATTCCCTCAAAAATACTTTCGAAGGGGAGTTTTACAGCGACAGCATTATGCGGACGTTGTACGCAACTGACGCATCGGCCTATCGTGAAATGCCCCTGGCGGTGGCGCTGCCGAAATCGGAGAATGACCTGAAAGCGCTGATCCGTTTTGCCAACCAAAACCGGGTACCGCTTATCCCGCGAACCGCCGGTACTTCGCTGGCAGGCCAGGTGGTAGGCAAAGGCATCGTGGTGGATGTGTCGAAATATTTCGGGAAAATTCTCGAGATCAACCCGGAGCAGATGTGGGCCAGGGTGCAGCCCGGCGTAGTGAGAGACGAGCTTAACATGGCCCTGAAGCCTTTCGGCCTCTATTTCGGGCCCGAAACGTCAACCGCTAACCGTGCAATGATTGGCGGAATGGTCGGCAACAACTCCTGCGGATCGAATTCCGTGGTATACGGCAGTACCCGCGAACACCTTCTTGAAGTACGGGCTTTGCTATCCGACGGTTCCGAAGCCGTCTTCAAAGATCTTTCCGCTGAAGAGCTGGGGGCGGTACTGGGCAGCGGGAACCCGTTGCTACGCTCCATTTACCAAAAAACCGACAAAATCCTTTCCGATACCTTTAACCAGGCTGAAATCAGAAAGAATTTTCCCAAAAAATCGATTGAACGCAGAAATACCGGGTATGCACTAGACATGCTGCTCGACTGCAGTCCCTACTCCGGCGACGGGCCGGCGTTTAACATGTGCCGGCTGATTGCAGGCTCAGAAGGAACGCTTTGCTTCATTACCGAAATCAAGGTCAACCTGATCCCGCAGCCCCCCAAATCCCAGGGGCTGGTGTGCCTGCACTTCCATTCCATTGACGAGGCCCTGCGCGCGACCGTACTTTCGCTTAAATACAAGCCCCAGGCCGTAGAACTGATCGATTCCTACATCCTGGAATGCGCCGCCAAAAACCCGGAGCAGAGGCAGAATGCATTTTTTGTGCAAATGACCGAAAACGGCGAATACCCGGCAATCCTGGTCGTGGATGTTTCGAACGAGACACCCGAACTTGTCCGCCGGACCGCAGACCTGCTCACCGCCGAAATGAAGGCGAACGGGATGGGATACCACTACCCGCTGCTGGTAGACGAGGATACCAAAAGAATATGGACGCTGCGAAAAGCAGGATTGGGCCTGCTGGCCAATATTCCCGGGGACGAAAAAGCCGTAGCAGTAATTGAGGATACCGCCGTTGATGTGGCCGACCAACCCGAATACATCCGGGATTTCAACCTTATTCTCCAGAAGCACGGAATGTCGGCCGTACACTATGCGCATGCCGGTTCGGGAGAAATACATCTCCGGCCGATCATTAACCTGAAGACCAGCGAGGGGCATGCCCAATTCAGGCTTATTGCAGAGGAAATTGCCGCACTGGTAAAAAAATACGACGGCTCCCTATCCGGGGAACACGGCGACGGGCGGCTCAGGGGCGAGTTTATCCCGAAAATGGTAGGCGACCATAACTACGCCCTTTTCAAAGAAATAAAGGCGGCCTGGGACCCTAACGGTATCTTCAACCCGGGCAAGATCACGGACACGCCCCCCATGGACACCTTCCTTCGCTATGAGGCAGATCAGCAAGTCCCGGAGATACCGACCTATTTCAGGTTTGAGAACCAGACCATTCTCCAGCATGCAGAGCAATGCAACGGATCGGCAGACTGCCGGAAAACGCACCTGAGCGGCGGCACGATGTGCCCGAGCTTTATGGCCACCCGCAACGAAAAGGATACCACCCGTGCCCGCGCGAACATTCTCCGCGAGATGCTGACCCATTCCGATAAGAAAAATCGTTTTGATCACCCGGAGATCAAAGAGGTTTTTGACCTCTGCCTGGCCTGCAAGGGATGTAAAAGCGAATGCCCGTCGAATGTGGATGTAGCCAAACTGAAAATGGAATTCCTGCAGCACTATCATGATGCGCACGGAGTTCCGCTTCGTTCGTGGCTGGTAGGGAACTTCAGTAAAATGACCGGCCTGGCTTCCCGTCTCGCACCCTGGGCCTACAACCTGATTTTCAAAACCCCTGCGCTTCGGAAAATAGCCAACCGGGTGGTTGGTTTTCATCCCGAACGGACGATGCCGCTGCTGGAGAAACAAACGCTCCGCGAATGGTTCCGAAAGAGGGGCGAGACCGGTAGAGGCAACCGAACGGTGTATGTTTTTTGCGATGAATTTACCAATTACAACGATGTAGAGATAGGCAAAAAGGCAATCCTCACACTCGAAAAACTGGGTTACACCGTAAGAATACCGGACCATGCACCGTCAGGACGGCCCCAGTTGTCGAAAGGATTGCTGAGAGATGCCCAAAAAATTGCCGGGCAGAATGTCTCAATGCTGAAAGACATCATTTCTGAAGAAACTCCGCTTATCGGCATTGAACCTTCGGCGATCCTGACTTTCCGCGATGAGTACCCCGATCTCGTGCCGGAATCGCTCGTAGGGGCGGCGAAAAGTCTTGCGGCGAATTGCCTGCAATTTGAAGAATTCATATCGCGTGAAATGGAAGCAAAACGGATTTCAAAGGACGCCTTTACGCGCGAAAAACGGTTGATCAAGCTTCACGGGCATTGCCAGCAAAAAGCGATGTCGGGCATGATTCCTACCAAAAAAATGCTTTCTTTCCCTGAAAACTATACGGTTCAGCTTATACCGTCCGGTTGTTGCGGAATGGCCGGGTCATTTGGCTACGAAAAAGAGCATTATGATCTTTCTATGAAAATAGGTGAACTGGTCTTGTTCCCTACGGTCAGAAACCAGCCGGAGGAAGTCCTGATTGCAGCACCCGGCACAAGCTGCAGGCACCAGATTCACGACGGGACCGGGCGCGAAGCGCGGCACCCGGCAGAAATTCTCTGGGAAGCGCTCGTATAGCAGGCTGCTAATAGCTTCCGCCGGCGCCGCCGCCGCCGAAGCTCCCGCCGCCAAAGCCACCAAAGCCGCCGCCTCCACCGCCGCCAAAGCCGCCACCGAAGCCGCCTCCCCAGCTTCCGCTGGAGCGTCCACGGCCGGAATAGGTGGTATAAGGCCAGAATACCGGGCCGGCGTCAAAACCGCGCCCTCCATTTCTGCCCCCACCCTTTCCGCGGTTGGAAATGGAGATGAGCACAATAATGAAGATTACGATAAAGATGATTAACCCGATCGGGAATTCCTCTTCCTCTTCGGCGGGATCAGCCTTGTATTCCCCCGATGCATATTGGGCAATGGCGTCAACCCCGCGGTCAAGGCCGCGGTAAAACATGCCGTGTTTAAACTCAGGTATGATCACCTGGCTGACAATCCGTTTGGCAATGGCATCGGGGATAGCGCCTTCCATCCCGTAGCCGGTGGCAATAAAAACCTTCCGGTCAGTGGCCGCCCAAAGAATTACAATGCCATTGTTTTTGCCCTGCTGACCTACACCCCAAGCCCTACCCAGCGCAAATGCGTAGTCCGCGATCGGGTATTCGCCGGTAGAGGGCACAATCACGACGGTTATTTGTGATGAGGTCGAATCGTTGTATGCAACAAGCTTCCGCTCCAGCGCTTCGATTTCTGTCGGATTGAGCTGCCGGGCAAAATCATTCACCAGTCTCGGGGGATCGGGTTTTTCCGGAATGGGCTGAGCCATTCCGCCGAATCCGCCCAACAGCAGAAAAAATATGAATAGAATCCCTTTAGCTCTCATTTTTATTTGCCAAAAACAATCTCATTTGGCAGTTCATTTCCGGAATCTCCCGTTTCCGGGAAATATTTTTTCAGCTGCTCGCCGGCTTCCAGTATGCCATTGACAAAGCCGTCTGCGAATGCAGATTTGACAAAATGTGACCGCAGATGTTCCTTCGTCGTTTCCCAGAAATCTGCCGATACCCGCTCATGAATCCCCGAATCTCCCAAAACGGCGAATTTATGGTCTTCATAGGCGAGATAGAACAAAACGCCATTGCGCAAGGCAGTTTTATACATTTCGAGCTCGTCGAAAACCGCCCGGGCACGGGTCATTACGTCATCCTGGCAATTACTTTCTATGAACACCTGGATTTCACCTGATGTCTGGCTCTCAGCGCTGCCGATTGCAGCAATAATCCGCTTCTGCTCGTCAGGTGAAAAAAAGGAAGCTTTTGTAAACGACATGGCCGCGAATATTTTGCTGAGCGTGCAGAAGCCGGGTCAGAACTGAACCGCCGGTGCGTTTTGAGCGGCCTGCGAAGCCTCAAACGGTGTTTTGGTCTGGAAACCGAATATGCCGGCCATAATATTGGCCGGGAAGGATCGTACCGTCGAATTGTAATCCCTTACGGTACCGTTAAAGTCATTTCTTGCTATAGTGATCCGGTTTTCTGTTCCTTCAAGCTGCGCCTGAAGTTCCAGGAAATTCTGGTTGGCCTTAAGCTCCGGGTAGCGTTCGACCGATACCAGCAACCGGGACAGCGCACTGCTGAGGCCATCCTGGGCAGCCTGGAATTTCTGTATGTTTTCCGGGGTAAGGTTATCCGGGCTAATCGTGGTCTGCGTTGCTTTTGCACGTGCCTCAATCACGCTTTCCAGTGTGCTTTTCTCGAAGTCAGCAGCCCCTTTTACAGTATTTACCAGGTTGGGTATCAGGTCGGCCCTCCGTTGATATTGGCTTTGCACTTTCGCCCAGGCCTCTTTTACGGCCTCGTCTTTGCTCACCATCCCGTTGTACGTGCCACAGCTTGTGAAGCCGAAGGCCGCGACGATCATCATCAGAGATACTATAATTCTGGACATAGCTGTATTGATTAGTTTTTGTGATGCTAAATTTAAACTCAGATCAAATGTAACGAATAATAGAAAACAAGTAAAAACTTTACACAAACGGCTAATGGGTGATACATACGCTTCTGTCGTCTGCCAAATGGAAAGCCCTCAGCCGCTTGCCTGCTGCTATCCCGCCTTTTTTACGGGCCCCAGCCCCGCGTAATAGTTCCAGTTTCCCCAAACCAGGGCCACTTCGTAGTAAACTGACCCGCTCTCGATCCAGCTTGCGCCCCAGGTCCAGTTCACGCCCATTTCGTCAATCAGATAATGCGCTACAACGGACATTTCCTCAAGCGTTATGGTGCCGCTCCGGTTGAATTTTTTCATAAGGCTGTTCACGCCCACGTCGCTTGTTTCTCCTTCCCGCCACAGCTCGAAAGCCTCCTTGTCATAACGCCAGGGGCGGTCAATCTCGTGAGCCAGCCCTGCAGACTTAAATAACCTGGTGCCGTATTTCAGGGCAACGAACTGCAAATAGTCCCGCCAGATCAGTTGCCGGTACAGCGCATCACCCAGTTCCGAACCATTGGTTTTATGATAGGCTACCCGGGGAGAAACCAGGCCCACGGAAATCCAATTCAGCAAATCTTCTACGCCTGCCTTTCCTGCGGCCAGTCCGGCAGCGATTTCCGCTTCGGTCGGAGGCGATATCCCCGGCTCGAACGCCTCCAGTTCATCCGCATCAAAACCCAGCTGGCCGTAATCGGGAAACACATTCCCTTCGTCGGGCGGGCAGGAATTAGTCAATTCCCGGCCGACCACCGGAAGCCTGATTTTCAGCGCTCCGACGGCCCCTGCAAATTCTTCCGCATCTTCGGGAAGCCGGGAAATGTAAAAAGGAAGATCATGCGGATGAATGAGCGTATTCATCCACGTAAGCGAAATATCGACGTTTATTCCTTTCAGCTTTTTACTTAATGACGCCTCGACGTTAGTCTCTTCGAGGGTAATTTCTTTAGACGCCCTTACCTCGGTTACGCTATACTGGTTGGCAAGGTCGGCAACCACTTTCTCCGGATCGCCCATCCGGATCAGGAGATTCCCGCCCTTTTCCCGCATGGAGGCCTGCAAATTCTGCACCACTGCGAACAGAAAGGCTGCCCGGCGGATTCCCGCCTTTCTCATCCCGGGTTCTCTTACCCGAAACCTCCGGGGGTCAAAAACATAGACAGGGATCACCTCGTCGGCGTCGGAAACAGCATTCCAGAAGGCTTCATTGTCTTGAAGCCGCAGGTCGTTGCGGAACCAATATAAAATACGGTTTGACACAGCTATAGCTTTCGTTGGTACAGTTAAAAAATTAGTGGCGACGGCCCGGGATCACTTCAGGCGCATTTGACCGAACTTCCCTTTTTCCAGCGCCGCGGCATTGCCAAACTGTCGCAAAGCTACCTGAAAGACCGGATCGGAAGGATTAATAATCTGATAAATTTCATTCGAAAGCCCGTCTTTCCGCTGGCGTCCCCAGACATACCTGCCTATCAACGCCTTGATTTCCAACTGTATTTGTGCTTTTGATTTCTGGTATTCCTTTTCATGAAAAACGATGCCCTGCTTTTCGCTTTCCCTGACGATTTCTTTCAGCATTGGTTCGTTCACCTGAAAATCCGAGAAGAAAGATTCAAACGGTTTTTTTAACAGACCTTGCTGATTCAGGGCTGCATACTTTAAGGCGAAGTCGCGGAGGATGTTCTTACCCCTTAATTCAAACAGGTAATTGCTGTTCCGGCTGCTGTCCCTGGGAACGAAGACGTCGGGCATAATGCCGCCGCCGCCGAACACTTCGCGGCCTCCGACGGTAGTATACCTCAGCTTTTTATTCAGATGAATGCTATCGGCATGAAAGAACTCACCGCTGTCATACCGGTTGGAAAGATCCTTACCATACTCCTCGCTATGGCCCATTTCGTAGGGCTTTTGAATGCTTCTGCCGGAAGGCGTATAGTATCTCGACACGGTTAGCCGCAGTTCCGAATTATCGTCCAGTTTTAGCGGCATCTGGACCAGCCCCTTCCCGAAGGTGCGGCGACCTATCACAAGGGCGCGGTCCTGGTCTTGCAGGGCACCGGCGAGAATTTCCGATGCGGAGGCGCTTCCTTCATCCACAAGCACCACAATCGGTCCTTCTTCGAATATACCGGCAATATGCGCCCGGCTTTCTTTGTCCATTCCGGCCCGCTTGCCTTTGGTATACACCAGAAGCTTGTCGCCTGCAATGAATTCATCCGCCATGTTGACCGCTTTCTCCATGTAGCCTCCGGGGTTCCCGCGCAAGTCAAGAATAAGGCGATTCATTCCTTTTTCTTTCAGCATTCCCAGCGCTTTCTTAAACTCGTCGTAGGTTGATTCCGAGAACCGGGTCACCTTGATATACCCTACATCCTTACCGGCCATGTAGGCGGCGTCAACGGAATAGGTGGGAATACGGTTCCGGGTAACCTCAAACATTATCGGTTTTTTGGCGCCGTTTCGAGCGATTTCCAGCTTCACTTTGGTTCCCCGCTTCCCGCGCAGCATTTTAAAAACCCTGGTATTGGTAGCGCCCGGCCCCGAAAGCGGTGATCCGTCAACAGACAATATCCGGTCACCGCTCTGGATCCCGATCTCTTCTGAAGGTCCGCCGAAAAGCGGTGTGACCACATATACAGTGTCGTTCTGTATATTGAACTCCACCCCAATACCGTCAAAGCCCGACTCCAGTTGTGAACGGGCAGCCACCGCCTCTTCAGCCGTCAGGTAAGCCGTATGCGGATCCAGCTTTTCCAGCATTTTGGAGATCGAATAATCCACCAGCTCGGCGGTACTGACCGAATCGACGTAATCGCGCTCAATCCGGTTTAATACCTGTCTAAACTTGTCATAGCCCGCAGAAACGTCGCTTACTTTTGAGCTGCCGCCCAAAAGCGTCGCCCCGATCACCATTCCGCCTGCCAGGGCCAGGCTCAGCATAATCGGTATGCGTACCTGGACAGGTGAATTACGAACATCATCCCGGCCTTGTTGATTACTCATCTGATTTTTGGTTTGAGGGGCAAGCTTGGAGTCTTGAGGTGTGAGGGATGAGGTGTGAGGGATGAGGGGTTGCTGCTCATCCCTCACACCTCAAGGCTCACACCTCCCTACTGTTTCATCTGCTGCGCCAGTGTTTCAAAGAAAGTCATTGAACCGGGATTGGCCATGGCCTCCTTGCTTACAGCCGTACCCGGGTTGGCACCCATCAGTACCTTTTTTACCGGAGTTTCCATCTTCTTTCCACTTTTCGTATAGGGAATTTCCTTTACTTCGATAATCTGATCCGGGACATGCCTGGGGCTATATCCTGAACGGAGCCTTGTTTTTATCCCGTTCACCAGCTCGTCGGTAAAACTTGCGCCGTCGTTCAGCACCAGGAACAGCAGGATGCGGTCGGCATCTTCCAGATACACCACCAGGCTATCTTTCACCTCGCCGAAGCTTTCGGTAGCGCCGTAAATTTCTGAAGGCCCTATCCTGACGCCCTGCCGGTTCAAAGTCGCATCGGAGCGGCCATAAATAATCACCGTTTTGTCTTCCGTGATTTCAATCCAATCGCCGTGGGCCCACACGTTTTCAAAACGGGTAAAATAACTGTCGTAGTATTTTTTATTGCCGGTGTCTTTCCAAAAATATACCGGCATACTCGGCATAGGCTGAGTAATCACCATTTCGCCTTGTTTCCCGATAACGGCATTTCCGCTGTCGTCGAAGCATTCTACGCGCGCTCCCAGCATACGGCACTGAATTTCCCCGGCATAGACGGGCAACAGGGGACATCCGCCTACGAAGGCCGTGCAAACGTCGGTACCCCCGCTAAGCGATACCAGCCACGTATCCTTTTTAATGTGCTCATACACCCAGTTAAATAATTCAGGCGTTAGCGGAGAGCCTGTAGAACCAATACATCTGACACTTCGCAGGTCCTTTTTTACCAACGAATCACCGGCTTTCACACAAGCGGAAAAAAAAGACGCCCCGGCCCCGAACTGGTTCACCTTTGCGGCTGAGACTATATCCCAGAGGACATTGATGTCCGGAAACCCCGGTGATCCGTCGTAGAGCGTGAGCGACGCGCCGGTGAGCAATGCGCTCACGGCGTAATTCCACATCATCCAGCCCGTGGTGGAATACCACATAAAATTATCCCCTGGCCGCACATCCTGGTGAAAGATCAGCGCTTTCATATGCTCCAGCAGGCAGCCGCCAGCACTATGCACGATGGCCTTTGGCTTACCGGTAGTGCCCGAAGAATAGAGGATCCAGATCGGGTGAGAAAAGGGCATTGCCTCGAACTCCAGCACCGATGCGGGAACAGCCAGGACGTCGTTCCAGGATACAAAATCGTGGAAATCGGCCTGTTCATCAAGGTATGGGATCATCACAACATGTTTCACAGAAGGAATGGCGCCTCTTATGAGGGAAATATCCTCCTGCTTATGAAACTCCCGGCCGTTGTACACATAACCATCGACCGCGAATATCACTTTCGGCTCAATTTGCTGAAAACGATCGATCACCGCTACATTTCCAAAATCCGGCGAACAGCAGGACCACACCGCGCCTACCGCATTGGCCGCCAGAAAGGCCGCTACCGCATGCGGGGTATTGGGCAACACCCCGGCAACCCGGTCGCCGGGTACAATACCAATTTTGCGAAGCCAGGCGGCAACAGCACCCACCTGCGCTTCCAGCGTGTCCCAGGAAATCGGCGTCAGCTTTTGTCTTTCCGACCTGAACCAAATCGCAGGCCGTTTTTTTTCCTTGTTTCTAAAAACATGCTCTGCGTAGTTGAGCGTCGTGCGATCAAACCATTGTGCCCCGATAAACCCTTCCTTCGGGCGGATAAGCACCTGGGTATACGCATCTTTCTTTTTTATGCCGAAGTAAATCCATAAACTTTCCCAGAAACTCTCGGTATCAGTTACCGACCAATTCCACAATTCCTCGTAAGTATTAAAGTAGAGCCCTTTTTTGATGAACAGCCAATCCATGTACTTCTTAATATTGGCATTTTCACGTAACGACGGGTCAGGTTTCCAGAGCGGGATTCTCGCAGTATTATCCATAAAAAAACAAAAGGTACCAAAGGGTTTGAAAGGCGCCATCCCCTGTCCCGGATACCCCGGACAAGGGATGGTGCGCAAAACAGGGCATTAAAATAGCATTTTTTTATAAACAAGACGGAAGATGCGCTTAGCCGCTGAATATATTTTACCTTTGATGTGCTTTCCGTAGTTTCAAAAAGCGCAATTCAGACTGCGACAGCAGCAATGCGGATTCCGCCGGATGGATGGCCATAGCAACCTGAAATTGCCGGCGTGCGCGGACCGCGCAGGTCGGGGTAACCGATTGCTGACTACTGAAGGCACACAACTTTATTTATCCAGATGAGAAACAAAAACGATTTCGAGAGAGGCGGGGAAGGGCGTGGTCGGCATGACGGAAAAGGCAGAAAAAGCCGGGGCGAAGGACAGGCCTTCGGAAGGAAAGATTCCCATGAGGGCCGGGAAGGGTCGGGCGGCAAAAGGACGGACCGCGACTGGCAAAAGGACGGGCCGGCCCGAAAGCGGGAAGGAGGACCTGAACGGTCTTTCAACAGGGAAAAAACCGGCGGTTTCAGAGGGAATACAGGAAACAGCGACCGGTTTGACCGTAACCCGGACCGGACCGGAAAACCGGCCTTCAGCAGAAGCAACGAAGGAGGTGACCGACCATTCAACCGAGAAAGATCCCAGGGATTTGAAAGGAAGCGGAACGAAGGCGACCGGCCCTTCAGCCGCGAAAGAGCCGGAGGCTTTAAAAGAGAAAATGACGATAGCAGACGACCGTTCAACCGGGAACAACGGTCCACGGACTTCGATAACAGAAAGGAAAGAGACGAACGCCCCTATAACCGGGAAAGAGCCGGAGGCTTTAAGAGGGACAACGACGGAAACAGCCGCCCGTTCAACCGGGAGCGCACCGGTGGTTTCGATAACAGAAATGAAGGGGGCGAGCGCCCTTACAGCCGGGAAAGAGCCGGCGGATTTAAGCGCAATACTGAAGGAGACGGTCGTTTCAGCCGCGAAAGGTCTTCCGAAGAACGCCGCTCTGAAGAAAGGCCGCGGGCAACCCGTAGCTTTGGCGAAAGACGACCGGAATCGGGTTTCCGGGACAGACCGGAACGTGAAAGGGGAAACCGGGAGTTCAGAGAACGCCCCGCGCGCCGCTTCCCGGATGATGAAAACAAACGTCAGCCTACGGCCCCGGCCCGTGGTTTTCGCGACGACGAAAACGATGGGGGACAGGATAGCCAGGACGGCCCGATCCGCCTCAACCGCTTTATTGCGAACGCCGGTATTTGTTCAAGAAGAGAAGCCGATGAGCTGATCGAATCGGGACAAATTACAGTAAACGGGCAGGTAGTGAGCGAAATGGGCTTTAAAGTAAAGCCCTCCGACATCGTCAAATACGGAAAACGCATTCTAAATGCCGAGAAGCTCGTTTATATTCTTCTGAACAAGCCGAAAGATTACATTACTACTACGGAAGACCCGGAAGACAGGAAAACGGTATTGCAATTGATAGAAGGCGCCTGCGAGGAAAGGGTTTACCCCGTAGGCCGGCTGGACCGGAATACAACCGGTCTTCTGCTGATTACCAACGACGGAGAACTGGCCGACAAGCTTACCCACCCCTCCAACAATATCAGGAAAGTTTACCAGGCGGAATTGGACAAGCCTATTACCCTGGAAGATTTTGAAGCCCTGAAAGAAGGTGCAGAGCTGGAAGACGGCTTTATAAAGCCCGACGACGTGGGAATTGTAACACCTGACGCCTACGTGGTGGGAATTGAAATTCACAGCGGCAGAAACCGCATTGTAAGGCGCCTGTTCGAGCACTTCGGGTACCAGGTAAACAAGCTCGACCGAACCACGTTCGCAGGGCTCAACAAAAAAGACCTGCCGCGCGGAAAATGGCGTTTCCTAACCAAAAAGGAGGTTATTACGCTTAAATTTCTGACTTAGAAAGGAAAAAAATGGGGTTTACAGCCCCATTTTTTTCATATAAGTGCTCATGTCTTTATCGCCGCGCCCTGACAAATTGACTACCACCACTTCGTCGGGACCGATAGCCAGTCGCCCCAGTACCGCCAACGCATGTGACGACTCCAGGGCGGGGATAATCCCTTCCAGGCGGGTTAGCTCAAAAGCAGCGTCCACCACCTCTTCATCCGTTGCAGAAAGGAAAGTACCCCGGCCGGTCTCAAACAAATGCGCGTGAATAGGCCCGATTCCCGGGTAGTCAAGCCCGGCGGAAATAGAATAAGGTTCTACGACCTGGCCGTCCTCTGTTTGCATCAGGATGGTCCTGCTGCCGTGCAGGACACCGGGTTTTCCCAATGCGGTCGTTGCTGCCGAGTGCCCCGAATCCACACCCAGGCCGGCGGCCTCTACCGCAACTAATTTCACCGACGGACTGTGCAGGTAATGGTAAAAAGCCCCGGCAGCGTTGCTGCCTCCACCCACACAAGCGACTACGCAATCAGGGTTTTCGCGGCCTTCGTGCTCCAAAAGCTGCATTTTTATTTCCTCGGAAATAACCGACTGAAACCTGGCAACCATATCCGGGTACGGATGTGGGCCGACGACCGACCCGATGATGTAATGGGTGTCGTCAGGATTGCTGATCCAGTGCCGCATAGCCTCATTGGTAGCATCTTTGAGCGTTTTCGAACCGCAGGTAGCAGCCCTGACTTCTGCCCCCAGCATACGCATGCGCGCTACGTTCGGGGCCTGCCGCTCAATGTCCACCTCTCCCATGTACACAATACACTCGAGGTTCATCAGCGCGCAAACCGTTGCCGTAGCCACGCCATGCTGACCGGCCCCGGTTTCAGCCACAATTTTTTTCTTTCCCAAACGCTGCGCCAGCAGGATCTGGCCGATGGTATTATTTACCTTATGTGCGCCGGTGTGGCACAAGTCCTCGCGCTTGAGGTAAATCCGGCCGCCATATTTTTCGGAAAGCCGTTTTGCATGGTACAAAGGAGTAGGCCGACCCACGTAATTTTTCAGCAAGTCCCTGAACTCCGCTTCGAATGAAGGTTCGGCAATCAGTTGCAGGTAACGTTCCCTGAGCTCTGTAACATTGGGATATAACATTTCAGGTACGAATGCTCCACCGAAATTGCCGTAATACCCCCTTTCGTCCACCTCAAAATCTCTGATTTGCTGCTTGATATCGTTCATTTTGTTACAGTAATGCTAATAGGCCCTACTCTTCTTACGGCCCGTACATGGCCACCCGGGATCACTCCTCTGTTTCCGGCCTGATTTTCTGGATAAAAGCCCGGACTTCATCAATATTTTTATAGCCGGGCTGCGATTCAAATTTGCTATTAATATCTACCCCGTAAATGGGCAGCGATTTTGACAAGGCAAGCACCTCGTCTATATTATCGGGACCGATTCCTCCACTCAGGAAAAATGGTTTTTCGTTGTCATATTTCTTCAGGATATTCCAGTCGAAAGCGACACCGTTACCGCCCGGTTTTTTGCCCGGTGTGTCGAAAAGGAAAAAATCGCAGTACGGCTTGTAATTGTTGAGCATGGCAAAGTTAAAATGCTCATCCATCAGGAACGCCTTGATAATGTTCACCCCTTTCTGCCTGATGCTGCGGCAGAAGTCCGGCAGCTCGCTGCCGTGGAGCTGCACATATTGCAAATCATACTGTTTGACCACGGAAAGGATATAATCGGGGCTGGCATTTACAAAAACCCCCACCTTGTTGATCTGCTTCGGAATAGACTTTATTGTTTCGTCATCCAGCAACTGACCGACATAGCGCGCGGATTTTTCATAAAAAATAAACCCGATAAACGCCGGCCGAAGCGCAACAAGCGCTTCAATATTTGCGCGGTCACGCATTCCACATACTTTCACTTTCATAGTCGAACAGGTTTGTTATGCATGTTTGGGGGCGCGGGAATTCACAATTTCCTGCTGAAGCCCGCGAAGCGCAGCGGCGGGATCTCCGGTTTTCATAAAGGTCTCGCCGATCAGAAACCCGCGATACCCCGCTTCAAACAGGGTCCATATGGTCGCAGCGTCTTTAAGCCCGCTTTCCGATATCTTGACAAAAGAGTCGGGGATACGCCCGGCCAATTCAAGCGAGACGTCCACCGAGGTTACAAAATTCTTCAGGTTACGGTTGTTCACGCCCACCATGTCTATCGAATCACACAGCGATTGTTCCAGCTCCGCTTCATCATGGACCTCCAGCAACACTTCCATACCAAGGTCATGCGCTTTCCGGCTAAGGTCCCGTACTTCCGCCGGTGTCAGGCAGGCCGCAATCAGCAAAACCAGATCGGCTCCGATCGCCCTGGCTTCATACAGTTGGTACGCATCTACTACAAAATCCTTCCGCAGCATAGGGATTCCGGGGTTCTCCATCCTGGCGGCAATAAAATCATCAAAGCTTCCGCCGAAATAATTCTTATCGGTCAGCACGGACAATGCCGCAGCGCCCGCATCGGCATATCCTTTGGTTACTATTTCAGGGCGCACTGTGCCGTTAATAATCCCTTTGGAGGGCGATTGCCGCTTGAATTCAGAGATAACGGCCGGCATTTGCGCCGTCTTCAAAACCGATTTCAGCGAGTTTACAGGCTTTGAAAACAAAGGCCTGCGCTCCAGGTCGGCAATAGAAACTTCCGCTTGGGCTGCGGCGATTTCCCGCCGTTTGTTCGCAACTATTTGTTCGAGAATATTCATATGCTACTTTTTCCGGGAATGGCTCAACAGCCACTCCAGCAATCTATACTCATTTGCCGGATCATACACGAAATGAATGGCATGCCCCTCTCCTTTTAACCGTGTGTATTTCACCTGGCCGCCACAATCCTTTAATACTTTTACTTTCTGATCGGTTTCGGCAACAGGAACCACGTGGTCTTCTGTTCCATGGAAAGTCCAGACAGGAACGTCTTTCAACTTACACAACTGGAAAGTATCGCTTGCCCAGGCACATAAT
This sequence comes from Ravibacter arvi, assembly GCF_039540405.1. Classification (NCBI taxonomy): domain Bacteria; kingdom Pseudomonadati; phylum Bacteroidota; class Cytophagia; order Cytophagales; family Spirosomataceae; genus Ravibacter; species Ravibacter arvi. The sequence continues at coordinate 98,079 of NZ_BAABEY010000028.1, forward strand.
GGCGCCAAGGCCGCGAATGTTCCCGGGTGTTGTTTGGCTACATCAAAAACACCGCCGCCGCCCATGCTCACTCCCGTCAGGTAAATCCGGTCTTTGTCAATCCTGAATTTCCCGGCTACCTCCTTCAGAAGCGGCACGGACCAATCGTCGGAAGACCAAAGCTTCCCGGTAGGACATTGCGGGGCTACCAGGATAAAATCAAACGCAGCGCCGTCTTCCGCCATCCTGGGTAAACCGGCTCCTTTCACCAATGCGAGATGATTTCCCCTGGCAGAACTGCCGTGCAGGTAAACCACCAGCGGGTATACTTTCTTTGAGGCGTTGTAATCTTTTGGCAGGTAAACCAGGTAAGGGTAGTGGTCCGTCGAGGCGTCGCCCGGCGTAACGTCGCCCGGTTGGTTTCCTCCTCCGGCCCCGCAACCTGCGGCTGCCGAGAGAGCCCCTGCGATTATTGCCACCAGGAAAACGAATCTGATCATGTTCTACCCTTAATAAAAATCAAAAATAACCAAGATTATCAGGAAGCTTCCAGGAATGACTTAAAATGTTGCAGGGCTTTCCCGCTTTCCAGCGCTTCCCTGGCCCGGAGCATCTCGGTATCGAGCGTGGAAGACGGGTTTGCCGCGTATAACGCCAGCCCTGCGTTGGCAATTACCACTTCTTTTTGTGCTTCGGTGGCGGTGTTCCGCAGCACCGCTTCAAAAATCCCTGCAGACTCCGCTACGGTTGTCCCGCCCGACAACAATTCCGGGGCCAGCACGGGAAATCCCAGGTCCTGCGGGTGGATCACCTCATCCTTCAATGCCGTGCTGATCTTGAACGGTCCCGTAAGGGATACCTCATCATATCCGTCCAGACCGTGCACTATCAGAAAGTTTTTGTCGGTCTGTTGATATAAATACGCATACAAACGCATAATTTCCAGGTTAAAAACACCTATCAGCTGCTTTGAAGGCATGGTTGGGTTCACCATCGGGCCCAGGATATTAAAAAAGGTTTTGATCCCCAGCTGTCCTCTTACGGGCCCCACATTTTTCAAAGCGGGGTGAAACATAGGCGCATGCAGGAAACACACACCGGACCGCGAAATCGTCCGTTTCAACACCTCCGGATCATTCGTAAACGGCGCTCCGAAATACTCCAGGACCGTTGAAGAGCCGCAAAGCGACGACACTCCGTGATTCCCGTGCTTGGCCACATTCTGCCCGGCTGCCGCCACGACAAAGCACGAGAGGGTGGAGATATTGAAAGTATCCTTTCCGTCCCCACCCGTACCGCATACGTCCATGGGGTCAAATTCCGAAAGATCTATCGGCACACGTAATTCAAGCAATGCGTCGCGGAAGCCCTCAAGTTCTTCTACTGTAATATTCCGCATTACAAAGGCCGTCATAAACGCAGCCATCTGCACCTGGTTATAGGTACCCCGGGCAATGCCGATGAGCACTTGTCGCGCCTCCTCCCGGGTCAGGTGTTTGTACTCAAACAAATGGGTCAGAATATCTTTCATTTACTTTGCTTATTGATCCATACATTGGTTTCGGCTACTCCTGGTTTGCCTGGTTGTCAGGCCTGCAACCAGTTTTGCAGCATTTCCTTTCCGAAGTCGGTCAGTACCGACTCGGGGTGGAATTGCAACCCTTTTACATCGTATTCGGTATGGGAAATACCCATCACCCTTCCTTCCGCATCGACCGCGGTAATTTTCAATGTATCCGGCAATGACTCCGGCACTACGGTCCAGGAGTGGTAGCGGCCCGCCCGGAACGTTTGCGGAACACCTTTGAACAATCTTTCTGAAGGGTCCGCCACGGTAATATCATGGCTGACCCCGTGCAGAACATCGGTCATGTTCTCCAGTGTGGCGCCGAACGCCTCGGCGATGCCCTGTTCGCCCAGGCAAATGCCCAGAATGGATTTCGTTGCCGCATACGTTTTGATCACCTCCTGCATAATTCCCGCCTCTGACGGAATGCCCGGACCCGGCGATAAAAGTATCTTGTCGTAGGCATTCACCGCTTCCAACGCAATCTTGTCGTTCCGGATCACTTCCACATTGGAGTGAAGCTCCCGTAGGATATATACCAGGTTGTAAGTAAAAGAGTCGTAGTTATCAAGAACCAGAATTCGCATATTGATAAGGTTTGAAAATTAGGTGTGAGGGGTGAGGTATGAGGTGTGAGGGGTGAGCGCTCAAACCTCACACCTCCCTACAGTGCCTCCGCTTCGTTTACTGCTTTTCGGAGCGCGGCGAGCTTGTTATTAATTTCCTGTAATTCGCTTTCTATATCTGATTTGGCCACCACGCCCATACCGGCACGGTAGTAGAGCGTATTGTCTTTGCTCAGGAAAGTCCGGATGGCTATGGCATGATTAAAATCTCCGTTGAAACCCATAAACCCGATAGCTCCGCCGTAAATACTCCGGTTAGTGCTTTCCAGTTTGTCGATTATGGTCATGGCCATGTGCTTGGGGGCACCGGAAAGTGTGCCGGCAGGAAAAGTATCTGCTACCAGCTGCAGCGAATTGGTTGAATCGTCCATCGTGCCCGACACCGTCGATACGAGATGGATCACATGGGAATAGTACTGTACCTCCTTGTAGGTTTCTACCCTTACGTTGTCACAATTGCGGCTCAGGTCGTTCCGGGCCAAATCTACCAGCATTACATGCTCGGCACTTTCTTTCGGATCATCCAGCAACTTCTGAGCGGCGATTGCATCGGCGGCATCATCGCCTGTCCGTTTGAAAGTACCTGCAATAGGATGGATTTCGGCTCGGTTTCCCTTGATAAAAATCTGTTTTTCCGGCGACGACCCGAAAATCCGGTAGCTGCCATAGTCAAAATAGAAGAGATAGGGAGATGGGTTAATGGAACGGAGCGCTCTGTATACGTTGAAGTCATCGCCCCTGAATTTGCGGCTGAAGCGTCGTGAGGGAACAATCTGGAATACGTCTCCGCGCAGGCAGTGATCAATACACTTTTTTATAACGCCGCGCATTTCGTCGTCGGTAGCGTTCGATGTCTCGGAAGAGGTAGTTTTAAAATCGTAATCCGGAATATTTCGGTTGCGTATCAATACCTCAAGGCGGTCCAGGCCATCGCTAAAATCCTGCCCGCCATAACTGTGCTCAAAAAGATACAGTTCATTTTTGAAATGGTTGATGGCGATTACGTAGCGAAAAATCTGGTAAAATACCTGGTCAACCTCCGTTTCCTTTTCTTGCGGCTGCAGGGAAATATCCTCGAAATAGCTGACGGCATCATAGCTGAGATGCCCGAACAAGCCGTTCGTGATAAAGGGAAAGGGATGGTCTTCGACAGTGAAGCGCGCCGAGAAACGCTGTAATTCTTTCACGGCGTCTTTGGGCCTTTCGAGGTCAAAAACCTCCTCGGATCCGTCGGGGAACCGCTGGCTCACCCGTCCGTTATTAATCTTGAAAGATGCTACCGGCTCGCAGCAGATATAGGAAAAAGAATTGGATGCGGTATGATAATCCGAGCTTTCAAGCAGGATGGAATTGACAAATTTATCGCGCAGCTGCAGGTAAATGGAAACCGGGGTGATGGTATCTGCGAGCAGCTTTTTGTACCTGCTTTTAATCTTGTAAGTCGTCATTATTGAAAATTTCTTGTTTTAAAGGTTTAAGCCGCGGCGAACCGCTATGAGCGCTGGGTTTGAGGTTTAATGGCGGCTCGTGCCCCTGCAGCTCAGGCCTGATACAGCAACGGCCCGTTGTCTGGATGGACAACGGGCCGCAAGTTTGTTTACTTTTATATTAAACCGTAACTACATAGCGGGGGTGTCCACCGAAGTGAAAGAGTTGTGCCACCACCACAATACTATATTCGCTACTTTGTTCATTATCTGATTTTTCTATATCTCCCGCAAATGTAAATATGCTGACGGAATAAACGAAACCTTCTCCCCGGATTTTTTATTAAATATTAATAATTTTGCACCGCACACGCCTGTCGTACAGGTGTATTGGCTTTTATCATGCTTAAAAAAGAACGCTTCAAGCGGTTTATTGCGTATTTCTCCGTTAATTTTCCGGACCCTCAGACGGAGCTGGTTTACGGAAACCCCTACGAATTGCTGGTAGCGGTAGTGCTGTCGGCTCAATGTACCGACAAACGTGTCAACATGGTTACGCCGTTGCTTTTTGAACGGTTCCCGGACGTTCCCACGCTGGCCGCCTCCACCGCCGAGGAGGTTTTCAACTATATAAGATCCATTTCTTATCCCAACAATAAAAGTAAGCACCTGGTCGGCCTCGCAAAGATGCTGCAGGAAGAATACGGGGGCGAGGTTCCGGCCCGGATCGACGATCTGCAACGTTTGCCGGGAGTCGGGCGTAAAACTGCTAATGTAATCGCATCGGTAATTTTCAACCAACCGGCAATGGCCGTCGATACCCACGTTTTCCGGGTTTCGCACCGGCTGGGGCTCGTTCCGAAAACGGCAACAACGCCGCTTGCAGTAGAAAAAGAACTGGTGAAGTTTATTCCGAAAGACCTGATCCACAAGGCACACCACTGGCTGATCCTCCACGGTCGCTATATCTGCCTGGCCCGAAGCCCCAGGTGCAGCGAATGTCAGCTCCGGAGTTTTTGCAAGTATTACGAGGCGAGGAATCAGGAATAAGACGTGGGGTGAGGGATTGGATGAAAGTTTTCAGAGTACTACAACCAAAACGGTATCAAAGCGCTCTTTAATAAACAATTTAAATTTAATGCAACGTCAGGCAGGGTTCGATCTTCTTTCCTGGCAGAAAACAAGAACCAATTTTCATGAAAAGGACAGTAGTAGCAAGTATCTTAATTCTATGTGTGGCGTATCTTACCTCCTGTATGAAGGGAGTGGACGAGGTAGAGAAACAACAGGAGAACGAAAAGCAAATCAAGGAGTACCTCACCGCAAACGGCCTGATCCCTTCCAAGGATACATTGGGCATGTATGCCATGATGGAGAGTTTTAACCCGGGAGCAAGAAAACTCACTCTTGGCGACTCTGTCTCGGTCAACTACGAGATTTTCAGGCTGGACGGCACCAAAGTAACCGGTAGCGAATCGGGCAAGCCGCTGGTTTTCCTGCACGGGTATGCGCCTATTTATGCAATGGATTTTGTAGCTACCTGGATGCGTGTCGGTGAAAAAGTTACGGTGCTGGCCCCCTACTACCTTGCCTTTGGTTCAGGCGGAAGCTCTGACGGCAAGGTGCCGGCCTATTCTCCGATACGGCTGGTAATGGAAATTGTGCACACCAAGAGCGAAAACGACCAAATTGTAGAGTATATCGCGAAAAACAAGCTCACTGTAGACTATACGACTCCCGAAAATATCAGGATTGTGCGGCTCAACCAGGTGACCGGCGATACCCTCGGTATGGGAAAACAGATTACGGTTGCCTATAAAGGTTACCTGCTGAGCGGCAAAAAGTTTGATGAAGGTGCGTTTAACCACCTGACCGGCTCGAACCAGGTCATCAAAGGATTTGACAAAGGGCTCAGGAACATGAGGCCTGGTGAAAAAGCCTGGATTATTTTCCCTTCCGCACAAGGCTATGGCGCTTACGGCACAGAAGACCGGAGAATCCCCGCCTTTGCCCCGCTCGCATTTGAAGTGGAAATTACGAAGGCAAATTAGATAATGAAGCCACGAATTCACGAATATCGGTTATTCGTGAATTCGTGGCTTAAATAATTTAGAGGGCCCCGGCTTTGCTGTATCCTAATACCAACTCAATTTGGGTGTATGCCGGAGTACCTCATGACGGAGTGCGCCTGTCTCCAGCTCCACCTCCCATTTTTCCTCTAAAATCAGGTTGCTTTCCAGGTCTTTATAAGAGGCGGTCAATTGGTTTCCGCGGAAGGTCAGCGCGACATAGGCGTTATATCCTACCTGGTGCCTGCGGATTTTCTTCCGCACGCGCCGGTCGTAAAAATCAAGCTGCCCGATCACCTCGCGGTCTCCGGGTTCGTCGGTTTCTACGGGCATTCCCCCCACGCCGATGCACCGGCCATAGATAGACAAGCCCCTACACACCTCACGGAACTTATACCCGATCAGTCGGTGTTCATGTCCCCAGAACCAGATAGCCGGCCTCGACGCGCCGGCCATCAAAGCCGCAATCTGTGATGCCGGCCTCGGGTATTCCTTCCGAAATCCTGACAGGACGGGGTGATGCGACAAGAAGATCAATCCCCTTTTGTCATGGGGGTCACCCAGCCGGACCTGCTCTTCCAGCCAATCGGTCTGTTCTTTTCTCAGGTGGGAATCAGGCGCAAACAATACCTCCAGCAGCGGGTGTCCAACCGAAGTATAACCGGTATCGAGCCCTATTACTCGCCAAAAGTCGTTTTCCAGGCAAAAGAAACCCGCGCGCTGCGTATGTTTGACATCGCCTTCCATGGCGTACATTGCCGTCAGCAGGTGGTCAAAAAAAGCGTTGCCGTTGGAATACATTTCATGGTTACCGGAAAGCGCCAGGCTCCCCGACTTGCCAAAATACCAGGAAGCATGCGGAGCCGTAAAATTCTCCCTGATTTCCTCACGCGTTCCCACATAATAAACGTCTCCCAGGTGAAGCGTATAGCCGGGCATGTCCTGGGCCACCAGGTGTGCAATCTGATCGGATTCCCTGGTATCGTTTGCCCAATCTGAAAGCAGTGTCACCGTTACCGCCCCCTCCTTATCTGACGGCTGCATCCGGTAAACACCGTTATCGCCGTCTACCGGGTAGAACGGATAAGCATGGCGTTTGCCAAAACGGCTTTTCAGGTAATGCCAGGCGAAACCAAAAATGTTGGTCTTGAAAAATTCGTCCAGTCGCCGGGTTACGGAAGAGGTCTCGGCAACGTGCTTTTCATACAGTTTCTGCTGGGTTTTGGCGTGGTTTTCGGCCGCCGTATGCCCCAGGTTCAGGTACTTATCAGATGTGTTTTCCGAGCGTTCTGGCATTTTACCGGCTCATGTGTATTCAAAACCAGGCCGGTATCTGCTGACCGGAATAAAATATCGGATCGCTTATAACGCTTCTCTCAATTTCTTCTCAAGCTCTTCCGCCAAGGGAACGAGCACATGGTCCTCAATAATAGCGTGTTTCCGAAGCTCCATTTCAAAGAGCTCCACCTGGTTCAGGAAAATCCGGTACGGAAGCGGCGGCGCCTCGTTTCCTTCCACGAAGCTGTGGATAATCACGCTTACCTCTTTCAGCTCATCCTCTACCTCGTCGTGGTGCTCACTAAAGCTGGCTATTGAGTTTTCTCCGAGTATCGCCCTCACTTCTTCCTTGCTTAACCCCCCTTTTTCCGCCAGGATAAGCTTTTTGATATAGGGTAAAACGAGGCTTTCTTCCAGTTTAAAGTGCTTTACCAGCTTGTTTTTATATTGGTTGAAAAACAAGGCGAGGCTCGCCAGCAGCTGGTGGGTCTGCCCGAACTTGCTAAAAATATGCAGCAGCGACTGCTCCAGTTCGGGAATTTTCTTGGTCAGGTAATACCGGTGGGAAGCATGGATATAAGCCACAATCTCCTCAAGTGAAAAACGCCGCAGCTTTTGATGAAAAAAATCGGTATCGCTGTCGGTATCGTACAAATCCAATATAAGCTCAACAAGCTCATGATTCAGCTCTATCCCTTCAAATGCCGGGCGTTTGGCCGCAGAGGTTTCGTCCAGGCGTTCGGTCACCAGCTCATACATTTTGGTAGTGGAGATCAGTTCTTCGTACGTTCTCGGATTCATAGCTCAAACACTTTAATTTTCTCTAAAGTTATTATCTTTTGGAAAAAAGCAAAATGACTTCAGTGGCAAACGGCATAAATAAGCCGCTTTTCCTGTAATACGGAATCATTCCAAACCCGGGATTCCCTCCCGGCAAAGCGGCAGGCTCATGCAATGGAACCCCCCTCTGGCCCGTGAAAGCTCTGCCGAAGGGAGCTTGATCAATACGTTCCGGAGTGCCTCCGGTTTTCTCTCCCCGCTTTCAAAAGCATGCAGGAGGGTTTCCGCATCAATCGTTTCAAACCCTGCCTCCCGGAACGCCTGCAGCGTCATGTCGTTCCGGTCGTAGCCCAGCACCACACCGTCGCGTATGGCCAGCAGGTTACAGGAGTCCGTCCATTGCTCACGGTCACTGAAAGGGAACTCGCCTCCGCCCGAGTAGATAAACTTCACCGGTTCAGTCGCACCCAAATCTTTCCGGCTGATTTCTTCAAGCAGATCTTCCAGGTTTTCGAATCTGCCGGGGATTTCCTCTCCGTTGACAAACTGGAGAATTTCCAGTTCCTCTTCAATTTCCTTGCCGGCAAAAAAATGCAGCACATCCTTTTTCCGCTGGCGGTCACTGTGTCTGCCCAGCGATTTCAGCAATACCCACACGTTACTTTTAACCTGGGTAAAGATGGTATCAATGTGCATATAATCCCGTTTTTTGGGGATTTTGATTACCGTAACTTTCTCTACCACCTGCTTGTCGAACAACAATTGTATGGTTTGCTGCACGGCCAGCAAGGAAGTGCGCTCGCTATACCCGATCAGCAAATGGTGGGGCGCAACAATCATGACATCGCCGCCTTCCATCGTAGCCCGGTGAAATTCGCTGCTGTACTTGTCTTCCGGGAGCAGGAACGGCCTGGTATTGTCCGGAAGCTCCAGGATATTCTTCCTGCTCTCGCTGAAAAAGGGGTGATTGAAGAAAATATACTGCGCGAGCAGCGACTCCCGGGTGCGCACGGTTTTCGCAGGCTTGTTCAGAAGGATATGCCGGTTGATCACAATCCCGATGTCCCTCGTAAAAATCAGGTTCGGCAGGGGCGCGAAGAGCATCGAACGATCGGGAAGCGTGCCCGAGATAAAAATCCGGGCCAGTTCGGGCGCATCGAACTGCTCCAGGTATTCAAGCGTTTGGTAAGAGCGCTGTTCTATACCGCAAATAGACGAAATCAACCTCACTCTCAGTGTTTTATCTTCCAGTATGTCCGCAAGAAGAGTTTCAAACTCCACTACATGGCCGGAGTCGAAATAAGCCGCATTTCCCGGCTTGAAAAAATCACGCTCCTCATTCATCATCGACTGCCGGGACCTGTTTTGTACTTTCTCCGGATCAAGGAACCACAGCAATAGCAACACGTAATAATCGTACTCTTTCCTCCTCATGGTGTCAAGATGAACGATGTCCTCGAACAGCCAATCCTGCGCCTTCGAGGGAATCACCTTTCCGAGGCCGCGGTCGGGACTATGAATCAGTACTTTTTTTAGATTTCCGATTTCTGAAGATACCGCTATCTCCGGCACGGTGTCCGTTTGTCGTTGTTGATGTATCACGCCAGGCTTATAGTTGATTTGACTCAGAGCCTATTTAACAGATTGCGCATAAAAAACCAAATTTTCGGAACGACTCCGCGGAGGAATCGGTTCATTAGATGAGTACCAGGGGGAAATCGGCCGCCGCGTTTTATTAAACGGCCAATCCTTTGTACTTTTGTATTCTTTTTAGTTTTTTGAAAACGTCATTTGCCAGGCATATGCTTAAAATTAATGGTCTCCGGGCTTCGATAGGAGACAAGGAAATACTAAACGGGATCAATCTGGAAATCAACCCGGGGGAAGTACATGCGATCATGGGACCCAACGGTTCAGGGAAAAGTACCCTGGCGTCTGTCTTGGCCGGACGCGAGGATTATGAGGTTACAGGCGGCAGCATTACCTATAACGGGATTGATCTGCTGGAAAAGTCGGCCGAGGAGCGTGCCGCCGAAGGCATTTTCCTGGCCTTTCAATATCCTGTGGAAATTCCCGGCGTAACCACCATTAACTTTCTCAAAACCGCGGTAAACGAAATCAGAAAATACAACGGAAAGGCCCCCCTTGACGCTGCCCAGTTTTTGAAGCTCGTCAAAGAGAAGGCCAAACTCGTCAACATGAACGATTCCCTGTTGAAGCGGGCATTGAACGAAGGCTTTTCCGGCGGAGAGAAAAAGCGGAATGAAATTTTCCAGATGGCGGTGCTGGAACCCACGCTCGCCATTCTCGATGAAACAGACTCCGGTCTTGATATCGACGCGCTCAGGATTGTATCCGAAGGCGTAAATAAATTACGCTCCCCTGAGCGATCCACCATAGTGGTAACCCACTACCAGCGTTTGCTTGATTATATCGTGCCCGACTTTGTACACGTGCTGTACAAGGGCCGTATTGTAAAGTCTGGACCGAAAGAGCTCGCCCTGGAGCTGGAAGAGAAAGGTTATGACTGGATTAAGAAAGAAGCGGCAGACGCGGTTTAATCCTGGAAGTTTCAGGTTCAAGTACCTTTTTTATGAAAGAAATTAACACCCTGACGGCTGCGCTTTCCGAAGACTTCACGCAAATGGAGACATCGGCCGGCGGTCACGCAGCTACCCCTTTTTTCGGACAACAGAAGGATGCCTTTAAACAGTTTGAAACACTGGGCTTCCCCACTACGAAAAACGAGGAATGGAAATATTCAAGCGTAAAAAATCTCGTTAACGAGCGTTATTCGTTCAACACGGTCTCTGATTTGAGCGAGGCAGATTTGGCTGCGCTCAGCATTCCGCACCTGGAAGGCAACCTGTTGTATTTTCTCAACGGTGTTTTTCAGCCCCATCTGTCACAGATTATTTCGCCCGCCGAGCAGGTGCTGATCCTTCCGCTCCAGGAAGCGTTTGAGCGCTTTCCGGACCTGGTCGAGCAGTATTTTAACCGCCTGGCGAAAAATGAGGAGGAGGCATTTACCGCGCTCAATACGGCTTTTGCCGTAAACGGATTGTTTATCCACGTCCCTAAAGGAAGAATTGTTGACCAGCCGATCGTCCTGCGCTTCGTCACCGACGCCCGCAAGGAAAGCAGCGGCGTATTCTCACGGATGGTGGTTGCCGTGGAGGAAAATGCACAGGTCCGGTTTGTGGAATCCTTCAGAACTGTAGGCGAAAACAAGTCACTGACCAATACCGTAACCGAGGTGCATGTAGCGGAATCTGCCAACGTGGAATACTACAAGGTGCAGATAGAATCTGAGAACGCGCATCATGTGGGCACTACCCAGGTGCGGATGCTTGATAAAAGCCAGTTTTATGCTGCTACCGTAACGCTTGACGGAGGGTTTGTACGCAACAACCTCAATATTGAAATAGACGGCGAATTCTGTGAGGCGCACATGTACGGCCTGTACCTGCCCGATGGCAAACAGCACATTGATAATCACACGCTGGCCGACCACCGAAAGCCCAACTCTTACAGTAGTGAACTCTATAAAGGCGTGCTGCTGGACCAGTCGGTAGGTGTTTTTAACGGTAAAGTGTTTGTACGCCCGGATGCGCAGAAAACCAATGCCTACCAATCGTGTAAAAACGTGGTGCTTTCTCCGGGCGCCAAAATGAATACCAAACCGCAGCTCGAAATTTTCGCCGATGACGTGAAATGCTCGCACGGGACAACCACCGGGCAGCTCGACGATGAGGCTCTCTTTTACCTCCGGTCGAGGGGAATCCCGAAAAAAGAGGCTTTGGGCCTCCTGATGTTTGCGTTTTGCGAAGATGTACTCAGCAATATCCGCATTGCACCGGTACGCGAATACCTGGAGAAAATAGTAGCCCAAAAGCTGAACGCAGAAAACGAGTAGCGGCTTGACCGGTTTTTCCCTGTAAGGACCCGGAGCGTTGTTACTGAAAATTTTAGCGGATTATGACGACTCAGAAACTGGATATAGATGCTGTCAGACAGCAATTTCCGATACTTCACCAACAGGTAAACGGCAAGCCCCTGGTTTATTTTGATAACGCCGCGACGACGCAGAAACCGAAAGAGGTCATCGATGCGCTTTCTCAATATTATACCGGCTATAATGCCAATATTCACCGTGGTATCCACACGCTGGCGGAGAAAGCTACCAGTGCGTTTGAGGCCACCCGTTCGGCCTTCCGCACTTTTCTGAACGCTGCCGGTACCGAAGAAATTATCCTCACTTACGGCACTACCGACGGGATCAACCTGGTGGCCCAGACTTTCGGCCGCAGTTTCATAGGAAAAGGCGACGAGATCCTCATCAGTACCATGGAGCACCATTCCAATATTGTGCCCTGGCAAATGCTCTGCGAAGTAAACGGCTGCGTGCTTAAGGTAATCCCGGTGGACGAAAGCGGCGAGTTGGATATGGCGGCTTTCGAAAACCTTCTGTCTGACCGTACCCGCCTGGTTTCGGTAGTGCACGCCTCCAACGCGCTCGGGACCATTAACCCGATAACCGAAATTATACGCAAGGCACATCATGTCGGGGCTAAAGTTCTGGTAGACGGCGCCCAGGCGGCTTCCCACCTTACTATTGACGTCCAGGCCCTGGACGTTGACTTCTATGTGCTTTCGCTTCATAAGATGTACGGCCCTACCGGGGTTGGCGTACTTTATGGAAAAAAGGACCTTTTGAATAGCATGCCGCCCTACCGGGGCGGTGGCGAAATGATAAAAGAGGTCACTTTCGCCAAAACTACCTACAACGATCTTCCCTATAAATTTGAAGCCGGAACACCGAACATTGCGGATGTCGTGGCTGCGCGGACTGCGATTACATTCATAGAATCGCTCGGGAAAGACCGTATTGCGGCACATGAACTGTCACTTCTGCAATACGCAACCGATGCGCTTCAGGGCATAGACGGGCTCAGGGTTATCGGTACCGCAAAAAATAAAGTCAGCGTTCTATCATTTGTCATCAAAGGTGTTCACCACCAGGACCTGGCCGTCATACTGGACCAGCAGGGAATTGCCGTCAGGACCGGCCATCATTGCACCCAACCCCTGATGCAACGTTTCGACATTACAGGAACCACCAGGGCCTCTTTTGCTGTTTATAATACAACTGCCGAAATCGACCGGCTCAGAGAAGGAGTTGAACGTGCGGTAAAGATGTTGAAATAGCGAAATAAAGCATGACCATAAACGAGAAGCAGGACGAAATTGTTGAATCCTTCGAGCTTTTTGACGAACCGTTGGACAAGACCCAGTATATCATCGACCTGGGTAAAAAACTGCCCGCTATGGACGGGAAATACAAGACAGAGGATCACCTGATCAAAGGTTGCCAGTCGAAGGTTTGGCTCGGAGCTGAACTGAAGGGGGACCGGTTGTACTTTTACGGCGACGGCGAGCCGGAGGCGCAGATTGCCAAAGGCCTGATCAGCATGCTGATAGATGTTCTTTCGGGCCACGGGCCGGAAGAGATAGCGGGTGCGGACCTGTATTTCATTGAAAAGGTCGGAATGAACAATCTAGTCACTTCAAGAAGGGCCGGCGGTCTCAGTTCCATGATTCAAAGAATGAAGCAGTACGGCGAGGCCTACGCCAGACTGCTGGCATAAACTACCATAATAATGTCCGAAACAGCAGACGAAGTTCTGAAAGAACAAGTCGTAAAAGCAATAAAAGAGGTGTACGACCCGGAAATTCCGGTCGACGTGTATGAGCTGGGGCTGATCTATGATCTCAAAATTTTCCCGGTAAATAATGTCTACGTTCTGATGACGCTCACCTCGCCGTCCTGCCCTTCTGCAGGTTCGCTTCCGGGCGAAATCGAGCAAAAAATCCGTGAGGTACCGGGAGTAAGCGACGTCAGTGTCGAGCTTACCTTTGACCCGCCCTATTCTACGGAGATGATGTCCGACGAAGCAAAACTGGAACTGGGTTTTATGTAACCTGGTCCGGGTACAACGATTTCTAAATAAAATAAACATTTCTTTACTATGTATCCGCCACAATTAGTTGCCCCCATGAAAGCCGACCTTACAGGGGCGGGTTTTACGGAATTGCTTACTTCCGAGGATGTTGACAATTTCTTTGCCAATGCAAAGGGAACCACGCTTGTCATGATCAACTCGGTTTGCGGTTGCGCCGCAGGTGCTGCCAGGCCGGCCGTTAAAGCTGCTCTCGCGCACAGCGACGTAAAACCGGATAACCTTGTCACGGTATTTGCGGGTGTTGACCAGGACGCCACTGCGAAAATGAGGGAATATACCCTGCCCTATCCGCCGTCATCACCGGCGATCGCGATTTTCAAGGACAAGAACCTGGTACATTTCATTGAAAGGCACCACATAGAAGGTCGTTCAGGTCAAATGATCGCCGAACACCTTGTAGACGCTTTTCAGGAATTCTGCGGCGAAAACGCCTGATTTCCTGCCAGACGCTTCTCTGTACCGCTGGTACGGGGAAGCGTCTTCACATAGCACTGCACTGACTGGCAAACTATTTCCTGGCCTGCCCATGACCGGTCACCTTTTCACCGCCTACCTTTCCGAAACCAAAGCTACTTCAGCCGGCTTTGACCAGCTTCTCAAAATCTTTGAGCAGTTAATGCTCGCCTCCGGCGATCCGGCACAGGCAATGACCTGGCTAAGTGAGCTGGACAGCCGGTACAAGCTAACCGGAGATCAATACGGAATCGGGGACTTTTTTAACGACTTGTTGGAAAAAGGCTATCTGCAGCAAAAGGAAACGCCGGGGGGTTCATTTACCCTGAGCCCGAAAATGGAGCAGAACATCCGCCGAAATGCCCTTGAGGAAATTTTCGGGAAGCTCCGGCGGTCAAAAAAAGGAGGCAATCATTCCACCCCGTTTTCAGGTGCCGGTGACGAGCTCGGCAGCGACTTGAGGCACTATGAATTCGGCGACAGCCTGGACCAGATTGCGATGCAGGAATCCGTAAAGAATGCCCTTGCCAACCATGGTACCGGTGATTTCACGCTGATGGAAAGCGACTTGCAGGTGGTAACCAAAGAACAGAAATCTTCCACCGCTACGGTCGTCATGATTGATATCAGCCATTCCATGATCCTCTATGGGGAAGACCGGATTACCCCGGCCAAAAAGGTCGCGCTGGCACTTTCCGAGCTGATCCGCACCAGGTACCCGAAAGACTCGCTTGACTTTATCGTTTTTGGAAACGATGCCTGGGAAATTCAGTTGAAAGACCTGCCTTACCTACAGGTAGGCCCCTACCACACCAATACGGTTGCCGGCCTTGAGCTCGCAATGGACCTCCTCCGCAGAAAAAAGACCCGGAATAAGCAGATTTTCATGATTACAGACGGCAAACCGACCTGTTTGAAAGAAGGAATCCGGTACTATAAGAATGCTTTCGGGCTGGACCGGAAAATACTTAATAAAACGCTTACGATTGCCTCGCAATGCCGCCGGCTGGATATTCCGGTTACGACCTTTATGATCGCGTCCGATCCGTATCTCCAGCAATTTGTGAGGACTTTCACCCGCGTAAACAACGGTCGGGCCTATTACAGCAACCTCGACGGGCTGGGGGGATTCGTATTGGAAGACTTTCAGCGCAACCGACGGAAGACGTTGTAGGCGGCGAAGAAAAACGCTCACACTACCAGCTTCATTTTCGCGATCAGCTCCACCACGTTGTTCACTTTTAATTTCGTGAAAATACGGGATTTAAAAGTACTCACCGTTGATAGCTGAAGATTCAGTATCTGGGCAATCTGCGCCGTGCTGTTTCCCTTGATCAGGAGGGTAGCCACATCCATTTCCCGTTTCGAAAGCGTATTGACCATCGCCATATCACTCGATTCGCTGGTCACTATAGAATCCAGCATTGCCTGCTGCAGGTTCGAACTGATGTATTTCTTTCCCTGCTGAATGCATAAGATGGCCCTTTCCAATTCTTCTTCCGGAGATTCCTTGGAAACAAAGGCATTGGCCCCCGATCGTAAATAGGGGATGGCATAAATCCGCTCGCTGAAACCGGTAAAAATAAGGACGGGCACGCCAGGATCCTTTAGCCGGATCGTCTCAATCATTCCTACATTGTTTCCACCCGGTATATCGATATCAAGAATAATCAAATCAAACTTTTCCTTCCGCATTTGTGACAACAACCCCTCAAAATCTACCGTATAAAAAAGCTCCGCATTTATTCCCCGGTTTTTCAGCAAAATCTCTATACCAACCTTCACAATCACATGGTCGTCTGCTACTAATATTTTTGAAATCTGATGTGTAGTCATTTTATGATAGATGTGATCCTGAATTTCTCATCAGGAGAAAGGGTTTGGGCACAAACGAATACGAAATAAGCACAAAAGTAGGAAAGAAAAAATGAGATAAACCGAAATCGCTTCCACCACATCCACAGAAAAACTTTTATCGACCCTTTTTGAAGGTTATATAAATGCATTCTATGAGGTCAGGAAATAATTAATAAAAGTTATTCTACAAATAAAATAAAAAGTGTACTATTTTTACCATTTTTATTTCCCGATAGCCCCCAAGTTTTGCATCAATCCCACAACCCTATGAACATCCATACCGGGGAAAAACGCCATGTTTCCTTTTCTGATCACCGTATTTTACGTTTTTGGAAATACCTGGTCGGCAGTCCTGTGGCATTCCCGCTCCAAGCCCGCATATATCATTCCATTTGCCTTATGGTGATGCTGGTAATGGCTTACAACATACCCTTCAGCCTCCTGATAGGGTTACACTGGCTGGCCGCTGCAGCCTGCGTTCTCACGGTTCTGCAATACTATCTTTTCAGGCTTTCGCGGTTTGGCGGGAAAACCGACGTGAGCCGAACCTTCACATTATTGCTGTTTTATATCTTTTTCGTTTACAATTACTTTTCAAATTCCGGTATTAACGGATCCGGGATGTTGTCATTCGCATCATGGGCATTTATCGCTATGGCCATAACTCCGCCCAGACAACAATGGTGGGCGGGGGCCTTCATCGCCATGTCGGTCGTGATGGTTATGATTTACGAGTACAATTACCCGGACACCGTGCAGAACACCTACAAAAGCCTGGAGGACAGGTTCATTGATATCGGATCGACCATCCTGGTTTTTATCTTTCTCTCGATTATAACTTTCACCTTTGTTATCAGCAATTATACGAAAGAGCGCAACACGGCGTTGCAAAAAGCGAATCAATTGAACCTGTCAAATCTCCGCAAAGACAAGTTGATTTCGCTCATCTCCCACGATTTCAACGCCCCGCTGAGGAACGTCAAACAGTACCTGAAATTATGGCGCGATCACGAACTGGACCACGATAAAAGAGAGTTATTGGAAAAGGAATTGCTTCGCGTCACCACCGACACACAGAACCTGCTCCTCAATTTGCTCTCGTGGAGTCGAAACAACCTCGACAATGAAGAAGATATCCGGTTGGCACCCGTGGTGGTCTCAGACGCGCTGATTGATACCTTTAATGTGTACAATGGTATCGCTTCGGATAAGGGCCTCCAACTCTCTACCACCATTTCAAGCGACGTCGTGGTTTCCGGAGATTTCGAAAGACTGGAAATCGTCCTGAGGAATTTAATCAGCAATGCCATTAAATTCACAAGCCAGGGGGGGACAATAAATGTCGGCGCCACCGATCGGGGTGATGCCTGGGAGATTTCCGTCACCGACAATGGCGTTGGTGTGGATGCTGAAAAGGAAGCGCTCTTATTCAAACAACACCTCCACCCCGACCTGGGTACCGAACGTGAAAAAGGCGTTGGAATCGGGCTCACAATCTGCGGGGAATTTGTGGCGGCTATGGGTGGCGAAATCGGTTTCCAACGTCTTCACGACTTGTCCGTATTTTACGTCAGACTACCGAAAGCAGGCCTTGATTCAGCCGCCTGACACCGGCCTTACCATTGTATTTTGCACAGCCTTTCACCTGCGGCCAGCAATGTGTCGTCATCTTTGGCAAAACAAAACCGGATCATTTTCCCTCCTTTTGGATGACGGTAAAAAGCTGAAACCGGGATCGCCGCCACCTGTGTTTCCCTGGTAAGGCGTTCCACCAATTCTCTGTCGGTTTCATCGGTCAGCCCTTCAAAAGATACCGTCTGGAAAAAGGTACCTTTTGCCGGTGTAAACCGGAACCTTGTCTGTTTCAAACAATCATTGAAAAGGTTTCTCTTATGTTCATAGAAAGCGGAAAGCCCGAGATAGTGCGCCTTCTCCCGCAACAGGATATCTGCCAGGGCGAATTGGGCCGTTACAGATACACTAAAGGTGAGGAACTGATGAACTTTACGGAACTCGCACGTCAGGCCTTCCGGCGCATAACAATAGCCTACCTTCCATCCGGTAATGTGGAATGTCTTTCCGAATGAACCGATAACAAACGCCCTGGGCGCCAGTTCCTCATGCATCATCACGGAAAAATGCGCTCCGTCAAAGACGATGTGCTCATATACCTCATCGCTGATGACAAAGATACCGGTTCCTCTTACCAGGGCGGCAAGCCGGTCCAGGTCTGACTTTTCCCAGACCAGACCGGTCGGGTTATTAGGCGTATTGATGATAATCAGCCGGGTTTTGGGAGAAATCAGCCTAGCCAGCTGCTCCCAATCCATGCAAAAATCCGGCGACTCAAGCGTGAGATAAACCGGGATACCGCCGCAAAGCCGGATAGCAGGCGCGTAGCTGTCATAGGCCGGTTCTATAACGATCACCTCATCCCCTATGCCCACTACCGATGAAATCGCGCAAAAGAGGGCCTCAGTCGCACCGGAAGTAATCGTGATCTCGGTTTCGGGATTATACGCCGCACCATAGAGCATCACTGCCTTTTCAGACAACGCCTCCCTGAGCGCCGGTACCCCCGCCATAGGCGCATACTGGTTCGTACTGTGTTTCAAGTGATGAACCAACCTTTCCGTCAAAAAGGCAGGCGGGTCAAACGCAGGAAAGCCCTGAGACAGATTGAGCGCATTATACTGCTGCGCCATCTGCGACATGGTTGTAAAAATGGTAGTGCCGACATCGGGAAGCTTCGATTTCAGCCCGGCACTGAAGGTCAATTGGGGTGCGGTCATCACTATTCAGCGGGTTCGGCGAGCCATTTGTCCATCTCACGATTCCACCTGACGACAAATTCCTCGTAGAACTTACCCGTCCCCCTCCCGGAGAAGCCGGTATGTATGGCTTTTACCTTCCCGTCACGGCCCACTACAATAGTGGTAGGAAAAGCCAGGAACCTGTTCAGCGCCTTAAATTTCGACTGAACGTTGGTGCTGTCGGTTGTACCGCCATACAGGATCTCATACCCGATATCATATCGGTCGATCATTCGGCCCAGTAATTTCCCGGCGAGCGCAAAATCGTCTTTCATTTCAAAGGCAACGCCCAGCACTTCCACTCCCCTGTCTTTATTCTTCTCATACCAGGGATTCAGAAACTCTATCTGATCGCGGCAGTTGGGGCACCAGCTTCCCAGGATTTCGATAACCAGCACCTTCCCTTTGTACCGGGAGTCAGTGGTAGAAACCGTGTCGCCCTTCAGGTTGGGCAATCTGACCTCCAGCTCCCTGAAGCCCGGCTTCAGGTAGGTCAGACTATACGCATCCGCCAGCGCTGCTGATTCGTTCCGCTCGCCGGAGAAATGCAATGCCTTGGTTCCGAACCCGATACTACCGCTTATTTTCCCTGACTGATCTATTTTTCCTTTAACCAGGGTGACCCCCATGCCGCTAAAGCCGGACAGCCAGAATTCGTCACCGCTGATTTCCCCGGCAAGATCACCGGTATCGCCGGTTATTGCGAGCACAATTCCTTTCAGGTCATTACCCTCTTGCAAAAGCGTTGCCACCCGGTTAGCGGCATCGCCCTGCCGTTCGGCAATTTTTAACGACCAGTTCCCGGTAAGGTCAGCAGCCGGCTTTTTCCTGTCCTCCGGCCTGACAAAGCGATAGTTCTTATTCTGCTCGGCTTCAAACCTGAGGACCCGGGAAGTATTGCCCGGCGTCAGGTCCCGATATTCCCCTGTCAGACGGCCATCAGGCTGAATTTTCGCGAACAACCTGTATTCGAATGTCTCGGGCGAAACATGGATCGAGTCATTGCCCACATAGCTGACTTCATAGTGATCTTCCCGGCTTCCTCCAGGTACCACGAAAGAAGTTTTCCCGTCAGTAGCAGAGAGTTTAAAAAGGAAAGGGACGGGTTCGTCATCTACCCAGAATACGCCCCGCCAATCCCCGGTTTTAAGCTCCTGTTTCCGGTTGCTGCATTGAAAAAAGGCAATCATCGTGATGATCGCCGGCACTAACCATTTTAGATTTCGCCACATAGCACCATTATTTGGTTGGTTTCACTTTATTCGTCAGGTCTTTCAAAACCCTTTGCCCGAAAGACCAGTCACCGAGTCCTGAAGATGCGTTGATATGACCTTGTTCACCCACTTCAATAAATTCACTGCCCCATTTTTCAGCAAAATACGCCGCCCGGCCCGCCGTCATATAACGATCGTTTGTACTGGCAACTACCACGGTCGGGAAGGGAAGTTTTTGTATCGGGATAGGCGCAAAGCCCTCCACAAACGACAACCGTTCGGATTGTTCGGCGTCGGCCGGGGCTACCAGGAGAGCGCCGACCACTTTTTCAGACGCGTAGTGCCGGCTCCAGTGAACGGCTGTAAGGCACCCCATACTGTGCGCCACCAATATCACCGGCGAGCTTGCCTGAAGCAAGCGATCATTCAGTCGTTTGGTCCATTCGGTCATAACCGGCCAATCCCAGTTGTCCTGTTCCACCCGGTTGAAATCACCTGGTCGTAACTGTTCCCAAATGGTTTGCCAGTGCGCCGCATTCGAACCTGCAAGTCCGGGTATTGTCCAGTATTTGATTCCAGCCATTTCGTTGATTTGATCCGGCGAATTCATCGCGTCGGAAAATACTTGCCGGCCTATTTTGCTAACAGATCCGGATTGATCCGCCTACTTCATCACAGCAGGTTTCTTTTTACGGAGATGTCTTTCATAAAGCAGTTGGAGAATACCGTCTTTCAAGCCCACATCCGGCACTTTAACGACTTCGGCCCCTGACCACTCCATTGCAGCTATGTAGATATCGCCTGCAGGAACAACAACATCGGCCCGGTCCGGGTTCAGCATCAGCTTGTTGATCCGGTCTTCTAACGAAAAAGAAGCGATATAGTCACGCATCCGTCTTATCTCCTCCAGGCTGGTGGAATGCTCCGTCAATTTGGAAGAGAGATCGAAAAGCTTGTTGATATTGCCGCCGGTCCCGACAGCTTTCACCGGGATCGCATAGTTAACATGGTCCTGGATCCAGTTTTGCATGGCTTTCCAGGCGGATTTGGATTCCTTTCCCTCAAGAAGCCGTACCGAACCCAGCTTAAAAGACTTGGATGCCATTTTAACCTGGTCCATGTACAGGTTCAGCTCGGTACTGCCGCCGCCTACGTCCACATGCAGATACTGACCATTGTCCAGCGCTTTTACAACCACGTTGTTGGTCAGCTCCGCCTCTTTTTGCCCGTCAATAATGTTGATATGGATGCCGGTTCTTCCTGCAATCCTGTCACGCACCTCCATCCCGTTAACCGATTCGCGCATCGCCGAAGTGGCACACGCCATAAAATCCTCTACTTCATGAAGCTCCATCAGCAGCTGGTAGGCCAGCATCAGCTTGACCATCCTGTCTTCACTGTATTCGGTTATTCGCCCTTCAGTGAAAACGTCATGGCCCAGCCGCAGCGGGAAGCGCACATATTCAACTTTCTTTAGTCGTGTGACGTCTGACTGTAAAACGGATGAAATCTGCATGCGTGCAGCATTCGTTCCGATGTCTATTGCAGCAAATTTCACGGGCTAGGCTAGCTTAACTTTTTGCATTACTTGATATCAAATCCCAAAGTAACACACAAAAGTGCGTTTTCCCAACAGGACCGGATTGGCCCGATCTTTCACTTTCCTATTTGGTACAGGATCTTCAGCCTTCCCCCGAAAGCCCGGCCGGCATCCAGATAGGGGATATCATCCTTCTGGAAATGGTAAAAAACTTCACCCTGGAGAACGAGTGGATCGAAGCGCTTCTCAAGCCCCAGCACCGGGCTTACGTTGTTGACTATGGGGTAGCTCATTTTCCTGTACTTTAAGCCGGAAATTTCCCTGACACGATAGCCGTCCCAGAAATCATAGCCGAGGCTCTGCCTGAATTTCAGGTTTACGTGCGTCGATACACCGGCTGCAACAGAAAACCCGGCGGGTAATGCATACCGGTAGGAAAGCGCCACGGGAAGCTGGATCAGTGTCGTCTGTGTTTTTATGTTCTGTATGTCTGAACTGTAGGGCATTCCCCCCCCAAACGTCTTCCTGAAATTTTGCCCGGTTTCGTGCCCGAAAACCCGTTCGTTGAAAAACCTGACCTGGTCATAACGGGTTTGCGATATACCCCAGGCAATTGAAATGTTCCGAAACAAAAGAAATTCGTTTACAAAACCGAGTGAACGCATGCTGGGGGTGGTACTAACCGAAATACCTACACGGTACGGGCGTTCTGTTATAAAAGTAGGCAAAGCCCGTTGCTGTTCTGCGGGTTTCGAAAGCTCCTCTGCCTTCGGTACCGCCCCGGCGCCTGGCAGGGACTGTTGTATAGCCGGATGACTTTGGGCTGCGCTTTTTGCCGGGACAGCCCAAGCCACCTCTCTCCTCCCGTTGACAGGACCCATCGAAGCCGTCCATTTTGTTCGCTCCACCGCGTTTTGGGCACCCGAAGTAATCTGGGTGATTTCCGGGATAGATCTGTGCCCAGAGGAGGAAAAACGGCTCTCTGCGGCCATCTGCGGAACGGTGCCCGGCTCGCCGGCTTTCAACGCTTGTACTTGACGAACAGCCGGCCGGTGGGGTTGCTCAAAAGCTTCGGCATATTGGCTTGGCCGATGGACTTTTTCCGTTGGCTGTTCGGGTTCCTCCGGCACTCCCTGAATCTCACCGTAATCGATGCCGGGTTGCTCAGGATCTGCATTTACCAACGCCTGGTCTCTTTCTTCCCGGAAGCCGGAATCTGCCGGCAAGCTATTTAACTCCTTTGTCAGTTTCCCGACCGCGTGCCTGAGACTGACCAGCTCCGACTCAAGGGCCTGGTTCTGCCGATACAACACGCCGCAGACGCCCATCATGGCTACCAGAACACTGGCAGCTACCCCGTAGGCAACCCATTTCCGGTTCCTGCCGGTTAAAACGACAGGTTCTTGCAGCGCGCTGTATTTCTGAAAACTATTCCAATCCCGATCGGTGACCTCCGGTTGAATCGCCTCCAGCTTTTTCCGTATAGTTTCGTCAAATCGATTAGTTTTCATTTTGCTTAAAAGACCTAAGTTCCCAATCACCTGGAAAAAGATCGGGGTAATATTGTCGGATGAGGTGCTGCAGCCGGGTTCTCGCCCGCATGTAGTGCGATCTAACGGTTGCCTCATTAATCTCAAGCATTTCTGCTATTTCGCGGTGGTTATATCCTTCTACCACGTGCAATACAAACACATTGCGATAGACAGGTTTCAGAATTTGAAGCAGAGCAATGATCTCCTCGCCGGTCAGGCGTTCGATCGTATGGTCATCAAATTTCGGTACAGGGGCATCCTCGAGCGTGATACGGTCGCGGGTATGTTTATTGTTCTTCCGGTAGTAACTGATCGCCGTATTCACCACGATCGTCCTTACCCATGCTTTAAAGGGTTGACCCGGGTCGTATCGTTGCAGATTCTGAAACACCTTCAGAAAAGATTCATTCAAGACCTCTTCCGACTCCTCGTAGGAAGCACAATAACGAAGGGCGACTCCTTTTACAAAGCCAAAATATTGTTTAAACATCGCCTGTTGAGCCAGGCGATGGCCTTCAATACAAGCTTTCAGCAGGCTTGCAAAGTCATTCTCCTCAAAAGATGACCCCGATCTTCGTAGCAATTTGCCTAAGTGTTTACTTTCTAAGACAATATACCTTACGCCCGATCGCAGGTATTTGTTTCAAAACGGTAAAAAAATCTTAGTGATCAGGGGATGTGCCATCGCGGCTGTAGTTCCCTCGTCATCCTGAGAGAGAAGTTTTTTTGCCGAAACACCTTGGAATAGAAATGACAAATAAATGTTGTCGAGGTAGTCAATGGTAGCCGGAGGCTACCACCCGGACGGTCATCCTGAAGCGGAGCGCAGCGGAGTCGAAGGATCTCCTGTTGGTACTAAAAAGCCCGTTGAAAGGGATTTGGTGCAGGGAGGGGGAGATTCCTCGGCTGCGCTCGGAATGACCGTCCGGTCGGAGCGGCTTCAAACCTGTTGTTGTCAATGGTAGCGCATCTGCCGGATGGTCATCCTGAAGCGGAGCGCAGCGGAGTCGAAGGATCTCCTGTTGGTATTAAAAAGTCCTCTGAAAGGGATTGGGTACGGGGACCGGGAGATCCCTCCACTGCGGTCGGGATGACCGGCCGGTGGGAGCGGCTCCAAACCTGTTGTTGTCAATGGTAGCGCATCTGCCGGATGGTCATCCTGAAGCGGAGCGCAGCGGAGTCGAAGGATCTCCTGCTGGTACTAAAAAGCCCGTTGAAATGGATTTGGTGCAGGGAGCGGGAGATTCCTCGGCTACGCTCGGAATGACCGTCCGGTCGGTGCGCCCCAACCATCGCGTTATCAATGGTAGCGTAGCGGAAGGATCTCCTTTTGTCACTAAGAACCCTGTTCGAGGGATTGGGTACAGGGACCGGGAGATTCCTCCACTGCGCTCGGAATGACCGTCCTGTAGCCGTCCGTTGCCAGCCTCACGGCTCACACCTCATCCCTTACACCTGACCGCCCTAACGCAAAAAAGGAGACCCTTTTTTAGAGTCTCCTTGTCTTGGTAGTGATTGTGGCGGTTACCTACTTTGCCGGTTTCCCGGTATCATCGGCGGAACGGGGCTTAACTTCTCTGTTCGGTATGGGAAGAGGTGAACACCCGCCCTATCGCCGCCAACAAAATCTTTAAATTTCAATGACGTCTTGCAATCAAGTATAAAATAGCCTCTCTTAAATAAGCAAAGCCGGTAATTAACAGGATTTTCTCAGGCAATTAGTACCTCTCAGCTAAGCATGTTGCCA
>NZ_BAABEY010000029.1:0-200206 GCF_039540405.1 Ravibacter arvi
TAAGGTAATAATATTGAATATCTGAAAAATGAAAAAGTCGGAAGAAAAAATCTTCCGACCACGACTGGCTGTATGGCGCCCTTTTTCTTTGGTCTCACAAGTGGGTATTACAACCCTTCAAAATCAAATCCCTCCAAAAATTTCGTGGTGAATTGCCCGGAATTGAACGAGGGGTCGTCCATGAGGCGGATATGGAAAGGAATGGTCGTTTTAATGCCTTCAATAACGAATTCCTGCAGTGCACGCTTCATGCGTGTAATGACTTCCTCGCGTGACTGACCGCTCACAATCACCTTGGCGATCATGGAGTCATAATTTGGCGGGATGGTATAGCCGCCGTATACATGGCTGTCTATACGCACGCCGTGGCCGCCCGGGAAATGCAGGTTGGTGATTTTGCCGGGATTGGGCCGGAAGTTCGCCCCCGGATCCTCCGCATTGATCCGGCATTCCATAGCAAACAACTTCGGGAAATAATTTTTACCCGACACCTTCTCGCCGGCGGCAACTTTAATCTGTTCTTTGATCAGGTCGAAATCCGTTACCTCTTCCGTAATCGGATGCTCCACCTGGATACGGGTATTCATTTCCATAAAATAAAACTCCCCGTATTTGTCTACCAGGAACTCTACAGTCCCGGCCCCCTCATAGGCGATTGCCTTGGCGCCTTTTATAGCGGCCGCACCCATTTTCTCCCGTAACTCCGGCGAAACTATCGGTGAAGGCGTTTCTTCTACCAGCTTTTGATGGCGGCGCTGAATAGAGCAGTCTCTTTCTGACAGGTGACTCACATTCCCGTATTGGTCGCCCACAATCTGTATCTCGATGTGGCGCGGCTCTTCGATGAACTTTTCAAGGTAGAGGCCGTCGTTGCCGAATGCAGCTCCCGCTTCGTTACGGGCGTCGTTCCAGGCCTTCTCGAACTCGCTCTCCTTGTTCACAATCCGCATTCCGCGTCCGCCGCCGCCAGCAGTGGCTTTCAGGATTACCGGGTATTTGATCTGCTTCGCAAGCTCCACCCCTTCTTCGATTGAGTTGAGCAACCCTTCCGACCCGGGTATCACCGGTACGCCTGCCTCGCGCATGGTCTTCTTGGCCGTAGCCTTGTCGCCCATGGCATTGATCTGATCGGCCGAGGCGCCGATAAATTTAATGCCGTAATCCTGGCAGATTTGAGAAAATTCGGCATTCTCCGAAAGGAACCCGTAACCCGGGTGAATAGCATCAGCGCCGGTGATTTCGGCGGCAGAAATAATATTCAGAATATTCAGATAAGACTGCCTGCTAACCGCCGGACCGATACAAACAGCCTCATCCGCAAATTTTACATGAAGGCTTTCACGATCCGCCACGGAATACACCGCCACGGTCTTAATTCCCATTTCCCGGCAGGTGCGAATAATCCGGAGGGCGATTTCGCCCCTGTTAGCTATAAGTATCTTTTTAAACATAATCCATGCAAATCTCTAGTAGAACCAAATCTTCTTCAAAAGGAAGAGATCTCCTTAGATCCCTGCTCAGGCGAGTTCAACCTGGAACAGCGGCTGGTCAAATTCTACAGGTGTGGCGTTCTCCACCAGCACCTTCACGATTTTACCCGACAACTCCGACTCGATTTCATTGAAAAGCTTCATCGCCTCAATCACACACACTACCTTGCCGGGCTTGATTTCGTCGCCAACATTAACAAAAAGCGGAGATTCGGGGCTGGAAGCCCGGTAGAACGTACCGATCATGGGAGATTTGATGGTAACAATTTTCGAATCCGCCTTCTCGGCCGGCGCCTCTTCAGCAGGCGTTTCTTTCCGGACAGCAGGCGCAGCGGCTACTGATTGAACGACCGGTGCTGCAACAGCCTGGGGAGCGGGAACTCCCACAGCAACCGTTTGCACGGTAGAATTGCGCTTTACCTTCACCTTCAATTCCGAAGTCTCGATAATCACTTCGTCCAACCCGGAATTAGCGATAAAATCAAGCAATTTTTGAATTTCTTTCGTTTCCATAGTCACAAAAAACGTCTTATATAAATCTTTCAGCGGGGTGGGTATTATTTTACCCTTTCAAGATATTCGTAAGTTTTGGTGTCCACCCGGATGCGCGTCCCTTGCTCGATAAACAAAGGAACCATAATTTTCGCACCTGTTTCCACTTCCACAGACTTTTTAGGAGAGTTGGCCGTATCACCGCGTATCCCCGGCTCGGCGTAAGTTACCTCAAGCTCTACCGATGAAGGAAGCTCACAGGTAAGCGGTTGTTCGTTTTCAGTATTGATCAGGATTTCAACTTCCTGGCCTTCTTTCATAAGATCCGCGTTTTCAATCAGCTTTTCGTCAATCAAAACCTGTTCGAACGTCTCGGAATTCATGAAATTGAACCCGAGCTCATCACGGTACAGGTACTGAAACTTATGCCGCTCAACGCGCACGGGATAAATGCTTGCTCCGGCGTTGAAAGTGTTATCCAGGACCCTGCCTGTAGTAAGGCTGCGCAGCCTTGTCCTTACGAAAGCGTTTCCTTTACCAGGTTTTACGTGCTGGAACTCAATAATCTGAAAAAGATCGTGATTGAAATTGATCACCAGACCATTGCGAATGTCAGACGTCGTTGCCATAATTTAGAGTCTCTTTGAAATGAACCGGCGGGTAGTTTGCCGGATACCGAATTATTACCAATCTATTTAATATGCCCACCTGATATAGGCTGACCCCCAGGTGAATCCTCCACCAAAAGCCGCCAGGATGAGGTTGTCGCCCTTATGAAGTTGTTTCTCGTAATCCCAGAGACACAATGGAATCGTAGCAGCCGTGGTGTTTCCATAGCGCTCAATGTTCATCATTACTTTTTCGGAGCCGACACCCATGCGGTTTGCGGTGGCATCTATAATTCTTTTGTTAGCCTGATGCGGTACGAGCCAATTCACGTCGTCACCGCTGAGGTGATTACGCTCCATGATTTCCGCCGCGGCGTCTGCCATATTTTTCACGGCGTACTTGAATACCTGCGGGCCGTCCTGGTAGACATAATGCCAGCGTGCATCAATGGTCTCGTGTGAAGGCGGATAGCGGCTCCCGCCTCCTTTCTGGTTGAGGTACGGCAGCCCGCCCCCGTCCGAACGGAGCAGGGTATCTATGATGCCGTTGCCTTCGGTACCGGGTTCGAGCATTACCGCTCCGGCGCCGTCACCGAACAACACACAGGTGGTCCGGTCTTTGTAGTCTATGATCGACGACATTTTGTCGGCGCCAATAACCACTACTTTTTTATATTTTCCGGTTTCAATGAATTGCGCACCGGTAGAAAGTGCGTAAATGAAACCCGAACAGGCCGCCTGCACATCGAAGCTTCCGATGTTCTTAATTCCTAGCATATCGCAAACCAGGTTTGCGGTTGAGGGGAAAATAAAATCGGGCGTGACAGTGGCGCAGATAATGAGGTCTACCTCTTCAGGAGCAGTATTCGTTTTCTTCAGCAAGCCCCTGGCGGCTTCCACCGCCATGTGCGAAGTTCCGAGGCCTTCTCCTCTTAAAATATGTCGCTGTTTGATCCCTGTCCGCGATACGATCCATTCATCGTTGGTGTCTACTATCTTCTCCAAATCTGCATTAGTCAGAATGTCAGGAGGCAAATAGCCTTGAACGCCTGTAATCGCAGCCTTAATTTGGGTCATAATTCCTTACTTAACGTACTAATCGTTTGCTACCGGTTACGAAAGAGCTTTTACAATATGGCGATAGGCGTCCGCCTTAACCTGCCGGTAAGCCAGGCCAAGCATATTACGAATCGCCAAAGGGGACGAAACACCATGTGCGATCATCACATTGCCGTTTACGCCCAAAACCGGACTTCCCCCTATAGCCTCATAATTAGTCTGATCGATAAACTGGTCTTTAAAACCCCTGATTTTGGAAATCGGGTAGAGCGATTCACCGAGCTTGTACATAATGTTGCCGGTAAATCCATCAGTAACGATCACATCGGCTTTATTGGTAAAAAAGTCCTTGCCTTCTATGTTGCCGATAAAGTTAATTTTCTTGTTGTCCCTGAGGAGCACGTGAGCGGCCTGGGCCACCAGAGAACCTTTCTGGTCTTCCTCCCCGATATTCATCAGGGCGACACGCGGTTTCTCCACGTTAAAAGTATACTTGTAGTAGATGGACCCGATTTCCCCGAACTGGGCAAGGGTTTCAGGCTTGCAATCGGCATTTGCGCCGATGTCCAGCATAATGGACTGGGAACCGTCGATCTGGGGAACAATGCCTGCAATTGCCGGGCGGAGCAGCCCCTCAATTGCCTTGATACTGAACAAAGCGCCAACTGTCATGGCGCCTGTATTGCCGGCACTGCAAAAGATATTGACAGCCCCTTCCTTCAGAAGCTTGAAACCGATTGAAATACTGGAGGCGGGTTTTTGGGTAAGCGCCTTGGTGGGGTGTTCCCCCATCTCTATTACTTCCGGAGCGTGTACAATTTCGACTCTTCCCTCAGGCACCGGGTACTTCTCCAACATGGGGCGTACCACCTGCTCGTCGCCTATCAGCACCACTACTGCGTCTGCCTCCAGGTCAGGTATTGCCGCTATGACACCCTCAATTATCGCTGTCGGTGCATAATCACCGCCCATGGCGTCTACTGCAATTTTCATTTATCGCGGTTATATTGGAATGAGATAACGCTCGTAAAATTAGCAGTTGATTCGAAGTAATAAAGAAATCCGCAACAACTTTTGTTAGTTGTTGCGAATTTAAAAGAAATTATCGCCTGTAAATCAGACTGTTTTAGCATAGCCTTCTACTACAACTTTTCCTTTGTAGTAAAGGTTGCCCTCGTGTACGTGAGCGCGGTGCGACTGGTGCGTTTCACCAGTTGCAGAATCTACTGACAACTGCTTGGAAGTCAATGCATCATGCGTTCTGCGTTTATCACGGCGGGTCGATGAATGTCTTCGTTTTGGATGTGCCATAACCTTTGATCTATTACTATTTTTCCTGTTTAATACCTTTTAATGCTGCCCATCTCGGGTCTATATCCTCTTCAGATGAAGCCGTTTCCCCTTTGGGCGAATCTGCCGAAGTGCCGTAAACCAGTACTTCCTCCTCTTCCCCATTTTCGTCGGATCGAAGCCGCGGATGCAACTTCTTTACCGGCAACGCCAGGGCGATGAAATCATATACGTACCTGGCTACGTTGATACGGGCTGTGTTCCGCTGTATCATTTCAATTTCATCCGTCAGCTCCTCGTCCCGGTCACCGAATTTCAGAAAAATACGGTTTTCAGTCTCAAAGTGCTCGTCATAAGGCTCCAGCGTGCGGTCACAAACCTGGCCGACTACCCCGCTGATCTTAAAATCAAGCCGGATCATCGTCGATGATTTCTGCAGGACCAGGTCCGCCTCAAACCTCCCTTTTTCGATTAAATCCTGCTCAAATTCCTGAAAAAAGCCATCTCCTGATGTATAATGAAATACATGCTCCCGCTCAGCCAGCCCGACAATATCGATGTTATATTTTTTCAGCTCTTCCACAGTATCCCTAAAAAGGAGTGCAAAGATATGAGTTAGTTATTTAGTTTTCAAACAATTTGAGAGAAATAGGTTTTGGGGGGTGAGGTGTGAGCTGTGAGGTATGAGCCTGCCGCCTGGATCGCCCCCTACCTCACAGCTCACCCCTCATACCTCAAACCTTTTTCGCCGGGTTCCCGAAGAAGGTGGCGCCCTCGGGGACTTCGCTGACCACTACTGAGCCGGCTCCGATCCTGGCGCCTGCGCCTATTTTCACGCCTGACACGATGGTCACCCCCGGGCCGATAAATACTTCCGCACCAATTTCGACGCCGCTCGCAATCACGCTCCCGCTGCCAATATTCACAAAGTCACCGACAACAACCCCTGGTTCCAGGATAGTGCCGATCTGGATAATATTGTGATGCCCGATCCGGCATTTTGCCGAAACTACCGTCCCCGCCCCCAGCAGGTTTCCGTGACCCATTGCGGCCTGGTCAGAAATGACAGCAGTACCATGAATGGCATTCACCGGCATGGTTTTCCGCCTCGACAGCAACATTTCGGTAATCTGCTGCCTTACCGGTCGCTCGCCTATCGCTACAAATGCCTCGCATTTCTGGCCAATTACCTTCAGAAAACCACCGTCATCGGTATCACCCAGTACACTCACCTCTCCTATCTCGGTACCCTGCAATGCTTTGTCATCGTCCAGAAAACCGTAAACCAGAACGTTGTTGTTCCGAAAAATGTCATAAACCTGGTGCCCCAAAGCACCTGCGCCAAAAATGAGTACCGGATTCTCCAATGGTAATGTTTGTTTAATTTGGGGGGGTGAGGTGTGAGGTATGAGGTACTAGCCGCTCAAACCTCATGGCTCACACCTCACACCTCCTTACAATATCGTTACTCTGAAAACGATCGGGCTGGCATAGGGAGAAATATTCCGCTGGCTCATGCTCGGGTTAAAAAACCTTGGATCGTAGTTGATTGAGGGATTAATATGGTTGTTGTAATTGAAGTTATACAACAGCGTAGCGTGAATTCCCCGAACCAGCTTCCCTTCCAACGGCTGCGTATAGCCTATTCCCAACATCGGCGAGTGTATCCACCTGCGCGGAAACTCTTTATCGACAAATTGATATTTTCCGTAGCCGTGGTTGTAAAACGACACATTCATCATTTCATGTTCGGCATGGAGGTGAATCATCGGCAAGAAATTGTACCGTGCAAAGGCTCTGGCTCCGTAAAAATGATCATTGCTCGTAGGGATATAATAGCTGCTCCTTACATACATATAGGTTGCGCCGAGGCCCATCACAAAATTGTCGGTGAGGGCTACGCCGGCCATTGGCGACAGGTTAATGTTTGTATACGACCCCAGCCGCAATCCGAAGCTGCCACCCAACCGAAGCTTATCGGCAAACTTCCCGCTTCCCGTTTCCGGTCGCTCGATCTCCCTGGCGGCTTCGGCCCGGGTTACGCCGGTCTTCTTTTCCTTATCTTCAATCTTAAAATATTCTTCCTGTCCAAATCCGACCCTTGCAGCCAGGGTAAACAGCAGCAACCATGCTGCCGGAAAGAAATGTCTTTTTATTTTTGTCATCCGATTAACACGTATGAGAAGGAGTTATAAGTTCTTGTCATCAAACGAAACAGGTACTCCTTTTGTTTCGTCCATTTTCAATTATCATAATGCATTACCTGATATCAGCCCCGCACCCGGAATCTCATTTTCTCGAAATTCAATACACCATTCCCGGCCCAGGCGGCGATTACCTGGAAGTCCAGCTCCCTGCCTGGCGGCCCGGGCGCTATGAACTGCAGAATTTTGCAAAGAACATCCGTACGTTCTCGGCAAAGGACCACAAAGGTAACTCAATTTCACTTCACAAAATAACCAAAGATCGCTGGAAGCTCCGGACTGCCGGCTGCGAAACGGTGACCATTACCTACTCGTACTACGCGAACCAGCAAAACGCAGGGAGCAGCTACCTGGATACAAGCTTCTGTTACCTGAATTTTATCAATTTTTGTCTGTACACCGAAGGACGTATTGACGAGCCGTGTACGATAGACCTCGACCTGCCCGACCATTACCAGGTTGCCTGCGGCCTGCCCCAAACCGCACCCCGAAGACTGTCTGCCCGCGATTTTTACCAGCTGGTAGACAGCCCCCTGCTGGCGTCACCGCAGCTGCAGAAGCTCAGCTATGTAAGTCACGGGATACCTTTTAACGTGTGGTTCCAGGGCGGCTTGCCCTTCGACGGCAAAAAGCTGGTGCGCGATTTCAAGGCATTTACCGACGTGCAAATAGCGGCAATGGGCGAATTCCCGGAAAAAGACTATCATTTTCTCAACCTGATATTGCCTACGCCCTACTATCACGGTGTTGAACACCAGAATTCTACTATGATCGTGCTCGGGCCTCTCGATGAGGGCGAGAACCTCTATACCGATCTGCTCGGCGTCAGCTCGCATGAGCTTTTCCATGCGTGGAATATTATCAAAATCCGGCCAAAAGAACTGCTTCCCTACGATTTCACAAGAGAAAACTACTTCACCACATGTTTTGTAGCGGAGGGGTGCACCACCTATTACGGGGACTTGTTTTTGAGAAGATCCGGCGTT
Source organism: Ravibacter arvi (assembly GCF_039540405.1). Classification (NCBI taxonomy): domain Bacteria; kingdom Pseudomonadati; phylum Bacteroidota; class Cytophagia; order Cytophagales; family Spirosomataceae; genus Ravibacter; species Ravibacter arvi. The sequence continues at coordinate 8,130 of NZ_BAABEY010000029.1, forward strand.
TTTGACGACGCAGCCTACCTTAAAGAGCTCCATGTCTATCTGAAAAGACATTTTGAACAGGCCGGGCAGGCGGCACTTTCGCTTACCGAATCGTCTTTTGACCTCTGGCTCGACGGCTACGAAGCCGGTATACCGCAGCGTAAGGTTTCCGTATACCAGAAAGGCGCCCTGGTCGCCCTGATCCTGGACCTCTACCTGAGAAAAATTTCCAATCACCGGAAATCACTCGATACAGTGATGCGGGCCATGTGGGAGGAGTTCGGGAAGCCTTTTGTCGGCTATCACTATGAGGATTATGTACGGGTGGCTGAAACCGTAGCCGGGCACGAGATTCCCTGGTACTGGCAGGAATGCATCACGGGCGCCACACCGCTGGAGCACCGTTTGAACGAAGCACTTGCCTTCGTCGGCCTGCAAATGGCCTGGGATCAGAACGGCGTTGACCTGCGTGATACTGCCGGCGCAACCGAGCGCACAGAAAGGGAAAAATGGTTGAGAGGTGTGAGGTGTGAGGTATGAGGCGTGAGGTATGAGGTAAAAGCCGCTCAAACCTCATACCTCACGGCTCACACCTTCCCGTTCCAGAACTCCCTGCTGTAGATGCGTTTAAAAGGCCAGCCTTTTTTCCTGAGCAGGATGGGCAGATACGCGTGGGGTTCTTTGGGCGTTGTGCTATGGTGATACTGATCGTCGTCGGTCAAGACCAACGCCTGGTAAGAATTGTCAGCCTTTACCGTCAGGTCTGCGAAGGGGAGCTCGAACATTGCGCCGGGTATTTTCTTAACCAACTGCTTCTTTAGCAGCCATTCGCTGTGTTTACCCGTCACCTCTGTAGGCGAGGGCAGAAAATCACCGTCCGACACACGTTTGGCATATTCAAGGTAAGCTTTCAGCAGCTTCGGCCCTTCGTGCAGCGTGTTTTCCACTTTAAGCTGATGGGGCGAAAGACTGGTCACGACGTGTACTTTTTCTTTGGCGCGTGTAACGGCGACATTCAGCCGGTTTTCTCCCCCGCGGGTGTTGAGGGTGCCAAATTGCATAGTAAGCCTGCCGTCGCGGTCTGGCGCATACCCCACCGAAAAAATAATCACATCCCTCTCATCCCCCTGCACGTTTTCAATATTTTTGAAGAACAGGTCGGGTATGACCAGGCCGGATTCTTCCACACGCTGCGCAATGAGCTGTTGTTGCGGGTAATTAAAAGTTACTACGCCCACACTTTTGGACTGCGACGACAGCTCTCTTAAAAGTTCCAGCACCTTGGCTGCCTCTACCGAATTGGTACCGTCTACCCACAGCCCTTCGACTTTGTGATAACTGATGCCGGGAGCAGCGGTATTGGCATACTGGAAGTCCGGGAGCAGCCGCAATGTGCCTTCGTAGAAATGCCTGTTGGAAAACTGGATAAGGTCCAGGGACAGGCTGCGGTAGTGGCCGTTCAATTGATGGGACGGCATACTGATCCCGGCCAGATCGAGCAGTGACTCCGCTTCAAGCTCTGCGGGTGCTTCGTCGTCCTCCACCGGCTCGTACCGTACTTTGTAAAGGTCGGTAGGCTGCAGCTGTTTGCTGTCGCCGGCAACTACGAGTTGTCGCCCCCGGTAAGCAGCCGGCAAAGCGTACTCCGCGTAACACTGTGACGCCTCATCGAAGATAACGAGGTCAAAAAATCCCTTCTCCATCGGGAAGATCACGGAAGCTGACTCCGGGGAGACCATCCAGCAGGGAACCAGTCGGAAAACATCTTCAGAAAACTGGCTCAGGAGCTTCCTGATAGGCCAGATCCTTCTTTTTTTGGTCAGCTGGTGATGCACTTCGCGGTAAGTAACGGTGTTTCCGAGGCGGTTTTTTTCCACATCTCCGTATACTTCCTCGCGAAGCTTCATCCTGACTATCTCCGCACTGAGCGCCTGCTTTCTTTCGACACTGCGTTGCAGGTCTTCCTCCCATTGTGCCATTTTCAGCGACGAAACCGACCTGAGAACGGGATACCTTCTTTCGATCTGTTCAATCCAGGCCAGCCGGAGGCTGTTATCAAGAAGCCTCTGGTAGTCGCCGGCAGCAATAAGGTTCAATTCCTTTCCGCGCTCTTTCAGCCTTTCCATTAACACTTGCTCGGAATGAGAAAAGTCCTTCCACATGGTATCAATCTCAACCAGGTGATCAAAGTCTTCTTCCAGGTCAGCGGCAAGACGTTGTCCAAAGGCAGCCGGCTGGGCCACTAACCCGTTAAATTGTTGCGGCACAAGCCACTGATCCATCTCGTCTGCCGCCTTTTCCCAGGATTGGATCCAGGCAAGCGCCGATTTCAGCAGATTCTGAAACTCGGTCACGTCCCTGGTGCGCGCAGCCAGGCCGGTAATTACTTCCGCCCACTCACTGGAGCGGGTTCTGGCCACGGCGGCGGCAGCCTCATTCGCATCGTCGAGAAACAGGCCGTACTGGTGTAGAATACCGGTTGTTCCGACCATTTGTTTCCGGTCAAATCCCAGGTCATCGTCCGCCAATGCGTCCTCGATGGCCATCCGGTTTTTAATGCGACGGGCCAGTTTGCCGAGATCGGCTAGATTTGTTGTGAGCCCTTGTTTGCCCGAGAGCCTTGAAACTTCTTCTTTATCTTTCGAAAACCAATCCCACCAAAGCCCCCCGACAACTTCTTTTTTGGCAGAGACTGCCTTTTCAACTTTTCCGAGCATCACCTCCAGTCGTGCGTTCTCCAAATGCCCTTCCACGCCTTCCCGCGCCGCCAGCTGCCCGGTCAGGCTGCTGATTTTCTCCAGCAATACAGCCGTCGGCGCGGGTTGGGCCAGGTAGCGCACAAAAAGGTCGTACACCTTACGCTGGTTCACGCTCCGTTCAACCTCAGCCAGAATTTCCTTGAGATGATCCGTTCCAACCAGGAATTTCCGCGATAAACCAGTCGAAAAAATATCTGTAAAGCGTTTTTCCAATTGGCTGAAAGTTTCCGGCCACGACCTTATCAACTCCTGTATCCGCTTGTAATCCACCTGGTTAAGCTCAGAAAAATCCCGTCGCCATGTCCAGCTATGGTGGTCATCAAACTTCAGCGCGTAGGTAAAATAACGGCCTGCTGCCCGGATGATCTCCTCGGTTTTATCCATTGGAAACGACTTGAGAAGATTCGTCAGCACCAGGTCCGGCCCCTGCGGATCGGAAGTCAGATACAGCTCTTTCACGCTGGCGCCGGCGACGGAGTCATCAAAAAGCGCATTTTTAAAGCCCGTCAGCTCTTCCACCAGCCGATCGGTCAGCCGGCTTTCTTTCAAAAATTCTCTTTCCAGGTAAACGGCGTCGAGGCTATAGTTTTCCTTGCGAAAAGCCTCCAGCTGCTCAATCTGGCCGGCCATCTGGCGGTAAAGCGCCGACCTGTCGGTGAGGTGGTCATGAATCAGCGCCGTAAAATTGCCGAAGCCTGCGGCCTTCATCCTGCTTTCCACCACGTCCAACGCGGCACGTTTCTGACAGACCAGCAGCACCCGTTTTCCCCTGGCCGCATAATCTGCCATGAGGTTGCAAATCAACTGGGACTTCCCGGTGCCCGGCGGGCCCTGAACTACCAGGTGTTGGCCCCGCCTTACCTTCGTCTGTGCCATTTCCTGCGACGCATCGACAGAAAACGGGGTAAGCAAGTCTTCTTCTTTAATATTGCTTTCCGAAATGTCAGGATCCGAAAAATCGTTCAACGAGAACGATTCGTCATGCTCCAGCAGGAAATTGTAGTCCTCTTCCAGGTAAGAGCCGGTTTGGGGAAACACGCCGAGTACCGCTTCCGGATATAATTTCAACTCACCGGACTTTTCAATTGCCTCCAGGTCTTTCGCTTTCACGGCGTCAAAATGCCTCAGCTTGTCTTCGAATAAGTCCTGGTTGAAATTAATAACAAAGGGGGATTCCTTCAGCCACTTGTATAGCTCGGTTCTAAAAATCGTAATATTTGTAGGAAACTCGTCAAAATCCGCTTCGAGGACGACATCCGGTATTGCTACCTCGTTAAATTGGCCATAAGCCAGCGCAAACGACCGGTTAAGGTGGGCTCCCGCCTCACTGTCACATTTCAAACACCACTGTCCTTTGTCCAACTCCAGTGAAACCGGGAAAAACAACAGCGGCGCATGCACCACTTGCCCGGTAGAGAATTTTCCCCGGACAAAGGGATACCCCACAAAAAGACTCCTGCTGCCCCGCTCCTCTTCGATGAAATCGACGGTACGGGCAATATTCCGCAGCCGCTTGCTCAAAAGGTTCACCCGCTCAAACCTGGGATCTACTGCATCGCAAAGAGCAATCCGCTTCCTCCGCTGGATCACCTGGTGCAGCACCTCGAATGAGGGCGTGTTAAGAAGAAAATCAACTTCGTGAAGGTCTGCAAACTGTTCGGAAACAAGCCTCGTCAACAAAAGCGACTTATTTCGGCTCGACAGGTTGGTCAACCGTTTGAGGTAACTTTTAAGGATTCGACTCATTTACAAATCAACTGTCGGTCAAAGGTTGGCGCCGGCTATCGGTAACCCCGTGAAAGGCGATGATTTAAAAGTAACGTAATAGACCTGCAATCCGTATCAGGGCTCACGAATGTTTTTTGGCAATCTTCCTTTCCGATCTCCCGCATGGGATTTCCGCCGCCGCTCCGGTTCGTTCGATTCACCCGCCGATTTGTCCGCTTCCCCCCAAATGTGTAATCATTTTGTAAAATCACACCCCAAATTTGTTCACAGTAATTTAAAACGAAGGATTTAGGAGGACATGGAATTAGCTTCATCAACATAGTGGAAATCGGAGGTCGGAAATCGGAAATCAGGCGGTCGCATACGCATCCCAACCGACCTCCGATTTCCGATCTCTGATTCCCGATTTCCGATTTCCGATTTCCGATTTCTGATTTCCGATTTCCCTCCAACGCCCAGCAATACCCCGATGGCGCAGAAACTTTTTGACGACAGACCCAGGACCAACTTCCTTAAAAAGCATGAACAGGCAGCCATTACCAGCCTGCTCGGCCGCGTACCGGCGAAGATAACCCCAGATGCTATGACCGGCGTGGGACTTGCCGGCAGCCTGATCGTGCTGACCGCCTTTGTTCTTTCCAAATATGTGCACCAGGGCTACCTGCTGCTGGCGATTGCGGGTTTAGCCATTAACTGGCTGGGAGATTCCCTTGACGGTCGGCTTGCCTACTACCGCGGCATCCCGCGCAAATGGTACGGATTTTCCCTCGACATCATAATGGATTGGCTCAGCACGTTCTTCATCGGGTTCGGCGGCATACTTTACGTGGGTGGCTGGGGAAGTCTTTTTGCTTTTTCCATCGTGGTAATGTACGGCTGGTCCATGATCATTGCCTTGCTCAGGTTTAAGGTCGCCGACCGCTACCAGATTGATTCGGGGCTGATGGGGCCTACCGAATTCCGGCTAATTCTCGCCGCAATTCTGATACTCGAATTTTTCTCGCCGGGCCTCCTCAGCTATTTCGTGGCGGCCATTGCGATCACCCTCTTCGCTGTCAACTTTATTGAGTCAAAAAAATTACTCACTACCGCTGATTTTAAGGATAAAAGAGACAAAAAAATTAGACAAACTGAAAATTCAGGGCCGTTTAGTAAACCACGGGAATAATCTAATTGTTACAATAAGGTTACTTCGGTATTAAGGTTTCATTAACAAAGGCAAACAAGACCATGAATGAAATTTTAAAGAATCGGATTGCTCAGTTCCAGGACGCTGAAGCTATCAAAAAAACCGGGCTATACCCATACTTCAGAACCATTTCTTCAGGACAGGACACTGTCGTTAAAATTCAGGGAAAGCCTGTCCTGATGTTTGGTTCCAATTCCTACCTGGGGCTCACCAATCACCCTAAAGTCGTAGAAGCCGGACAGCTTGCACAGCAAAAATATGGCTCCGGATGCGCGGGTTCCCGTTTTCTAAACGGCACACTCGATATTCACGAAAAACTGGAAACACGGTTGGCTGCCTTTACGGGAAAAGAAAAAGCCATTCTTTACAGCACCGGCTACCAGGCCAATTTGGGCGCATTGTCCTGCCTTACCGGCCGCACGGACTACATCCTGATGGACGAAAGCAACCATGCCTCCCTTATTGACGGCAGCAGGCTCTCGTTTTCAAAAATCATTAAATTCAAACACAACGACACCGCGGATCTCCGGAAAAAAATTGCGCTTTTACCCGAAGATTCCCTCAAACTAATTGCCACTGACGGCATTTTCAGTATGGAGGGCGACATCGCACGGCTCCCTGATATTGCCGAGGTAGCCCGCGAATACGGCGCATCAATTCTTGTCGACGACGCCCATAGTCTCGGCGTAATCGGCAAGAATGGCGCGGGAACAGCTTCTCATTTCGGCTTGGGAGACGAGGTGCACCTCATTATGGGCACTTTCAGCAAATCGCTCGCCTCTCTTGGTGGCTTTATTGCCAGCGACAACGACACAATCGAATACCTGAAGCACCGTTCGCGGTCGTTGATTTTCAGCGCCAGCATGACACCCGCAGCGGCAGCCAGTACGCTCGCAGCGTTGGATATCATCGAATTTGAGCCGGACCATATGGAAAGGCTGTGGGTGAACACCAGGTACGCCAAAGCCTTGCTATTGGAAAACGGCTTTGATATCGGCAGAACAGAAAGCCCCATCTTACCGGTTTACGTGCGAAACAACCACCTGACTTTCCTGGTGACCAGGCAGCTCCAGGAAGAAGGCGTATTTGTAAATCCCGTCATTTCCCCGGCGGTCAAGTCGGAAGACAGCCTGATCAGGTTTTCACTGATGGCTACCCATTCATTTTCGCAGATCGAAGAGGCCATCGATAAAATGGTCAGAGTGTTCCAGAGGATTGGCGTATCCAGGCAATTTTCACAGGTATGATCCACATTTCTACAGTCCGGGGGAAGTCCATGCTGGACAGCTTTATCGACTTCCCGCATGATTTGTATAGCGGCGACAGCAATTACGTTCCCGAGCTGTTTATCAGTCAGAAAGAGCTCCTGACCCCGAAAAAGAACCCGTTTTTCCAGCATGCGAAAATGGAGCTTTTCCTGGCGACACGCAACGACCGTATCGTCGGCCGGATTGCCGCGATCATCAACGACAATCACAATGCATTTGTCGGGAGACGGGAAGGTTTTTTCGGCTTTTTCGATTGCATCAACGACCCTGAAGTAGCTGCAAAGCTGCTGGAGACTGCCGCCGGATACCTGAGGGACAACAATATCGGGACCATGCTCGGGCCGGTAAACCCGTCTACCAACGATCCCTGCGGCACACTGGTAAACGGGTTCGACGGGCCGCCGGTAGCCATGATGCCCTATAACGCCGCCTACTACGACGCGCTCATCACGGAGAGCGGCCTTGTAAAATGGACCGATTTACTGGCCTATATTATCAAGCGGGAAGAACTCAGCGGACGCGTGGTAGCGCTCCGGGACTTGCTCCTGCACCGGTTGGAAAAAAATGGCATCACCATCCGCCCGATCCGCATGAAGGATTTCAAATCGGAAACGGACCAGATAAAGGCCGTCTACAATTCGGCCTGGGATAAAAACCTGGGATTCGTCCCCATGACCGACGCGGAATTCAACCGGCTTGCCGCGGAATTGAAGCTGATAATCAACCCGGAGGCATGTCTCGTAGCCGAAAAAGACGGGAAACTGGTGGCCTGGTTGCTGGGGATTCCGGATATTAACCAGATTCTCATCAAAATCAAAAAAGGGCGGCTTTTCCCGACCGGCCTTTTCAAGCTGCTGACCGGGCGAAAAAACATCACCACCGTGCGGGTATTGACGCTCGGCGTACTGGAACCTTACCGGAAACTGGGAATCGAAAGCGCCCTGTACACCACGCTGATCAAAAACCTGGAAAACACCAAAATAGACACCGCCGAATGTTCCTGGCTGCTGGAAGACAATCATGCCATTACCAGTGCAGTTGAAAAGCTGAATGCGAAGCCATACCGGCGCTACCGGTTGTATAGAAAGGAGTTGTGAGGGGTGAGGTATGAGCTTTGAGCTATGAGTTATGAGGGCAAGTCACAGACCGAATACCTCCTCACGACTCACACCTCACGACTCACACCTCACGACTCACACCTCACGACTCACACCTCATCCCCATGAAAGAAAAAGTCCTTATTACCGGTGCTAATGGATTTATCGGATCCCATCTGACGGAAGCATGTCTGCAGAAGGGTTTCGAAGTCCATGCCGCTGTACGAAAAAACAGCAGCATGGAACTTTTCCGCTCGTTGGTTACGCCGGCAGACAGTCTGAAAATAGTGTATCCTGTCTACGCGGACCGGGAAGAACTCGCGGACCTGTTCAAACGCGAGCGCTATACCTACATCGTCCATAATGCAGGCATTACCAAAACCCGGCAGCAAGAGACCTATAATCATATCAATGCCGAACTGACAAAAAACCTCGGTGCAGCCGTTGTCAATGCCGGCATCGATCTGCGCCGCTTTGTACTGATCAGCAGCCTGGCGGCCCTCGGCCCCGTTTCCTATGCCGGTCAAGGCGACAGGCCACGCCCGGTTACCGGGTACGGCAGGAGCAAATTGCTGGCGGAAACTTATCTCAGGGCGATTAAAGGGCTGCCGGTCACCGTCATCAGGCCCACTGCCGTGTACGGCCCCGGCGAAAAAGATCTCCTGATCGTATTTCGGCTGCTGGCCGGCGGGTGGGACCTTTCAATGGGCAGAAAGCCGCAAAAACTGTCGTTCGTCTATGTACAGGACCTGGTTTCGGCCATTTTGCTGGCGATGAAAGAACAACCGGGCAACTGGGCCAGCTTCGATATTTCAGACGGCGCCATGTATGAACGTTATGCACTTTCCGACGCCTTTGTCCGGTCAAGCCGGGTCAAAACCCGCCGGTTGCATGTTCCCACGCAGCTCGTAAAGGCGCTCGCGCTTCTCAATGAGGGGCTCTCGTCGGTCTCCGGCAGATACCCGGCACTCAATGGAGACAAAGTAAAAGAGCTCACTGCCGAAAACTGGTACTGTGACATTACGCCCGCAAGAATCGGGCTGGGATACGATCCGCAATTCAGCCTGGACAAAGGAATGGACGAAACCGTCCGCTGGTACAGGGCGCACAAATGGCTCTGAGAATTGAAAATTAAAATGGGAAGCCCCCGGGTTTCCTGTGTTTTATGAAAATTTCATCAATCAACAAAGATCAAAACATACACTGTTCGCCCGCAAAAGCTTGCAGGGCCAGGATTTTTTTTCTCGGCCTGCTGTTGCTGGCAGCCCACTTCCCTGTTGCTGCCCAGAACCAGGTAGTCAAAGGGAAAATAACGGATGCGCGTTCCAAAGAAACGCTTCCATTTGCCAGCGTTCTGGTAGAAGGAACGCCGAACGGCACCATGGCGGATGACGACGGCAATTTTGTCATTTCCGTACCGGCCGGGCACCAGACGCTCGTTTTTACCTACATTGGGTACGTAACGGAAAAAGTCAAAATACAAGACGGGCAACGCCAGCCGTTGGAGATAAAAATGACCGTTGACGCCTCTATGCTGAGCGAGGTCACCGTAAAAGCGCGGGGCCGTTACCGGAATCGGAATAACCCCGCGGTAGAACTCATCCGTAAGGTAATCGCCAACAAAGACAGCAATCGTGTTCTAAAAAACGATTACGTAGAATATGAACAGTACGAGAAAGTCACGCTTGCGCTCAGCAACCTGTCGGACAAGTTCGTAGAAAGAGGCATCTTCAAAAAATACCAATTCCTTTTCGAGGATGATTCTACAGCTGAAGGAAACCGTCATCAACTGCCCGCCTACATGCAGGAGCAGGTCTCGCAAATTTATTTCCGTAAAAATCCATACAAGCTGAAACAGTATATCAAAGCCGAAAAGAAAGCCGAATATGACAAACGTTTCGTGGATAATGACGGACTGACCAGCTACATCAACCGGCTCTACGAGGATATCGATATTTACAAAAACGACATTTCTATTGCGACCAACCTGCTGCTAAGTCCGCTTGCTTCCTCGGCGCCAACTTTTTACAAATTTTTCATCAGGGATACCATCAGAGACCATGAGCCCATGCTGATTGAGCTCGGGTTTGTTCCCCGCAACAAGGCCGACATGCTCTTCGAAGGAAAGCTGTACATCACGCTGGATGGTCACTACGCGGTCAATTACGCCTACCTCTCGGTTAACAAGGACATCAACCTGAACTTCATGCGCGGCCTTGAAGCAAAACTTGAGTTTGCCCGATTGGAAAACAACCGGTACAGGCCCGAACGCACCACACTTTCAATGGAGTTTGCCCTCAGCGACCGCGGCGCAGGTGTGCTCGGGCGGCGGACGGTCAGTTTCAGGAACTACGAAATCAACCGTCCCCATCCCGACGCTCTTTATTACGGTCAGCCCAGGGAATTCAAACCCGACAGCTCGGTTCTGAACAACGACTACTACTGGACCACGGCGCGCCATGTCGAGCTTGACCGAACGGAAAAAAATATATACCGGAATGTGGATTCTCTCCAGACGATTCCCTCTTTCCGGAGAGCGATGGACATTGCAACAGTTTTGTTCGCGGGCTACAAATCTTTCGGGAAAGTGGAAGTAGGGCCGATCAATACTTTTTACAGCTTTAACCAGGTAGAAGGCTTCCGGCTCCGGTTTGGCGGAAGGACTACCACCGAGCTCAGTAAACGGTATTATCTTGAATCGTATGCGGCTTATGGATTTAAAGACCAGAAATGGAAGTATTTCTTCGGCGGCACCTACTCACTCAATAACAAGTCCGTATACCATTTCCCGCTGCATTACATCCGGCTGAGCTACCAGCAGGACACCAAAATCCCCGGTCAGGACCTGCAATTCGTCCAGGAGGACAACTTCCTGCTTTCGTTCAAGCGCGGGAAAAACGACAGGTACCTTTACAACGATCAGTTGAAGCTCGAATATGTAAAAGAATTTGCCAGCAGGTTTTCTGTGAAGTTTGCCATAACAAAATGGGCCCAACGGCCCGCAGGGGCGTTGGAATACCGGCTCGCAGGCACCCCGGATGACGCGCCGATGCTGGTAAGAGAGCTTAACAATACCGACATCGGGATCGAACTCCGCTACGCTCCCAACGAACAATTCTACCAGGGCAAACTCTACCGGACACCCATCATCAACAAGTATCCCATTTACACACTTCGGTACAACTCCGGCGTCAAGGGCCTGATGCGCGGCGAAAACACCTATCATAGCGTCAATGCCTCTGTTTTCAAAAGGGTTTACCTCTCCCAACTCGGATTTGCCGACGTCGACCTGGAAGGCGGGTATATTTTCGGAGGCGGCATACCGTTCCCGCTGCTCATGATTCACCGCGCCAACCAAACCTACGCCTATCAACTGAATTCATACAACCTCATGAATTTCCTGGAATTCACGAGCGACCACTGGGCCGGTGTCAACGTGCAGTACTACATGAACGGCTTCCTGTTTAACAAAGTCCCGTTGTTCAAACGGCTGAAGTGGCGTGAAGTATTCAGCTTCAAACTCCTGAGCGGCGGGCTCCGGAACGAAAACGACCCGGCTTTTAAAAACGGTAACGTTTTTGAATTCATCAAAGACGACCAGGGGCGGCCGATTACCTACACGCTTTCCAGGCAGCCTTATATGGAAGCCAGCGTGGGAGTAGCCAATATTTTTAAACTGATTCGCGTCGACCTGGTGAAGCGCCTTTCCTATCTCGACCACCCGAATGTATCCGAATGGGGAATCCGGGCGCGCTTCAGGCTGGACTTTTAAACATATGCCCATGGAATATGCCATCATAGCTGCAGGAAAAGGAGAACGGCTGGCGCAGGAAGGAGCGTCGGCCCCCAAACCGTTGACCCTGCTCAATGGCGAGCCGATGATAGACCGGCTGCTCCGGTTTTTTACCGGGCTTGGCGCCGGCCGCATCCACGTGATCGTCAACGAATCGTCTCCCGCCCTTATCGGATACCTCAAGGACTGGCAGATGCGCGCGGCGGTTCACCTGGTGGTAAAAAACACCGAAAGCTCGCTGCACAGCTTTGCTGCGCTGGTCGCTTCCGGTATCCGGGGTGAAGTATGCCTGACGACCGTCGATACGGTTTTCAAAGAAGACGAATTCAGGTCGCTGATTCAATCCTTCAGAGCCAAACCTCACCTGGACGGGCTAATGGCCGTTACTTCCTTCGTTGACGATGAAAAGCCGCTCTATGTACGGACCGGCGACCGACTAAAAATAACTGCCTTCGAAGATAGCCCGTCTGCCGGAACCTCGTTTGTTTCCGGCGGGATCTATTGCCTCCGCCAACGTGCACTCGATCTGGCACTTTCGAGCGTAGACCTGCACGTAAGCCGTATGCGCAACTACCAGCGTGCACTCCTGGAACGGGGGCTCTCATTGGAAGCATTTCCGTTTTCCCGTATAGTTGATGTAGATCACCTTACCGATATAGCCGTTGCCGAAGAGCTTTTAAACACCGGGCTGATCAAAGACCCGACTATCACCACAGACTTATGAAAATACTGGGCATTTACAGAGGCGCTAAGTTTTCTCCCAATCACACCGCCAACGACGAAGCGATTTTCCGGCTGGCAGCACGTAACCTGGAAGTTCTGGGCGCTCAGATCAGCTTTATTTCGGAAACCGAATTCCTGGAATCGTCTCCCACCCCCCGATTTGTATTTACAATGGCTCGGGAGAAAGAAGTGGTCAGCCGGCTGAAAATGCTGGCGGAGGACGGGGTGCGGGTCACCAATTCGGGGACCGGCATCGGCAACTGCTACCGGGCACAGATGACGCAAATCCTGGTGGCCAACCGGGTGCCGCACCCAGGCAGCGTCATTATGCCTACCCGCGGAAAACACCTTCAAAAAACACTGGAAACCATTGCAAGTGACGGTTGCTGGATAAAGCGGGGCGACTTCCATGCACTTCACAAGGAAGACGTGGTTTACGTGCCCGACGTAATTCAGGCGGTTGAAATGCTGGAAGAGTTCGCACGCCGGGACATCGCGGAGGTGGTTGTCAATCAGCACCTCAAGGGAGACCTCGTCAAATTTTACGGCGTCCGCGGGACCGATTTCTTTTACTGGTTTTACCCGTACGACCACCATCACGTGAAATATCCCGAGACCCGGCAGCCTGCCCCCGGCATGGTACATAGCACCTTTGCAATTGACGACCTCAGAAAGGAGGCCAACCGGGCCGCAGCCTTGCTCGATGTTGATATTTACGGTGGAGATGCTATTGTTGCCCCCGACGGAAATTTTCACCTGATCGACTTCAACGACTGGCCCAGCTTTGCGCCCTGCCGGTCGGAAGCGGCGCCTTTCATTGCCAAAAGAATTATGGAGCGGTGCCTTGCCAAAGAGGGCGCAACCGTAGCAAACGCACTATTTTGACCAGCAGATACACCAATGGAGACCTCGACCGCTTTTCAGCAATCGCTGAAGTCCAATGATACAGAAGAACAAATCGACATCTGGTTCTACCGGCCGATAGGCTTCAGGATCGCCACGGTCTGCGCCCGGCTGGGCATCACGCCCAACACCGTTACCATTATCAGCATTTTTATTGGTGTTGCTGCGGGGATCCTGTTTTACCCGCAAAGCCTGGCGATCAATGCGGTCGGGATGCTTTGCCTGGTCATAGCCAATTCGCTCGACAGCGCCGATGGTCAGCTGGCCCGCATGACCAACAACAAAAGCCGCCTCGGCCGTATCCTGGACGGGCTGGCCGGCGATTTCTGGTTTGCAGCCATACACATTGCCATCTGCTTCCGCAGTATGGAAGAAGGGTGGTCGTCGTGGATCTGGTTCTGGGGAGTTGCCGCAGGGGCTTCGCATGTAGTCCAATCGGCAATGGCCGACTACTACCGCCAGGTACACCTGTTCTTTATCAAAGGCAGCAACGGCAGCGAACTCGACAACAGTGCAGACCTCGCCCGCGAGTATGAACAACTGTCCTGGCGCCACGACTTTTTTAAGAAACTCATTGCGAGGGGTTACCTCAACTATACCAGGCAGCAGGAGTTCTTTTCGCCAAGGCTGCAACGGTTCCTGCACGAAATAAAAACGCGGTTCCCCAATGGACTGCCGTTAAATTTTATTGCCGATTTCAGGACCGCCAACAAGCCGCTGATGAAGTATACCAATATTGTCCAGTTCAACACGCGGGTACTGTTTCTCTTCCTGTGGCTCCTGATTGACCAGGCCTGGCTGTACTTCTTTTTCGATGTATTTGTGCTCAATCCTATCCTGGTTTACATGTGTGTGAGACAGGAGGGGGTAAGCGCTCATTTTCTCAATAAACTGCAAACAACCGGTGAATACGAGGCGCTATAAGCTGCTATTTTTCGCCTTGGGCGTGCTGACGATGGCCGTGCTGGTTTACCGCACAGGCTGGCGTGAGATGGTCGGGCACATAGCCGGAATGGGTTATTGGCTCGCCCCGGTAATAGGCTCCTGGATCATCATTTACCTGCTGAACGCCTGGGCATTCCATGACATTATCTACGAACGCGATAAACCGGAAACGCGTCTCGCATTCGGACGGGTACTGCAGCTCACTATTTCCGGCTATGCCATCAATTATATCACGCCGTTTGTCGGGCTCGGAGGGGAACCGTACCGCATTATGGAATTGAGACCTATGCTGGGTATAGCCCGCGCTTCGTCGGCCGTTGTACAATACGGGCTGATGCACATGCTTTCACATGTGGTTTTCTGGCTGTTCTCGCTGGTACTCATTGTCGTATTTCTCGAGCCGGGTATGTTGCTGCTGACCGGATGTGCCGCGCTGCTCGCTGCGGGACTCCTGCTCGGATTCCTGTTTATGCGCATGTACCGACGCGGCTTCCTGGTGGCGGTACTTGTATCGGTTTCAAAATGGCCGCTCGTGGGTGGAAAGGCATCATTTTTCCTGGAAAGACACAGGGCCACACTGACCGGGATCGACGACCAGATTAAAACTCTCTATGCCGACAGGCGTTCTACCTTTTACCGGTCCATGAGCCTGGAATTCCTGGCCCGGATCGTGGGGTGCGCCGAAATCTACTTCATAGGTGCGGCCATCCATTTGGACATGAGCTGGCTCGATGCCTTGATTATCAGCTCCGGTTCGTCACTCTTTGCCAACCTGGTATTCTTCTTCCCGATGCAGCTCGGAACACGCGAAGGAGGCATGGCGCTGGCCCTGAAAAGTGTAGGTCTGCCTGCTGCGTCCGGTGTTTTTATCAGCCTGGTTACCCGGATCCGGGAACTCTTCTGGATCGCAGTGGGCTACGGCCTGATGTATTTCCAGGAACGTGGACAGGAAGAAATTTATTCCATCAAAACATCATCAACCAAACATGATAAAGGGGATCTTATTTGACTACGGCGGGACCATCGACACCAATGGTTTTCATTGGGCGGAGGTCATCTGGGAGCATTATCAAAAATACCGGCTTCCCGTCTCCAGGGAATTATTTCTCGACGCCTACCGGTTCGGGGAAAGGGCGCTTGCCGTCAACAACGTTGTGAAACCCGACTATGGTTTCCAGGAAGTGATGACGCTCAAAATCCGGTACCAGTTCGAGTGGCTGCAGCATAACGGAACGCGCCTTGCGGCCGCCCATATCGACTCTATTGCCGAAGACTGCACCTATTTCGCCGAATACGCCATTCAACAGGCAACACCGGTATTGGAGGCCCTCGCCGGACAACTGCCGATGGCGATCGTTTCCAACTTCTACGGAAACATTGCCACCGTGCTGCGGGACTTCGGCATTTTCGGCTTCTTTCAATCGGTGATCGAATCTGCCGTGGTAGGCGTTCGCAAACCCGACCCTCAGATCTACCGCCTGGGCGTCGCGGCACTCGGCCTTTCACCCGGCGAATGTGTGGTAGTAGGAGATTCTTTTTCCAAAGACATTGTGCCCGCCGCAATCGTGGGGTGCCACACCATATGGCTGAAAGGGGAAGCTTTCAGCGGCGATTCCGCCCCGGCGCAGCCACATCAACCCGATCTTATTATTTACGACCTGCTGGATCTGAAACCTGCCATTTCAGACTTAGACAAGGTCTTAAACCTGGCAAGCCAATGAAAAATTTCGAAATCTGTACGGTGGGACATATCACGCTCGACAAAGTAGTGACCCGTCAAAACACGCAAATCATGGCCGGCGGAACTGCCTATTACCTGTCGCGGGCATTGGGTCAGCTTGAGGTAAACGCATCGCTCGTAACGGCTATCGCTGCCTCCGACACAGCAATTCTGAAAGAAATCCGGAACCAGGGCATCCGGGTGTTTAACCTGCCGACCCGGAATACAGTCTACTTCGAAAACATCTACGGCGAAGACATGAACCGTCGCGATCAGAATGTATTACAGGTAGCCGATCCGATTTCACCTGATCAGTTCCCCGAAGTAAACGCGCGGTATTATCACCTAGGCGCCCTTCTCGCCTCCGATATACCGTTGGCGCTGATCCGGTCGCTGCATGGAAAAGGAAAGATATCGATGGATATACAGGGGCACCTGCGGCACCTGGTCTATCAGAAAGTCGCCTACCGGGATTGGCACGAAAAGCGGGAAGCGCTTCAATATGTGAGCATTCTGAAAACCAACGAGTTTGAAATGGAAGTGGTGACGGGAACAAAAGATATCTACGTAGGCGCAAACTACCTTGCCGACCTGGGTGTGGAAGAAGTAATTGTCACCCTCGGTGACCGGGGGTCCGTCATTCTTTCAGAAGGCAGGTTTACCCAGATCCCCGCATTTCGCCCCCAACAGGTAACGGACACGACCGGCTGCGGCGACTCTTACATGGCTGGTTATCTCTATAAAAGAGCCCGAAATGGCGGCATTGAAGAGGCGGGGCATTTCGGATCTGCATTGGCTTCGATCAAAACAGAACATTTCGGCCCGTTTTCAAGGGATGAGGCAGCCATAGAAAATACCATCGCCAGCGCGGAAAAAACGTTCGCAGTTCTCAAAGAATTACAATTCCTGTGAGCCATGTGGAGTTTAATGCTCTTGATTTTCTTCACCTTTTTCCCTAACTTCCTTGTTCGGGAAACCGAGCGCAGTCCGACGGAACCCGTCCATGAGTCCTTCCCGGTGCCTGCTTTTGAAGGACTTCTGTTTTATATTCAGCGGGATCCGAATACCAACACCATCTGTTATGCGCTGCAGACCGATCGTCACGGGAACCTCGCACGCAGCACACCGGTAAAACCATTCTGGATCCGGTATGCCGAGAATGGCGCTAAGACCGAACTCAACTACATCCAACGCACCTTCGCTTATGGTATAAAGTCGAAGCGAATCGGAGAAAACCAATACGAATTGCGGGCTGTCGCCTACCCGAAGCACCGCCTGGTCCTGAAAAAAGACCAGGACAACCGATACCGTGTCTTTACGGAAATTTATCAGAAAGAAAGCATTCTCAAACGCATATTCATCAGGATTGACGGCGGGACATTCTGGTCGCCTAATGTGTTGTACATCGAACTCACAGGAGTAGAGGCCGCAACCGGCAAACCCGTTGTTCAGCGAATTATTCCCTTATAGCCGTGAAAAAGAAATATATTTCAAACGCAACGGAGTCTACCAGGATGTTCAAAAACAATTTCCTGGAATCGCTCTCAAAGGTTCACTACAGCGTCCCGCTGTTTATCTACCTGCCGGTTATCGGCTTCTTTACCTGGACCGCCTTCTCGGAACACCGGCTGAGCCTGTTCCGGTACCTGGGCTGGTTTTCCCTGGGTCTGCTGGTATGGTCGGCCACAGAATACTTCCTGCACCGGTTTGTGTTCCATTTTCACCCGAAAGGTAGAATTATGGAACGCATTCACTTTATTTTTCACGGTGTACACCACGATTACCCCAACGATGCTAAGCGCCTGGTCATGCCGCCTTCCGCCAGCATACCCCTCGCCTTGCTCTTTTTCTTTTTTTTCAATACCTTACTGGACCCTCATCATCTATCCGGGTTCTTTCCAGGGTTTGTTACAGGTTACCTCCTTTACGATATGACCCATTATGCCCTGCATCACGCCAACTTTAAAAGCGGCTTCTGGAAAGCCCTGAAGAAACATCACATGACCCACCACTACCAGGACGAAACAAAGGGGTTCGGGGTAAGCAGTATGCTTTGGGACAAACTATTGGGGTCGGATTTTAAGAAAAAAGGGGTGAGTAATGAGCAGTGAGCTGTGGGGATTGGCGCTCAAATTCATTGACAGGCTATGAAAAAAACTTTACTGATCAGTTTATTCTTCTTCGTGGTTTCGTGGTGCGGGGCGCAGGTGCTTCCCCGTTACGGCGCCGACACCACTGCCCGCGAGCCGCTGCCGGCGAAATGGCGCGTGGTATGGCAATTGGAAACGGAAAACGGCGGGATGATCCACAACAACAAGCAGGTACGGGAAGATCTCAATGACATTTACTACAACGGGATTAATCTCAAGGTAGGCTGGCAAACGGAGCGGGGTGGCGACCTGTACCACCAACGTTATCATTACCCGATCTACGGAATCGGCTTCTATGCCAGCACTTTCCGGAAAAAGGAAATTGGCACTCCCACCGCCCTGTACGGCTTCGTGGCTATCCCTATTGCACCCGGCCGCTTCAGGAGATGGGACTTCAACTACAGGATTTCGCTTGGCATGGCAAGCAATTTTGTACCCTTCGATGAAGTGAACAATCCCAATAATATCCTGCTCGGAAGTCACCGGACCGTATTTATAGACCTGGGCGCCCAGGCCAATTACAGGCTGGGCAAACGGTTTCAGCTGGGAACCGGACTGGCTTTTCATCATTTCTCGAACGGTTCGATCAAGCTCCCCAATAAAGGTATTAACCTGATTCCGCTGACTTTTGCCCTCACCTACCACCCTGGCCGCCGGCAGCCTGACTTTTCGAAAAATGCCGACGCACCCAAGGAAAATGACATTGCCCATCACCTGCATTACTCATTCGGAATCAAGCAATTTACACCGGGTGGACGCCGGTATTTCAAATCCACCGTCGGCTTTTACGGGAGCAGGTCGTTTGGCTACAAGTGGCGGCTCGGTCTCGGCGGCGATCTCTTTTACTCGGATTCCGGACGGTATCCTGCCGTTGCCGGCGACAGTAAGGGAAAGTTCAATACCCTGTTTTCCGGGGGGCCCGCCTTCTATATCGACCATGTCCTCACCAAACAACTTTACCTCAACGGGAACGTAGGCCTTTACCTGAACCGGCATGCCTTCAATGGCGAAGTCAGCCCGGTATTCCTGAGAATTGGGGTGCGGTATAAAATCTTCCGGAAATATTACACCGGCGTCTCCATCAAAGCCCATATGGGGAAAGCCGATTTCGTGGAATGGACCCTCGGCAGAACCTGGCTCCGCAAGGCAAAATGACAACCGATATCATAGCAATACATGACCGAAGTCACCCGGTACGGAGTCGGGGCGAGGGTCAAAAACGCGTACTTTGTACTATTATCTAATCATCATCATCTGCCTTATCAAAATGAACGTTTTATCAGGTAAAGTAGCCATCGTAACAGGAGCCGCCTCCGGCATCGGGGCGAGCACCGCCCTGTTGTTCGCCCGGGAAGGAGCAGGCGTAATCGTCACCGACATTAATGAAACCGAAGGAAAGGCCCTCGTAGAAAAGATACTGGCCTCCGGGGGAAAAGCCGCGTTTCTGAAAGCGAACGCCGGCAAAGCGGAAGATGCCGAAAAAACCGTTCTTTTTGCACTTGAAACTTTCGGCCGGCTGGATATCGCGGTCAACAACGCCGGTATTGGCGGGTACAGCGGTCCCATTGCCGAGTACCCGGTTGACGAGTGGCAAAAAGTGATCGACATTAATCTTTCAGGCGTTTTTTACGGCCTCAAATACCAGATCCCCGCCATTGAAAAAACAGCGGGAAAAGGATCCATTATTAATGTGGCTTCCATTCTTGGCGCGGTAGGTCTGGCCAATGCTTCCGCTTACGTGGCTTCGAAACACGCTGTAGTGGGTCTCACAAAAGTAGCGGCGCTCGAGTCGTCGGCCAAAGGAGTAAGAGTCAATTCAGTCGGCCCTGCTTTTATTGATACGCCCATCCTGAATGGCCTGACGGGAGAATTCAGGGAGGCTATCACCAGGGCGCACCCTATCGGAAGACTGGGACGCCCGGAGGAAGTTGCGGAACTGTTTCTCTGGCTGGCCAGCGATAAGTCGTCGTTTGCTACCGGCAGTTACTACCCGATTGACGGCGGCTACCTCAGCCAGTAGCCGAGAACTACCGTTGTTCCGGCTGCAAGCCCCTGAGAAATGCCCTCAAAAAAGGCTTTCCGGGCATTTCTCAGTACCCGGGCGGCACAAAATGCCTCATTTTTGTGTTGACCTCATTATGAAAGTGGAAGAACACAATTTAAACGAAGATGCCCTGTATTACCGGCTTGGCGGCGATGCCACGCTCCGCCGGCTGGTAGAGAAGTTTTACGACCAGGTCTTCGTCCATCCCCTGATCGGACGTCTCTTTAAAACCGACAAGGAGCTGATCAAAGAAAAGCAAAGAATGTTCCTGAGCCAGTTTTTGGGCGGCCCGGCACTCTACTCCGAGCAGTACGGACACCCGAAAATGCGTGCGCGCCATTTACCCCACCCGATCACCCATGACGATGCGTACGCATGGCTCGAGTGCATGGCAAGCGCAGTAAATTCATTGGACATCCCGGAAGACCTGAAACAGGAATTGTTTGCCAGGTTTCCCCAAACCGCCTTCTTCATGGTCAATTCGGAGACAGAGGCCGCACCCGGGAAAAACGCCTGAAGCTATCCGAATTTCACGGAAGTCATGTTGAGTGAACCCGCCACCAGTTTGTCATTGAAAATGACCGGCTGCTCATCGGGATCCTGAAGCGCTAGCGTGTACATCAAAGGATAATAATGATCGGGCGTGGGCACCGCCAGCTTTGCCGACGGGCTCAGCCGAAGATAGTCAATGAGCGCCGCGTGATCGCCGGCGTTTATCTTGTCTTTGAAAAGATGGCTCATTTCTATTGCCCAGTCGAATCCGAAATTATCGGTGTGCATATGGGCCCAGTCAATCATCCTGAGGTTGTGTACCATATTACCACTGCCAATGATCAGCACCCCTTTTTTCCGCAATGCCTTCAGCTCTTTTCCCAGCTCATAGTGATAGGCCGCCGGCTTGCCATAGTCGATGCTGAGCTGTAACACCGGGATACGCGCGTCGGGGTACATCCTGCGCACCACCGTCCAGGCGCCATGGTCCAGGCCCCAGTCGTGGTCAAGTTCTACGGATGTGGAATGAACCATCGTCTGCGTTTCTCTCGCCAGTTCGGGGTTCCCCGGCGCAGTGTACTGCACCTCAAACAACGCTTTGGGAAACCCTCCGAAATCATGGATAGTCCGCGGATTTTCCATGGCGGTAATATGCGTTCCGCGGGTCAGCCAGTGCGCCGACACTACCAGCACGGCTGCTGGTTCCGGTATCTCTTTTCCGAGTTTTTCCCAACGCCGGCTGAATTCATTGTCTTCAATTCCGTTCATCGGCGACCCGTGGCCGATAAACAAAACGGGCATCAAAACACCGTTTTCCCGGAGACTGCCTGTAAACCTTTGAAAATCGCCTAATCCTCCCATAGTCATTAATGCTGCTGCTGTCCTGATAAAACCTTTTCTGTTCATTTCTGCCTTCACTCCGTTTCGTTATTGCGAACTACCGCAAGATACCACCCGGAGCGCCGCAGCGCCTTGACGTAGGATAAGAAATTCAGCTATTACGGAAGATGGTAGTCGCCTGCGACTGTGCACCGGCGAGAATCGTCATGTCGGCAATGGTTACGTGCGCCGGCGCGCTTACCGCATAGCAAACGGCATCGGCAATGTCCTCAGGCCGCAACGGCTCAAATCCCTGGTACACCTTGCCGGCACGTTCGGCATCTCCTTTGAAGCGGACCAGCGAAAATTCCGTTTCCACTGCGCCGGGCGCAATATTAGTTACCTTCACGCCATGCTCGGTGAGATCCAGGCGCATACCCTGGCTGATGGCCTCTACCGCCGCCTTGGAAGCACAGTAAACGGCGCCATTCCGGTAGGTCTCTTTACCGGCAATGGAGCTGATATTGACTACATGCCCCGTTTTCCGCTCGACCATACCCGGCAGGATCGCCCGGGAAACATACAGCAATCCCTTCACATTGCCGTCTATCATTGCGTCCCAATCTGCTGTATTGCCCTCTTCAATTGAGCTCAGGCCATGCGCATTACCCGCGTTATTGACCAGGATGGTTACATTTTGCCAGTCGCCTTCCAAAGACTGCAGCGCGGCGGTCACCTCAGCTTCCGCCCTGACATCAAAATGGAGTGTTTTAACTTTCACTATCGCGCCCAGCTCCTGCTCGAGTTCTTTTAGCCGGTCGATTCTTCGCCCGCATAAAATCAGATCAATTCCAACCTGTGCCAGCCTTCTTGCGGTGGCCAATCCAATGCCGGAGGTCGCCCCGGTAATCAGTGCTATTTTTTTCATGAGTAATGAGGTGTGAGGTGTGAGTGGCGGGCGGCCTGCACCTTACCGCTCACGCCTCATCGCTATTTCAAGCAGCAATATAGCCAGGAAGCGGCGGATCTTCTCAATTAAAAGTTGTGAGGTATGAGCTGTGAGCTGTGAGGTATGAGCCGTGAGGCGTGAGGTGAACGGGCGGTTGCAGACGCTGTCGCAGCTCACCGCTCATGTCTCACACCTTACGGCTGTCGCGGGCACTGCCTGCAGCTCACCTCTCATACCTCACCTCTCATACCTCACGTCTCAACCACGCGTGCAAACGGGTTGCATAGTTGCTGCGAAAGACTATCTGCCTGTACCTCAGACCGGGATCGGGTGTATCTTTGCATCAACAATTTGCTGGATGAGGTGTGGAGGTATAGGTGAGGCTAACACCTCAAAATCTAAGCTACTATGAATCAGAAAACCATTGATAAAGATCTCGATAATCACTGCTGCAGCGCGACGAAACCGACGCATCAGCACGCTGAAAATGATCACGACCATGACCACGATCATGGCCAGGAAGGCAATGGGGGTCTGTTCCGGGCCTCGGCCATTTCCTTTGTTCTCCTGATCGCTGCCATAGCGCTCGACAACTGGATACCGCAATCCTGGTTCAAAGACTATGTACGCCTCGCCTGGTACCTGGCCGCCTATCTTCCTGTGGGACTTCCCGTTATCCGTGAAGCGATAGAAAGCATCAGGAACCGCGACGTTTTTTCGGAATTCTTCCTGATGTCGCTGGCCACCATCGGCGCATTTGCCATAGGAGAATTCCCCGAAGGCGTAGCAGTCATGCTTTTTTACTCGGTCGGCGAAGCTTTTCAATCGCTGGCGGTAAGAAGAGCCAAAACCAACATCAAAACGTTACTGGATCAGCGCCCCGACGAGGTGTCAGTGCTGGTCAACGGGCAACCTACGCTGATTAAGGCGGAAAACGCGAAAATAGGCGACCTCGTCCGGTTAAAACCCGGGGAAAAACTGGGGCTTGACGGTGAGCTCACATCCGGCACGGCAGCTTTCAATACGGCTGCGCTTACCGGCGAAAGCACGCCGGATACCAAACGAAAAGGCGATAAGGTACTCGCCGGGATGATCAACCTCAACACCGTAGCGGAGGTCAGGGTTACCGCGTTGTATGCCGACAGCAAGCTGGCGCGCATCCTGGAACTTACCCAGAACGCCACCGCCCAGAAGGCGCCTACTGAGCTTTTCATCCGCAAATTTGCACGCATTTATACGCCCATTGTCGTACTGCTGGCGCTGGCGATTTGTTTTCTGCCGGCACTGTTTGTCACTGACTACATTTTCAGTAACTGGCTCTACCGCGCGCTGGTGTTCCTGGTAATCTCCTGTCCCTGCGCGCTGGTGATCTCCATTCCGCTCGGGTACTTCGGCGGGATCGGAGCAGCCAGCAGAAACGGCATCCTGGTCAAGGGTGGGAGCTTCCTGGACAAGCTGGCGGAGATCCGCAATGTAGTCATGGACAAAACCGGGACGCTTACGGAAGGTGTCTTCAGCGTGCAGGAAGTGTGGTGGAGCCAGGGGGTCAGCGGGGCTGAAATACTTCCGCTGGTTAACGCGCTGGAACGTTACAGCACCCACCCCGTAGCCACCGCTATCCACGAATATGCGGGCGCGCCCGATCCTGATATTACATTTCAGGACGTAGAGGAGATTGCCGGGCACGGTTTAAAAGCCATGTACCAGGACAGGCAATTGCTGGTAGGCAATTTTCGCCTGATGGATAAATTCAATATCAGCTATGAAATAAATCCGGCGGGCATTGTGGACACGGTAACCGCGGTTGCTTTCGACGGGAAATTTGCGGGGTACCTTACCATCGCCGACCAGTTGAAGCCCGATGCGGCGGCTGCCATTACACAATTACGCAGCATGAAGGTAACGCCCACCATGCTGAGCGGTGACAAGTCGTCGGTAGTACAGAAAGCTGCCGGCACCCTGGGCGTACGGGATGCGTGGGGCGATCTTTTGCCTGAAGACAAGGTAACCAAAGTCAGGGAAATCCTGGCGCGCGGCGAAAGCGTCGCATTTGTAGGCGACGGGCTTAACGACGCCCCCGTGGTAGCCCTCAGCGACGTAGGCATCGCCATGGGCGGGCTGGGAAGCGACGCTACTATTGAAACCGCGGACGTCGTGATCCAGGACGACCGGCCGGGAAAAATACCCATGGCTATCCGCATCGGCAAAGCGACCAAGCGCATTGTCTGGCAGAATATTTTCTTCGCTTTCGCGGTAAAAGCCCTCGTGCTGGTGCTCGGCGCCGGCGGCCTGGCTACCATGTGGGAAGCCGTATTTGCAGATGTAGGCGTATCTTTACTTGCCATTCTGAATGCCACACGTATTCAACGGATGAAATTCTAATCTAAAACCTGCACACCATGGCCAACCAGCTCATACACGAAACCAGCCCTTACCTGCTTCAGCACGCCCATAATCCGGTTGACTGGTATCCGTGGGGCGATGAAGCTTTGGCAAAGGCCAGATCGCAGAAAAAGCCCATCCTGGTCAGCATCGGGTATTCCGCCTGCCACTGGTGTCATGTAATGGAACGGGAGAGTTTCGAAAATGAAGCCATCGCGGAGATCATGAACCACGATTTCGTCTGTATCAAAGTCGACCGGGAAGAGCGCCCGGATATAGACGCGATTTATATGGACGCGGTTCAGGCAATGGGGGTACGGGGCGGCTGGCCCCTGAATGTCTTTCTACTGGAAGACGCCCGTCCCTTTTACGGCCTTACCTACCTGCCACCCGCCAATTGGGCGCAGCTGCTGGAAAGCATACGCGATGCCTATTCCGGTCACTATGAAGAGCTCAAAAAATCGGCAGACGGCTTTACAGAGAACCTCAACCTGTCGGAAGTTCAGAAATACGGGCTCAGTGCTGAAAGCGCATCTCTGTCCGCAGAAGAGCTGGACCTCGTTTTTGACCGGCTCAAGCGACATTTTGATACCGAAAAAGGGGGTATGGACCGTGCGCCCAAATTCCCTATGCCGGCTATCTACAAGTTCCTGCTGCGCTACTACGACCTGACGCAACACCCCGAAGCCCTGCAGCAGGTTGAACTCTCTCTCAACCGCATGGCGCTTGGGGGTATTTACGACCATGTAGGCGGCGGATGGGCCCGGTATTCGGTAGATGATGAATGGTTTATCCCGCACTTCGAGAAAATGCTCTATGACAACGGGCAGCTGCTAAGTCTTTATGCGGAAGCGTTTGCGCTTACCCGCAACCCGCTGTACGCACAGCGGATCCATCAGACCGTTGCCTGGCTGGAGCGTGAGATGCAGTCGCCGGAAGGGGGCTTCTACTCTGCGTTAGATGCGGACAGCGAAGGCGAGGAAGGCAAATTTTACACCTGGCACATGGCCGAGCTGCAACAGGTGCTCGGCGAGGATGCCGACTGGTTTTGCAGGCTGTACGGGTTCTCGGCACATGGGAACTGGGAGCACGGCCAAAACCATCTGCACCTGACCGAACTCCCGGGCGCCACTGCCAAAGCAAAAGGGCTTGAAATTGAAAACCTTGACGAACGCCTTTCCGATATACTGCAGCGTCTTTTCAAAGCACGGGAAAACAGGGTCAGGCCCGGTTTGGACGACAAAATCCTGGCGTCCTGGAACGGCCTGGCATTGCGCGGTCTGACCGATGTATACAAAGCGACCCAATCGGATTCCGTGCGCGAACTCGCTATCCGTAACGCCGGTTTTATCCGTGAAAAGCTGATCGTAAACGGCCGGCTTATGCGGACCTACAAGGGAGAAGCGCGCATACCGGGCTTCCTCGAAGATTACGCAGCAGTGATCGACGCATTTACGGCATTATACCAGGTAACTTTCGACGAACAATGGGTCGACCTCGCCCGGCAGCTGGCCGACTACACCATTGAACATTTCCTGGACCGGGAAGAAGGCTTTTTCGTTTTCTCCGACACTACAGCGGAACCGCTGATCGCCCGGAAAACAGAACTGTTCGACAATGTAATCCCGGCCTCCAATTCCATGCTGGCGCATGCCTTGTTCCAACTCGGGCATTTGCTGGATCATGAGATCTATCTGACGCTGGCGCGCGATATGGCAAAAAAAATGATCCGCCTGATCACCAACGACGCGCAATGGGTTGCAAACTGGGCGGCGCTTCACTGCCAGATGGCCTCCCCCACTGCAGAAATTGTCATCATCGGGCCTGAGGCCGAAGCTTTCAGAAAAGACCTGGACCGCTTTTTCATCCCCAACAAAGTAGTACTGGGCAGCGAAACGGTGTCATCTCTGCCATTGGCTGAAGGCAAAGTCGCGGTTAACGGCAAAACCACCGTGTATGTTTGTTTCGATAAAACCTGCCGGCTCCCCGTTCATTCGGTAGAAGAAGCGATGCGGCTCCTGCAGGACGCGGGTTAGTTCAGATTTTGAACTGTACCGTCAGGTAATAGCTCCGACCGTCAGAAGGTAAAATACCCGGTCCGGGGTACCCGGTAGCCCGGCGGGTAAAGTACATTTCGTCGGAGAGGTTGTTGACACTGCCTTCCAGCCGGAATTTCCCCAGCTCATAGGAAAGGCTCAAATCCATGACCTTGTAGGCCGGTATCAGGCCGACAACCGAAGAAATGCCGCCGTCGCGTGCGTTGGTGGCTTCCGAGAACTGGTCGCTCAGTCGGGTAAACTGGAACGATGCTTTCACCTTTTTGTAAGCCAGTTTTACACCGGTTTTCAGGTTAAGTGCCGGAACAAACTCCACCTGGTTGCCGGCCACTCCCGGCATCAGGCTCTTGCGGTATTCGGATTTGATAAGGGCCACATTCCCGAATACAACCGCATTAAAATCAGGAATTTCCGGTTTAAGCAAACGAAAAACATCTGCCTCGGCGTATGATTCCAAACCGAAGATAACGGCCTGCCCCACGTTGGTCCGCAGCCGCATAATCCGGTTCATTTCGTCATAAAACTGGACTTCCCCGATCCGGTTGTTGTAGTTGAGATAAAACAGGCTGAAATCAAAATTGAGGAGTTCGGTGCCACGGCTCCTGATGCCGAGGTCGATCGAATACCCCTTTTCATCCTTCATATCGGGATCGATTACCGAAGACGGGTTGGAAATACGCATATCGCTGAAAGTAATGGAGCGATAATTCTGCGAAAAATTTCCATAAGCCTCTATTTGTTCATGCGGTTTGTAACTGAGCCCTATCCCCCCCAGTAAAAAGCTGCGGCTGTTTTTCCTGGATTCTTCTGTTTTGGTAATGTTAATGATATTCCCGGCGAGGTCGCGCTGGATACTCCCGTAGTACCCGTCTGCACGGGTACTGATGCTTTCGTAGCGGACACCGGGCGTGATTGAAAACTTCTCGCCCAGGTAAAGAATATGCTCGGCGAACAATGCAACGTTCCGGTTAGGAAATTCATAATCGTAGGTAGTCAGGCGTTCCGGTTCAACGAAGCTGAAATCCGCGTCCCTGCCGTGACTGCCCTGTCCCTGCAAGCTGTGGTTGAAGCCGTTGTAAAAGCGTGCGCCCACCAGCAGGACCGACTGTCTGCCCAAAAGGTTATAGCGTTTCAGGTACCTCGCTTCCGTCCCCCAGTTGGTGAATTCACCCTTGATCAGGTCCCGGGCACTGTTGTCGTCAATGGTAGCAACCCTGTTCGGCCGGAAGCCTATGGAATACCGGTGTGCGCTCAGGCCAAAAAACCGGAGGTTAAAGTCAGACGAAGTGTTGATCTTGTGATCGAAGTGGACGGCCAGCATATTCCAGTTCACGTCGAACCAGTTCCTGGCGCGATTGGTCTGGCGCGGGTTGTCGGCAAACATTGCGTCCGAAAGCCCCCCCGGCTGCCTGGCCAGGTAGTTCATGTGTGTGACGTCAAAACCTACCGACGTTTTCTCGCTCAGTTTGTAGTCGATATCGGCATAAAAATTATAGCTGTTGAAATGCGAATTAGCCCGCCAGCCGTCCGCTCTTTTGTATTGGAAGAAGCTGTAATAGCTCAATTTCCCCTTGGTTCCGCTGACGCTGGTAAAAGCGTTGTAGAAGCCGAAGGAGCCGACGCTCTGCCTGGCCACTAGCTCAAGTGGTTTGTCGGCAACAGGCTTCCGCATCACAAAATTGATGAGACCGCCGAATTGCGTACCATACTGCAGGGAAGCTGCCCCGCGGACAATCTGGATGCGCCCTATAGCTTCAACCGGCGGTGTATAATAGCTTTCGGGGTAGCCGAGCGCATCAGCACTGATGTCATGCCCGTTCTGGCGCACATTAAAGTTGGAGGACCGGTTCGGATCAAGCCCTCTTCCCCCTATATTGAGCTGCAAGCCGCCGCTTTCATTTTCCCAGATATTCAGCCCGGCTACGCGCGCATAAATCTGCCGTGCATTGTTGGTAGAAAGATTGGCCACCAACTGTTCCGGGTTGATCACTTCTGATTTCTTGCCTTCGTAAATCCCCATCGCTTCGACGCCGCGTAGCCTTGAAAACCCGAAATCGGTCTTCTTTTCGCTCACAAGCAGCTCCTGCAGGTTTTCACTGCGGCTATTCAGCCCGATTTGCAGATGGATATGCTTTTCTAAAACAATTTCTTCCTGGTAGGCCCTGAAGTCGTCGGACAAGACATACAGCGTATAGGTGCCCGCGGCAAGTCTTTTAAATTCAAAATGTCCCAGCGAATCACTGACGGCTTTGTTTCCCGTATGCAACACCACCCGGACGCCGGTAACAGCCCCGGAATCAGCCGCCGATCTGATCACCCCGCTCAGGCGGTACTGGGCCAGACAATTGCCGAAAACACAGGAAAAAAACAGGAAACTATAAACCTTTAATTTCATCTTCGAGAGGGATAATCCAGGATTTGCTGCGAAACGATTCGGATTGGGCGGCTAGATCAACTGCCGGATCTGCCAATGGTCTGCCCAAACGGCCATTCAGCGCAACATAGGAGTCAACAAATACTTGCGGGGCGCTAAAGCCTTTTTGGAGGTAATGTGCTTTGAGCATATGAGCATACTGCAGCATCATATCCGGTTGGGTGGACATCATTTTCTCCTGAAGCGGCGTCAGAAACTCATGGTTGTTCACCACCGCCTGCTTTCCGTCACGGTCTTTTACGGTAAACTGTGCATAGCCTGCTTTTTCCATCAGCATGACGCGCCATGAGAACCGGTAACCCTCCTCGGACCAGAACAGCTCACCGGGGTAGAGCGAATACCGGAACGGAAAAAGCAGTTGTACCAGGAAAAACAAAAAGAACCCCGCCCATACCATGCGTTGGTACCGCCGGTTGTACACCAGCCTGTTTTTTGAAATGCCGATGGACGGCAACCGCAACCAACTGGCTATTGCGGACAGTCGCTTCTGATGAACCTGGCCGGGGAAAAAAATCAGCGCGGCGAGGATCATGATGTACGGGAACATACCGATCGGGAACAGGAGGGCAGTCATCAGGTGAAAGACGATGACCGTCAGGTAGGCCACGTTCCTGGTCCTGGAATTCAGAAGGAAAAACACGATAGACAAATCGTAGGCGCAGCCGAACCAGCTGAAAAAATAGGCAACCCACTGTTGGTTGAGCAACGGGCCAATGATCGGCATGTCGTTCCGGGCCGGGAGCCAGATTTTCAGCGGCATGGCATTCAGCAGCCAGTCGCTGTTGAGCTTTGCCAGACCGGCGTAGAAATAGAGCACAAATACCAGGAGCCTGACCACGCCGATGGTCCACCGCGGCACGGTTCCTGCCGCCAGGTTCCTGTTCCTGGCCGCATCCAGGGAAAAGCTGGCGTTGGCAGGCAAAAAAATAAGGACGAAGCAAAGCAGGCTTACAAAATAGTAGTGGTTCAGGTAAGTGCTTTTGTCCATCAGCTCAATATAGGTGAAGCACAGAAAAAGGCTGACGATGGCCACGCGGTAATACAGGCCCAGCATTACCAGCAGCGCCGCAACCATACAAAGTGCAAAAAGCCCGTAGGTGTACTGCCCTAACGGCCTGATCCACTCAAATCCGTAATAGCTGAAAAAAAAATGCGGCGCTATATACAGGTCGTTGATCCAGCCTTTCGCCCAGAATCTCACGAGGCCGGCAAACAACATCAGCCCCAGCACAATACGAATTGTTGCGAGAGGGGCTGAAGACGTTTGTTTTTCCAGACAGGAAATCATGGGTAATGGGCCTTCCCTTTTTTAGTCTCCGTCGTTGTCAGTATAGGTGATCGTGATGCTCATGGCCGAAGTCATGTCCACTTTCAGCATGCGAACGGCCTTTTGAAGCTCATTAAAAACCTCCTTCACAGCCTGGTTGTTGTCCAGTATCTGCTGGTACAGGTTGGGTTGGAGCCCGTCTATTTTGGCCTTCCCGGCCGCAAGCTGCGTATTGATAATTTCGGACAATGCCTTGCCGGATGTGGCGTCTTTTGCTTGCAACGCATCCAGGTAAGTCTTGAATGAAGGTCCCTCAGCACCGGTTTTAACATTTTTCCCGTTAAAGAAGTCCACTGCCGCCTGGTGGGCGGCCTGGGCAAGCGCCTTCGAAAGATCTTTTTTGTAAAAGGCTTCCACCTTATCGGCGGCAACCACGCCGTTCAGCATTGCGCCTGACGGGATACCAAACTTCCCGGACCGGATATAGCGCTCGTAGTGCAGCACATAGCCGTTGACCAGTTCGCCCATCGGGGAGCCTATGTCAGTCCCGGTTTTGGTAACAAAATCCTCGCGGTAGGCGCCGGCCCAATCAGCGGTTACGTTGTTGACCAGCTGCTGCATGTGGTCCGTGATGCGCTTGATGTAGTTCAGCCTCTGCGCTCCCTGGGCGGGCTCCGTAAAATAGGCCACAATTTCGGTATCGCTGCTGCCGGTCCCGTTGATCAGGTAATCGAGGGCCGGGAACCCCTGGCGGTCGTAGGACGACGTGGTTTCCATACTCTCGGAGGGATCCGCTATATTTTTCCCGATCCCACTCACGTTTGCCGGGTAAATATTAATAAAGCTCCTGATAGAACGCCGCGACGCAGGTCCCACATCAAAAAGCTCCACTTTTTGCCATTCGATGTAGGCTTCGGCCCAGGCTTCGCGAAAAGCGGCCAGGGTACCGGCATCCGGTTTAGCCGCGAAAGCATTTGATTTTTCCACCATTGCATCGAGTTTCACTTTGAAACCTGCGTAGGCGGGGATGATGATATTATCGGCCCAATGGGTCAGAATTGCCTTCCGGTCTTTTCCGCCATCTACCGGGTCGGGGGTTGATGAATTATTGCTGCCTGAGCAGGCAACTAATGAAAAAGCTGAGAGAAGGGCGAAGACGACCGGTTTGAATCGCATCATGTTTTTAACGGTATAAAGGGATCAATGGCCGTATGCCACTGATCCCTGTACGATACTCGGGTAAAAAAATTACAGCTTGAACTTCGCCGTGATGGCGTCGGAAGCTGCGGTAACTTTGGCCGGCGTCAAATCCCAAAATCCGTTGGGCGACAAAATAAGCGCGGCGAGAATCTCATCCGAAAACTTGGCGTCTGCCCCGTTCACGTTAGCAAAACGGAGCGAGTAGATAAAGCCCAGCCCCTCGCCGATCGCGTGTACGCGTGCAGCGTCAGTGGTACCGTCGATGAATTTTTTAAGATAGCCTACCGCTGCTTTGGCCAATGCTTTTTCGAAGGCAGCCCGGATAAAATCAACTTGTACCTTGAGTTCGGCTTTGTCATTGTTGACGATAGCAGCCCGGCCTTTCAGGAAAGCCTCATGCATTTTCGGATAGGCCGGCTTGTTATACTCCCAGGTATAAGCTCCGAGGCCAAACTCGGTTGTACCACGTTTGTCGTCGGTAGAACCGATCAGGTAAACCGGGTTCAGGGTGAGAAAACCATAGGCTTCGTCCCAATTTTGCTCGAGCTGGGTATACGGTTTCCCGGGCACCAATGACCGGTTATCTGCTTCAAGCCCCTTCGTCAGCAGGACATTGCTGATATAGTCAAGCTGCAGCGCGCCGATCAGTGATTTCTGCACGATCTGTACCAACTCAATACCTTGTGCGTTCACGAGGTAGTTGCCTATTTTCCCGGCTTTGCCTTTCTCACCGGTTTCAGTTACCGACTTGCTGGTGGTTTCCAGTTCTGTGAATAAAGCTTCAACCCTGGCTCGGACCGCCTCGGCGTCGGCAGTCGCCCAGGAAGATGCTACCTTGTCACGGAGCTGCAAGCCCGATGTGTTGAGCTTCACGCTGTCGCCAAAAGGGTTGCCGGTATTGGAAAACATATTTTTAAGCGCCGCCGCATCAATTTGTTTA
The DNA here is from genome assembly GCF_039540405.1 of Ravibacter arvi. Taxonomy (NCBI): domain Bacteria; kingdom Pseudomonadati; phylum Bacteroidota; class Cytophagia; order Cytophagales; family Spirosomataceae; genus Ravibacter; species Ravibacter arvi. Next base: position 40,968 of record NZ_BAABEY010000029.1, read on the forward strand.
TTTCCGCCTACCGCCGAAGATTGGGCCGAGTTAAGCATCTGAAACATTTTGTAACGGTTGTTCCCACTGCTGAGATCAACGGTTGAATTGCCTGCTTTGTCTACAAATAGTTTAGCGTACGGCGTTGTAGCGGTGATGGAAGCGTAATCGATTTTGTCCCGGAGTGTGGTATCTTCTATGACGTTATTATCATCATCGCAGGATGTGAGGCCCACAATGGCCATTGCCACCAACGCGTACCGTAATGTGTAGCTTTTTTTAAGCATCTTAATTTTATGATTGGATGAAAACCTTTCCGATAGGTTTATTGTTATTTAGACCTTTTACAAGCAAAGGTATAAAAAGAATTTCATGTTCGGCGAAAGATCAGGCAACCAGGAAAAAAAAATCCAGGATTGACCCGTTTACAGCGGGCCAATCCTGGAATGATAAAAACGGTACCGGTGGGGCGAGCTACTGATCTTTCGGGATAAACAATTTCGCTTTGAAGCGCCCGCTTGCGGAGGCCAGGGGTTTGAGTTCGCTGTTTACACCCACCTTGGTCACGGTAAAGGTACCTTCGGCAATCCCGTCACTGAGCTTGGTAACGTTTACACTTCCCCCACTGGGCATTACCGGCGAGTCGGGATGAGGCAAATACATGCTGACGTAGGAGATGCCGGGAGTGAGGAAATGGAAGCTGGTGCCGCTTGTGCTCAGATCATAGCCATGGCTGCCCAATTCTCCGTTCCAGGTCAGCAGAAAATGCCCGCCGCCTTCGTCTTCGGGATTTGCGAGCAGGTACCGGGAACCCATTTTAACCACCGGTGATGCCGGGAAGCGCACCGGCGCCCCGCCATTCATGCTCAATTCGATCCAACCGTCGCCCATAATGGAAATATTGGAAACCAGCAGGTAGGTACCGGGCACCGGTGCATTCAGCTCCACGGTGACGGTAGCTTCTTCTGCTCCGTTCACTGATGCCGGCGCCCGGTACTCGACCACCTGCCCGCTTGACCTGGTAAGGTCGCCGGGGCCATTCAGCTCCCACGATTTGATAAAGCGGGACGGAAGCGGCGCAGGTTCTCCAACCGGGTAACCCGGCTCATTGTAGGGACCGTTGGGGTCATTTACCAGGGGAACAAACAAATTGTCCGGGTGGGCATCGGTAAAGGTCATGGCCTTGATCGCTAGCTTCTGACCGGTTTCAAGCGATGCGCGATAAGGAGAGAGCGAGATTCTGTTCATTAACGACCAGTCGCTGAAATGGGTAGTTTTAAAGCTGACAGTTTTTGCCCCGCTGTCGAAACTGTCGGCGCCAACGAAATTCCACACGCCATCTGCCATCTGGTAAGCCAGTCCCAGCGTCTGGAGCAATCCGACACTGTCGGCATAACCCGCCCAGGAATAGGTGATGGTTACCGGCTTGGAAAATATCTGCCCGTGAGGCGTTAGCCGGAAGGCCGCTCCTATGCCGGCGATGTTGGTATTCGAAACCGGCTCTATGGTGATCATGGTGTTTGAAGCCAGTGCCCCCTGCGGCACGTTAATTCTGAACCTGCCGTTAACCGATTGGAGTGAACCGCCCTCCGGGCCGATATTTCTGCCAACGGCCATTCCGTTCGACACGCCTTTCGGCCTTACCAGCGGCGTAATTACCGGCGAAGCATCAGGCTGTTCTGTCCCCCCGTTTTCACAGGCGGAAGGAAAAACGAAGAGCAATGCCAGAAGGAAGAGGTGAAGGGCTTTTTTGATTTTATTATTCATGACTGTTATAGAAAAAGTGACATTAGAATGGTGCATTTTGATCACCAGTAGGTAAAGACGGTGCGTATCACAAACAGATCAGCCCCGGTTTTCGTCGAGCGGTACTTCGTCAGGAGCTCTTTGGGATAGTCATCCGCATCATAGACATATTGATAGTCATAGGGTTCTTCCTGCGGATAGGCGCCGGTTCTGATTTTTCGCGACACGACCATGTTATGCCTGGCATATTGGGTGAAGAACAAATCCGGTATATGAAGATGTACATAGGGATTGATAGAAAAATCGTAGTCGTACGTTCCTTCCTCCAACCCGCCCGTATGCCCCCGGTATACATCACTGACCACGGCGCCTCCGCGCATGGTTTTGGCGTAGTAGTCTATCCCGTTTCCGAGCCGGTACGCTACGTCGATGCGGTAGTCACGGGTTCTTCCGGAATGCGTTTCCAACGGGACATATGCGGCCGTTGCGGTGATCCGGGCGGAACCTTTGGTCTCTTCCAGCAGCGTAACGCGGCCCGGCAGCCCATAGTGAGCGGTAAGTGTCCTGACGAGCGCGTTGCTTTCATTATAGCTCTGAATGGTGGTAATGTAGTTGTTGGTGTAAGCGAAAACATCCTTCTGTACCACATAGCTGGACAGGTCCGGCTTTTTCCCCCAAATGAGCCGTTGCCTGATTTCTCCGTTGGGGTGATATTCGTAGTCGGTTTTGGTTTGCGGCGTAGTAGTCCCGCCGGCAATTCTCGATTCGATAACAGATTTCAGCTTTTTGGCGGCCACCTGCCCGCCCAGGTCGTATACGGCATTTTCCTCCACTTCAGCCTGCGACAATGTGAGCTCGGAGTAGCTGCCCCACTTTTTTACCGAGAGATGGAACCTCTCGGCTTTGGCAGACAAATAGACGGACTGCGTGCCGGCCGCCAGGTAATGAATCCTGTAATCCATTACCTCTTTGGCGTCCCAGCTTTTTACGATGAGTTGTACAGGAATGCTGTCGTATACAATTTCGCCGACCCTGATCAGTGAGCGGATAAATACACGTTTGTCCATCGGCGGCTGGGGGTTATCCGGATTTTTTCCGAAAGATCCGGGTGGATACCCGAAACTTGCCGCCGTATCGGTCGCGCCGACGGAAAGGACCTCCAACCTGATTTCCTTTTCTGTCTTTGTGTCAAGCGTCAGCGAAACGCTGAGCGGCGTGCCGGACTGACCGGCTTTGGGTGAGCCTGCAACCGGTGTAGCCAACCTGGTTACACCGCTATTATCCGTGATCGTAAGCGCCTTTATCCGGTAGGCGCCCTTGGGCAGGGATATTACCGGGGTTGAACAAAGATTTTCAAAGCGCACGGGAACGGTCAGAAAAACGGGCTTTTCCGGTGTCCGGGGAGATTCGACCGTAACATGTGCAACCAGGTTTTCAGGTCCTTTCCACTGCTCTCTCAGGTTGACAAAAACCAGTCTGAAATTTCGCTGAAGGGTGGTATCCGACGAGTCGGGTATAGCTGTGTCGGGACACACAACTACCTCTCGCCTGCATGCAAAAAAGGCAAAAAGTAACAGAACGGTGAACGTGATGGGAGATTTCATTTGGTGAGAGGTTTGAGCGGTGAGTCGTGAGGTTTGAGGGCCGCCAAAACCTCACGACTCAATGGCTGTTTCATGGCTAAATAGAAATATAATGCTGTCAAGTGTAGCCATTTTCGGGCATGGCAATGCCCCGGCGACAAAACGCCATAAGCAGTCACTGAAACGTTGGACTTACATCAATTTAACGCACCGGCCTCTTGTTGAAAGGCTGGACGCGTGTCCCCTCCACCAGGTGTACCCTGTGAAGAGAAAATACGCTCGTCGCTATACGGACCGGTAAAAGCCTGTCAGACGATCCGGTTTTTTAAGGCCTTGGCCACGGCCTCGCTTTTTGAATTAACCTGAAGTTTTTCATAAATATTCCGGATATGGGTCCGGACCGTGTCAATAGATATGTTCAAATCGGCTGCTACCATTTTGTAGCTATTGCCATCTACAAGCGATTTCAACACTGCTTTTTCCTTTTCGGTAAGGCCGTAGCTTTCATCCCCGGGCGACATACCGGCGAACATCCGGAGCACCTGCGTCGCGATGGAGGAGTTCATGGGCGCTCCGCCTTCGTAAACATCCCGGATCGCGCTGATTATTGCAGACGGCGTGCTCTTTTTCAACACGTAACCGTTCGCGCCCAGGCGGATCGCGTCATAGATATTCCGGTTGTCGTCAAATACGGTCAGCATAATGATTCTTACCTCCTGGTTCTTTTTCCGGATCATGCGTACGCCTTCGATACCGCTGGCGCCCGGCATATCAATGTCCATCAGCACCACATCGGGTTTCAGCAGCGCAACGTCGGCTGCCGCAGACTCGCAGTTGCCGAATTTGCCCACAATCGTGAACTCGTCGGTTTCATCGAGCAGCAGGCCCATTGTTTCCCTGAATTGCAAAACATCGTCGTAAAGGAGTACCCGTATCATAAGTTCAGTTTTCAGATCCGCCTCCTGCAGTGAGGCGATTTGACCTTACAAAGATCGCAGCCCTGACATTCGAAAACAACGCATATTCATGCGATAGGCATCAACAAACTGATGGCAGTACCCTTTCCCGGTTCGGAAACAACCGTGAGTCTTCCCTTTAGATTTCCCGCCCGGTTCTGCATGTTTTTCATACCATTTCCCCTTACCGTACTGGCAGTTTGCGTTTCGGTGAAGCCTACGCCGTCGTCGGTGATGGTCAGCATCAGCTCAGTGCCTTTTTTTGACAATCCGACCACGACCAGGCTACACCCGGCATACTTTACGATATTGTTGAGCGCCTCCTTGAAAATGAGGAAAATCTCACGCCTGGCTTCCATGGAGAGGTGTAGCTCCGACACGCGCGGATCTGTTTCAAAACGATAATCGATTTGTTTGGGCTCCAACACCGAACCGGCAGTTTCCTTCATCCTGGCTACCATCTTTCCTATACTGTCGTTCCCGGGATTGATGCTCCACACAATGTCATCCATTGCTTCCATCATCTGGTGGGTGCTTTGGTTGATAGTATCCAGGTATTTTTTGCTTTTTTCCGCATCAAGCGATTTCTGCTGCAACGCAATACTACTCAGGATATTGATCGTACTCAGGGTCGATCCCATGTCATCGTGCAGGTCGCGCGCCAGCCGGTTCCTGACCTTTTCTATATGCAGCAGTTTCTGAAGCCTCAGCCGGTGAAAATAAAAGAGCACGCAGCCGGTAAACACCGCCATTAGCAGGAAAAACCAGATGGTCTTCCAGAAAGGGGGCCTGATCCGCATGTTCAGGTGGGTGATGGCCGGGGAATAATCGCCCTGCTCATTTTTTGCCCGTACCATAAAACGATAGCGGCCGTCGGGCAGGAAATTATAATTGACCTGGCCGCCTTTTACGAGGGGAACCCAGGCTTCATCAAGCCCTTCCATTTTGTATTCATACGTAATCCTTTCCCGGTCCGAAAAACTGATGGCGGCGAAATCAATCCTGAAACTGTTGTGCGTATAAGGCAGCAGGATGGTTTCGGACCGGAGGAGGGAGTCAACGGGAAGATACCGGTTATTCAACTGGAAACCGGTGATGGTTACATCGGGCGGACGGCGGGCAGTTTTATATTCGGCGGGGTCAAAAATCACCAGGTGCTGGTTACCGCCGAACGCCAGTCTGCCGCTTTTCAGGCCGGCACTTCGCTCCGGCACATAGCTGTTGTTATGAATGGTAAGGAGCCCGTCCTGCTGGGAATATTTGGTGAGGGCCTTTGTTACCGGGTTAAATTTATAAATACCTGAAGCCCCTCCCAGCCAGACATTCTGATCCTGATCTTTCAGAAGGGCGAATATGGTCCCGTTAAGCGACCCGGTGTGAACATTTTCAAAGTTTGCCCGATAGGTTTTCGGGTGGATGGCGCCCAGGTGTTCGCCGGCAACAAGTACGAGTGTATCGTTTACGGGCATGATGTCACGGAGCCCGGCAATATCGCTGGTTGCGGCTTTTTGGATATCTATGGTTTCCAAAAGCCTGTCGTTCTGCGCATCGATCACCAGTATCCCTTTCCCGCTTACAGCTACCCAGAGCCGGTCTCCAGGTAAAAATACCATACGGCTCACGGGACCGCCGAAAGAAAACACCTTGCGGAAAGAAGCCTCAACGAGCGGCAGCGCAGGGTCATAAGTCCAAACGTCGCCATTTTGAAGCCCGATCCATAACCTGCCGGCCCGGTCTGCGGCAATTTGCCTGATCTCGCTGCTTTCAAACATTCCGGGCTTAAAAAGCACCGCCGTTTCCCGGCCGCCATTGTACCGGGCGAGGTACCCCAGGTCACAGCCGGCCCAAATATTTCCGAAGGCATCTTCGCAGAGCGACATAATTCGCTGCGCAGGATCCCCCAACCGGTTAAGCGCCGCGACCGGTTCCACGTGCACGTTGTTGAATTCGTTGCTCAGCACAAATGCTCCGCGCCCCCAGGTTCCGATCCAAAGCTTGTTTTGCCGGCCCACCAGTAAACTACTGATAACTGAACGCTTTTTTTCCTGGCTGAAAAGAATGTGCGTGTACTGGTTCCGGGTACCTGACGTATAATACAGGCCATTGTCGGTTGCCACCCACAAAATTCCTTCACGGTCCTGGAGAACACTGGTAACTACATTGAAATGAATACCGTAGGGGTTGCTGACCGGCGAGCGGAGATCGGCAAACGATTTCCCGGTTCGGGCCCGCAAATAATTCTGCCCGTAAGCCACTGTAACCGAATCTTCGAAACTCCCGAACCCGTATACTTCAAAAGGGGCGTCGTGGTCGGGGCCGTTCATCCCGAGGGTGTCGCCGCTGAATTTCCCCTTGTTTCCGTCAAAGCAGAAAAAACTGCTGCCCGCTGGTCTCCCGGCCACCATCCAGTACCTGTTTTTCCTGTCTATATGCAGCCTGGCGATTGCGGGCGGCAACAATGGGCTACCGAGTATCGGGTCTGAAGATTCCCCCGGGGACCGCGAATAATACCGTTTTGTTTTTTTATCCCAATACCCCAGGTCATTGCGCGACAAAACCCAATACCGGTCCAGGCGCGGGTCAGGCACGACGTCAATCACCGGAAGCGAATCCGGTAGAGAAAAAGGATTGTTCCGCCTTGAAAAACTTCCCCGTTCCTTGTCGTAATACTGACAGTTTTTCCCGACGTGGACCAGGAAAACCCGGCCCGATTCGTCTTTCCGGAGCCACACCTTAAACGGGCCGTAAACTTCTTTACTGCCTTCGTAAGCGACGTAACGCACCGAAAAGTCATGCACATTCAATATCCCGATCCTGCTGCCCGCCCTGATCCATACCTTTCCTGATCCGTCCTCCAGTACCTGGTCGACCCGTCCTTCCATTGCGGTCCGGAAGTTGAGGCCATCGAATCGTTGTAAACCGCTTTGGGTCCCGATCCACAGATAGCCCGTTTTGTCCTGCCATACGCAGAGAACATGATTGGAAAGCAGTCCTTCCCCGATAGACAACCGGTTAAAAATGTAACTCTGGCCGTGGCTATACCGGCTTGCCAGCAGGAAGATAACGATGAGGAGCGCCCTGAAAATCATGCAACAAAGTTAACAGAATACCAAAACGGGTTGATCGCATGAATATGTGATTACCGGGCAAGGTTTCCGGGAAAAGCGCGCCACCTACCCGCAATGCTAATTGATGATTTTCCCTTGGTTACTGGCCAGCTTTTCACGCCATTTCTGAATCTGCTCCGGCGTCTGCCGTACCCAGTCCGGTACCTCGCCCACTATTTTCAAGGGTGCGCTGCTACGGTAAGAGCGCGTGGGATTACCGGGAAACTTTTTATCGGTCACGTTGGGATCGTTTTCATAGCTTCCCGTCGGCTCTACGATATACACGCGTTCCGGTCCGCTTCCTTTGGCCAGCGCGGCGGCCAGCCCGGCGCCATTTACCAGGGCTGTAAAATAGATGTGATTCATCACGATGGCCGCATCATAGTTGGATACCGAACCCGCAGTGAGCATATCCCCAACCTGTAAATCTGCTTTCGTTCCGTGATAGAAGGGCCCTTTATCAGAGGGTTTTTCGCTGAATGTGGCTGCCAGCTCCCTATTCTTTTTCGCAGGCTCGTGTTCGCCCAGCTCCGCATAGCATCCGGCGATCTTTTGATACAGCGAAGGGAATGCGCCTTTAACCCCTTCGTCATTCACCTGCAAGGCCAACTGCAGAGACGTTTCAAGCCATTTTAGCCGGTCGCGGGTGGTATCCTGGTGGCGTGCCAGGTAGTACGCCGCCATAAATTTCTCATAGTCGTTTGTGGCTACCTCCCAGGCCCGGCGAAAGCAGGCGCGCGCTTCTTCGGGTCGGTTGCTACCTTCCATTTCCATTCCCTGGAGACAGTGCTTTACAACGGGGTTGTTGGGATTGAATTCCATCGGGTTGATTTTCGGGTTAATGAGTTCTCTAACTAACGGACTTTGCGCTCCGCCGCGTATATCCTTCGTCGAGAAGGTCAGGCAAACGCCCGGCTAGTTGAAACCGGTGCAGGCTGGGATCTAACCATCGGAGCCTGCATTTTGTAGAATCACAGCGACTATTTTATACTTTTGCGTAACCAGTCTGAGCTATTGTGAACCGATATTGGTTACTCAACGACATTCCTGCCCGCTAATATCTTCACAATAAGCAGACTGTAGTCAATTTCCTCTATTTATATTCTCAACGATGAAGAATTTTACGCAAACTTTGTTTCTCGTATTGATGGTATTAACGGCTTCAGGCCAGGGCATTCTCCCCGGGCTTCCGCCGCGGCCGGCAAAGAAAGACACTGCCCCGGGAGCCGTTCAGGCTATCCACCCTGAAACTCCATTGCCAAAAATAACGGGCTATGCGAACAGGGGAAATTCCGATGCCAGGACAGCTGCCTCCTGCTCGCGGATTAATTATCCCGCACCCGCGGGTTGGGGTGCTACAAACTATTACACGGGAGCGACGGTAGGCTCCGACGGATGGATCAACGGCATGAACGTATACCAGGATAAAGCAAAAGCCATGTATTTCGACCTGTCTTCCGGTACAGAAACGCACCTGACGGAAGTCTACGTGGGTTTTGGACGTACTTACTCCGCCGATCCTGAAAAGACGATAAACGTTCGGGTATACGACGGCACCTCCAACCGGCCGGGTGCGGTACTCGGTGAGGTGCCTTTCAAAATGAAAGAGATCATGCAGCACCATGCGGCAGGTCTCTATACCTCGGCCGTATTCAGGAGCCCCGTACAGCTTCCGGCCTCCAGGAAAATTTTTGTAGGCGTTGATTTTTCGAACCTTCGCTGGAATAACACGGTCAAAGACACGTTGTCAATTATCAGCAATACGGCCGGACAAACCAACCCGAGCGCAATCTGGGAACTGCAATCCGATAATAACTGGTATCAATACACCACCGCTGGAAGCTGGAACCTGAGTGCCTCGCTTTACGTACACCCGTTTCTTGCGTCGCCGCCCCCATCGATTGCACTTGCTTCTTCTGCAACTTCGGTTTGCGAGGGCATGACCCTGAACTTTAGCGCCGCGGGCTCGACTTTTGAATCCGGCATTCTATGGAGCTCCGGCAACGGGAACCTCGTTGCCTCAGACGATAACCTGGGGACGGCAGTTTTCAGGTTTGACACGCCCGGAAGCCAATGGGTGAGGCTGTCGGTAGCGGGCGGGGGATGCAGCACCGTACTTAATGACTCCGTTCAAATCACAGTCAACGCCAATACCTCGACTACAGGGTTGGCGGCTTCTTCCAACAATATTCAACCCGGGACAGAAGTCACCTTTACCGGCTCAGTAGCAGGTGGGGTCGTCAACCCGGTTTTCGGCTTTCACCTGAACGGTACCGAAGTCCAGAAGACTACCTCGAACGAGTGGAAATCAAGCACGCTGCAGAATGGTGACGTAGTGCAGGTATTTGTTACTTCGGCCGGCGCCTGTGTCGGGCCGTCGCAACCGATCACGGTGCAGGTTCAGCTTCCCGTAAAATTGGTGCGCCTGGATGTTACGGAAAGGGAGGCCGGCACCCGGATTACCTGGGAGGTAGCCGAAGAGGAAAACGTTTCCCATTACGATATTGAAGCGGGTACAGGCGGGCGCACTTTCAGAAAGATCGGCAATGTAAAAGCTTCCGGCAAAGCGGAAAGAAAAACGTACGCTTTTAATGATGGTGCGCTATACGGTTTATCACCGGTCTATTACCGCCTGCGCATCGAGGATTTCGACGGGAGCTTTACTTATTCTCCGATCCTGGTATTTTACCCTCGCCACCAGGTGAACCTTGTTAAAGTCTATCCCAATCCGGGCAAGGCGGGACGGCCGTTGCGTATTGCTATTGCCCGCAGTGCCCAACCCGTGGCGAGAGTTACCTTGTACACGCAGGCGGGCCTTTTGGCAGGCGCGTATACGGTTGAAAAAACGGGGGATTCTTCTTTCAGTCTACCGGCAGAAACACCCGGCGGGATTTATTTTATTTCGTGCTATAGCAGCGAAGGCGCCCTGTTGCAAACGTGCAGGCTTGTAGTGGATTAGTAGCGCGGGTCAGGAATGGCGAACCGAACGAGCGATATAAGCAAAGAAGCACTGCCTGAGGGTGGTGCTTCTTTGTTTTAAAGGATTGTGGTTGGTTGCAGCGCCGGTGGCTCACGCTAAAATGTCCAGTTTTTTATATAAAAAACTGGACATATTAAAAACAAAACCCTATTATTGTCACATGAAAGCGTCTGATATCGTAACATCCCGGATAAATAAGCTTCCCACCGGCTATGTTTTTACCTATACCGATATATCTGGTGATATTGAAAGGAAAGAGGCCGTGATCAAAGCTTTGAATCGCATGGCACAATCAGGCAAGATCACCAAGTTGGCCAAAGGGAAATACTACAAGCCGGAACGCACCCTATTTGGAAACCTGGTTCCAGATGAAGCCCAGGTTGTAAAGGACCTGCTGGAAGACAATGGAAAAATTACCGGCTATCCTACAGGAGCCAGCATTTACAACCGTCTCGGGCTATCCACCCAGGTGAGTAACACGATAGAAATTGGCAAAAATGAAGTGCGACCAGCCTTCAGGCGGGAACGGTACACGATCTCATTTGTGAGGCAGAAAAACACGATCACAAAAGAAAATATCCCATTCCTGCAAATCCTAGACGCTGTCAAAAACATCAAAAAAATACCGGATGCGACACTGGAATCATCTTTACGAAGGCTGCTTGCTATACTTAGAGACTTGTCGGAAACTGATCATATAAAAATGATCCGCCTGGCTGCAAAATATCCTCCAGCTACGAGGGCGCTGCTAGGAGCTCTTCTGGAAGATTTGGGAAAGGAAGGTGTGACAACGCCCCTCCGAAAAACGTTGAACCCGATTACCAGTTATACGTTTACCGGGATAGGAAGCGTGGTTAGCTCGGCAAAAAACTGGAACATCAAATGAGATTACACGAAGATCCACGTCTTTTCAGGCAAGCAGTTCAGTTCACGGCAGATCAAATGCAGATTCCGGCAATCTATGTAGAAAAAGACTACTGGATTACGTTTGCACTGAAGACTATCTTCGAAAGCGAGATCGGCGTCGACACTGTGTTTAAGGGAGGGACCGCGCTCTCAAAATGTTACGCCATGATAAATCGTTTCTCCGAAGATATCGACCTCGTGGTTTTTCGGAGAGAGGGAGACTCAAACACAAAACTGGCAACCAAAATCAAAACGATAGGCGCAGCAATAAATGCCGTTTTGCCGGAAATCCGAATCGAAGGCCTAACCCACAAAATGGGCATGAGCCGTAAAACTGCACATACTTATCACAAGGAATTTGCCGGGGTCTATGGGGAGATAAGAGATGTCATTATTGTGGAAGCCACCTGGCTCGGGTATTTTGAACCCTATACTACCCGGCCAATCAACTCGTTTGTCGGATCCATGATGCTGGCCAACGGGCAGGAAAAAATTACAGCGGATCTTGAATTGACTCCCTTTGAAGTTCTCGTTTTAGAACCGGTGAGAACAATTTGTGAGAAAATAATGAGCCTGGTACGGTTCTCCTATGGAGAAGAGCCGATTACAGATTTGAGAAAAAAAATCAGACATATCTACGATCTCCACCAATTACTACAGCAGACAGAGTACTCCAATTTCCTTAATTCCACCAGATTCGACCAAATGCTTTTACGGGTTGGTCAAGATGATGTTGTCAGCTTTAAGAACAATAACCGATGGCTTGCCAACCATCCGAAAGATGCTTTGATATTCCGCGATATTGAAGTTATCTGGAAAGAGTTGCGCGGAGCTTATAACAGGGATTTTAGAAACATTGTATATCAGGAGCTCCCTACTGAAGCAGCAATACAACAGACACTGTATGAAATAAAAAAACGCCTGGAAACTGTTGTGTGGTCTTTGACAATCGCAAAATAAACTTCCATCAATTGCACATCGGCAGCTGCAGACCATCATCTCTTTTTCTTTTACACCATTTTGTCTCAGCATCACCAGAACTTCCGGCCATTCTGAATTCTCGATTTTCCGGCCGCTCACACAAGCAAAAAAGCTTGTCCTCTCCTAGAAAAATTAGATCCAAAACTGCAAACCCGAAGGATCGTCTGACTCGGTGTCTGCCTCGTACTTCATTCAGTTGGTCCCCAGCTTTTATGCGCTTTATTTTGCACCTTTACAACCGTTCCCGCCTGTCGTGGGTCGTAAAAGCTATACGTCAATATGAGAAAGAAGTTTTTTTACCAAAACACCTTGGAGCAGAGATGACAAATAGATGTTGTCAATGGTAGCGCATCTGCCGGATGGTCATCCCGAATGGAACGCAGTGGAACTGAAGGATCTCCTGTTGCAAGAAAAAAGTCCTCTGAAAGGGATTGGGTACGGGGAGCGGGAGATCCCTCCACTGCGGTCGGGATGACCCTCCGGTCGGTGCTCCCCCATCCATAGTGCTGTCAATATAAGAATCATAAAGAACATGAAATTTGTATTTCCATTTTTAGCGGCGCTGATGTTAGGCGTATCCGGATGCAACCAAGAAAAAGATACGCTTAAGCCCAGCGCGGAAAATTGCCACTCCGGCAAGATTGTCAAAAGCGTCAGAAATCAAAAAGGGATCGTACAGTCCAACGCTTCCGGGGACCAATATTCAATCAGCATCCCTATACCCGGCACTTATGATTCCGTTGATGTAGGACTTATCTGTGAAGCCTCGTCAATCCCCAAACAAGCCGGACTTAAGGTATATGTCAGCGGTAACTTCTACGCTTATACAGGGGACAAGAAAACTGGATACCCCGCCGGAGTAGAATTTTACCTTCTGGATGTCACGTCGTATAAGGTTCGGGATGAGTGAGGGGCGTAACAACCCGATATGACCTTCAACTCTATTCCCGGCCCTGACTATCAGAATAAAAGATCCGGAAACTTTTCCTTGAAGTATTTTCTGTCTCTATCGATGTTATTGATGACTTCCGTTGTTCCGTCTTATGCAAATTCCAAAATAAGTTTGGGATCAATATTCAGGGTTTTATACAGCTTTTTGGCCAACTTCATGGATACATTTCTTTTACCTGTCATAATCTGACTCAGGGTGTTCTCCTTTACATCTAGCAATTCCGCTGTCTGGCGCTGATTCAGCGCTTTCCTCCTTATCTCATTTTCTATAGATATAATAAGCGGGTTTTTTACCTTCAAATGCTTAAAATCCATATAAATACTTTCATAATCGGCAGCCAGAGCCATGGCCCGGCCTAATTCCTGCGTATATTCATTATCTGCATCAGGGTCTTTCAGGTACCCGTTCCGGGTGGCATAATCCACCATCTTGTTGATATACCCCATCACCTCGTCATAGGTTTGACGATCTGTGATACTTTCTATACTCTGAAATTTCTTTTCCATGGTATTATAAATTTTCGATGTCTTTGATCTTATCGTACTCGGCGTGGGTTCCGCAAAACCTGATCTGCATTATCCCATTGATAAAAACTATCAGCACAAGGAACCGATATCGATTCCCCTTTATATTGAAAACATAACGGCCGTTGCCCACATAGTCCGCACTGGGAAACAAGCTTTTCAACTCATTGTGGTTCTTAAAATCGTTGTTTTCAACAATCTCAATCCACCTGTTCACAGGAGCTATGGCATCAGCATGTTTGCCCATGAGCTCATCTAATACCTCTTTGTTAAGTATTCTCATCTTACTGCAAATATACAACAACTTCACAATTTGTGAAGTTCATTAGGCATCAAAAACCTATTTTCCGTCTGGCAGGAAGAAAAGCGTGGATGATGGAAGAGGCGGCATCATGACCGGAGCCGGATTGGATTCATATAGTCTCAAGGCAAAATCCCGTGTAAGCCTATGATAATCAAATGCACTTTTTGATATGCATTTTCTCAGTATATTTGCATATTAAAAAGTGCAAGATGGAAAAACTACTTCAGCAATCAGAAGGTTTGGTTACACGTACTCTTTCCCCGAAACGTCGATACCTTTTTGATCAGGTAAACTGGAAAAACCGTTTGATAGGAATTAAAGGAGCCCGCGGCACCGGAAAGACCACTATATTGCTTCAGCGGCTAAAATCCCTTGATCTCCCGCCGACAGTGGCAGCTTATTTCTCCCTGGACGATCTTTATTTTACTGTTCATCCGCTTTCTCAAGTAGTGGAGAAATTTTACCGGCAGGGCGGAAAATATTTGTTTCTCGATGAAGTGCACAAGTACCCGGCATGGAGCGCCCACATCAAAAATCTGTATGATTTTTATCCGGATCTGAATATTGTCTTCACCGGTTCTTCGATTATCGATATCGTTCGGCAGGAAGCTGATCTGAGTCGTCGTGCCCTTATGTACGAACTGTTCGGCCTTTCCTACCGGGAATTCCTTGAATTTTCAGAGATAGGGGCCTTTCATCCCATTTCTTTGGATACGCTGATATCTCCCGCCCGGGAATGGCGTCGTGGCTTTCCCACTGACTTCAGGCCATTACAGCATTTCCGTGATTACCTTCAGTTTGGCTACTATCCGTTTTCATTGGAGGGTAAAGAAGGCTATGGTGCCCGGCTCAACCAGCTTATCCGTACCATTGTGGAATACGACATGGCCGAGCTTCACGACTTTGATATCCGCAATGCAAAAAAAATGCTTCAGTTACTATATGTGCTATCAGCCAATGTCCCTTTTAAGCCCAACTTAAAAATGCTGGCTGAAAAAAGCGGTATACATCGAAACACCGTGAACTCTTACCTGCATTTCCTAGAACAGGCAAGGCTTATCCGTCAGCTTTACCCGGCCGGAATCAGCGTTGCTATTCTGCAAAAGCCTGAGAAAATTTACGTTGACAACACAAACCTAGCCTATGCACTACACCCCGGCGAGCCGGACAAAGGCAACCTACGCGAAACTTTCTTCGCCTCTCAACTTCGGGTAAGCCATCAACTGACCTATCCGTCACACGGCGATTTCCTGGTTGACGAAAATTATATTTTTGAGGTGGGGGGCAAAAGTAAAGGCAATAAACAACTGCAGCATATTCCCAATGGTTTCATCGTGGCCGATGATACCGAATATCCCATTTCGCAACTTCCTCTTTGGGTTTTTGGATTTTTGTATTGAAAATCTATCGGATGTTCGCCCCCTTCCACCATAAAACAAAAAGCACTGAAAATCAGCGCTTTAAAAACCAGCAAGCTACAGGGGTTCCAGTCGAACACCTGATACCGTTTTTGGATGCATTTAAGTGACTAATATTCAGTATGCTGCTTCCTTTGGAAAAGTAAAATGAATAAATCGGATCGTGCTTCTCCTTCTATTTGTTTAACATTTTACCTATCTTTTTATGGAGCATATATTTAACATACGATATATTCCGGAAGTCACTTAAACCTACAATATCTCCTAGCTTGTTAACCGGGCAGAGATGCCGTATTATCTTCATCCCAAGGGGATGGTCTGGGCATACGCAAGAAATTGTGGGAAAATATCCCATGCTTTTTCAGCCAAACTGGATAAAAATGCGGATATCACCGTTGCAGCACCTTTCCTAACCAACGATTCCTTTTTATTATCAGTCAGGTTTTTAATCGCCTCTAACAATTGGAGCCTTTCATCTTCATTCCTACTTTCATTCTCAATCAAGACTTTAATAGCTTCAAATACAGCAGAATCGGCAGTATAAGTTACATTATTGTGGCTGCCAACAATATTCTGGTTTCCTACTATTTTTATATTCTTCATAATTTATATCGCTATAATCACCTGAGTGTTTTTGTCACCAACTATATTGTAGCTGCCATTTATATATATGTGTATATGTAGCGCTAGAGTATAATTATTTCCATTTCGCGTTTCCGTCATAGATATTGAATTATCATAACTAAGCAATTTAGAAATGGAATTTTCGTTTCCCATTCTTTCTAGCATGTCAACCCATACTTTCTGATCGGATTGTATCTTACAAGAGTTTCGTAGTTCTGTAGATAGTACTGAAAATTTAGCTACACCGTTTTTAGTGCTTACACACAATGGGTTATCTGCGGGAAAGGAGGCTACCGAAGGAATGCTGGTTATCCAAGGATTCGTCTCTACACGACCTGCTATCAACGATTCCGCCCAATACTCTCTTTCAGCCTGATGACATGAGTTATATACCAGTGATGAAACCGATAGAATATTGGAATCCCAAGAATTTGCCTTTACTTGGCCTGCTACTAACGATACTGCACCATATCCTCCTTCAGGCTGATATAATGAGCTGTATGCTAATGGAGAGGCAACTGATGGAATATCGGATGCCCAAAGGCTCGTCTTTACCCGACCTGTTACCAACGATGCTGCGGTATATCCGCTGTCGGGTTGGTATAATGAGCTGTACGACGATGGAGAGACAACCGATGGAATATCGGATACCCAGGGACTCGTCTTTAGCTGACCTGTTATCAACGATGCTGCGGTATATCTGCTATCGGGTTGGTACAATGAGCCGTATCCTAATGGAGAGGCGGCTGATGAAATATCGGATGCCCAAAGGCTCGTATTTACCTGGCATGCTACTAACGATACTGCACCATATCCTCGTTCTGGCTGGTATAATGAGCTGTATGCTGATGGAGAAGCGACCAATGAAATATCGGATACCCAGGGATTGGTCTTCACCTGGCCTGTTACCAACGATGCTGCCATGTAACCATTTCCGTATTGATGCAATGGGCTATACAATGATGGGGAGCCTGCCGATAGGATATCGTAATCCCAAGGATTCGTCTTTACCCGGCCTCCCACCAATGCTGCTGCTGTATAGCCACTATTGCCCTGATATAACGAACAGGGTAACCGTGAGGAGGCATCTATAACGCTTTCAGAAATTCTACCGAAATTACATACCTGGTCTATAGCATGTAAATTATTAGATATAGTATCTAACGATCGCTCAAGAGAGCCAGTACCTTTTGTAATTTCTCTATGCATGAGTTGCGGAAAACTCAAGCTCGAATAGCTTTCGGTATCAGTACATTCGGCACCTTTTTTAACCTTGTTGGATTTCTTCCCCACCTCCATTCTCTTTTTTTTATTCATGATAAAAATTGTTCTGTGTGTGTCATATAAATAATGATTGCACTTTTAAAAGTACATCAAGACAAAATTAATCAAAATCTATCACATAGATAATATTTGTCTATCATAAAATCCACAAAAACCCTTATAAGGCGTTATATTTCAGTATAATAAAATTAAAATATAAACAAATAGCATTCTCTTAGAAATCTGTAACACCGCCAACATACTTACGTATCCGTGAGATACTCCCATATCTTCACCACTTTGGGCCTCCATAGCGTTAGTAAGTACAAAATTGTCACTCATAAAAATGTGTACAAAGTGAACTGCGGTTTTTAAGCAGACAAAGAGTATGGATTTAGAACACTTAATAGCGGAATGAAAAATATGTTAGCAATCTACGACCTGGAAGTTAATACAGGAGAAAATGAAGCGCCCTGCCAAAACAAGGGCAGTCATTGATCACGAAATCCCTTTACGCGGTGTATTGAAATGTCATTGTGGCAATCCTTTATCGGGTGCAGCATCCAGAGGAAAAGCCGGAAAGTACTTCTATAAATGCAGGCACGCCAAACATAATAACATTAGTGCCACCAAAGCGCAAGAGCAGCTAATGGGAGCGTGCAGCCTGATGAACCTTCCGATGTCCCATGTGGAAAATAAAGGCCGAATGCAGGACTTCTGTTCAGCGGGAAGTAAAGAATAACCACAAAAAAGTAATTGAGAAACAGCAGCAACTGGCAGACATAGAGGAGAAACTGTTTACCGTAGAAGAAAAGTGGATCAGGAATGGAATTATCAAAGGTACTTATGAGCGCTGGTATGGTAACTATAATGACAGATCCCTACCTTAAAAGGAGCTATCGAGCGTTTGAGTGCAGACCATAGCCATGCCTACAAAATATTAGAAAAGAACATGGATTATCTGACCGATATCCGGTATGTGTACTCGGAGGCCGATACGCTGCAAAAGAGAGAATTTATACACCTGGTGTTCGACAACAACTTATACTACCAAAACGGTATTTATCGAACACCCACTATGATGGGCATCTTCACCCATAATCATCTGGAAATAAGCAAGAAAGAATACTTGATTTACGAAAAAAAGGGGAATTTCGTAAAGAAATCCCCCCAAGCAGAGAGTGAGGGATTCGAACCCCCGGTACCTTGCGGTACAACGGTTTTCAAGACCGCCGCGATCGACCACTCCGCCAACTCTCTAAAAGTCAAAACACATTCGTTTATGCGTTTTGTGGGTGCAAATGTAGGGGTTTGTTTGATTCACACCAAATTCTCGGAAAAATTTATTTCCATTGCCGCCGTATGTTGTCACATACCACTGCCGTGGCGATGCCCGCATTCAGCGACTCCGCCCCGCCGAAACGCGGGATCGAAATCTTTTCGGTTACATAGGCCGCTACCTCACCGCTGATGCCGTTCGCTTCGTTGCCCAGCACCAGGTAGCCTCCTTTCGGACCAAATACGGCATCATAGACCGAAGCCCCCTCCAAAAAAGTGCCGAATACCGGCGCCGGCGCGGCCGTTTCCAGGTAGGCCGGAAGCTCGGCGTAATACATCTGCACCCGCGTAAACGAGCCCATACTCGCCGCAATGACCTTCGGGTTGTAAAAATCGGTTGTGGTAACGGAGCATACTATTTTAGGAAAACCGTACCAGTCCGCGATGCGGATAATGGTGCCCAGGTTGCCCGGATCGCGGATATCGTCGAGCACAATCACAATTTCCTGGCCGCTGACATCCGTAAATCTGTTTTCTTTCGTTTTAGCAATGGCTACGCAGGCGTTGTTGCTCTGAAAACTACCTATTTGCGCAAGATCGCCTTCCGTCGCCGGAACAGTGTCCACACCGGTTGCCCGGAGCAGCGTCGCGTGGCTGTCCAGGAAATCTTCCGTTGCCGCCACCAGCTCAACCTCGAAGTCCGATTCCAACAGTTCCACCACGCTTTTGGCGCCTTCTACCGTGAAAGATTGGTGAATCTGTCTGAACTTTTTAATTTGCAGCGATTTATAATATTTGATTTGGTTTTTTGAAAGCATATTTTGAAAATCAGCGCCTTGTAAGTCTTCTTCTTGTGACTCTCTTTTCCGTCTGGTTCTCAGGGTGTGCCACCACGAAAACCGATGGCAGGAAAGAATACCTCCTGGGGAACACAGTCTTTAAAGGCAATAAAGTTATCAAAAATGAAGATATGGAGGCGCTTATTCCGACCAAACCCAATCGTCGGTTCCTGGCTCTGCCCCTATATCCGTACCTCTGGCTTTACCGCGTCGGTGAAAGTGTCTATAACAAAGAACACTACCGCCGCCGGTTTTCAGACCTTACACTTGAATACCAAATCAAGGCGGCCGACACCAGCCTGACCACCAAAGCCCAAAACAAGCTCCGGAAAAAATACGCGCGCCGTATCGAAAAGGCCCGTCTCGGCGTAGACGAAGGAAACTGGTGGATGCGCGTGCCCGGCGAACCACCGGTTTTTCACTCCAAAGCAGATGTGGAAAAGAACCTGGAAAAGATCAGGTCGTACCTCTTTAACCGCGGTTTTTTTGAAGCCACGG
Source organism: Ravibacter arvi (assembly GCF_039540405.1). Classification (NCBI taxonomy): domain Bacteria; kingdom Pseudomonadati; phylum Bacteroidota; class Cytophagia; order Cytophagales; family Spirosomataceae; genus Ravibacter; species Ravibacter arvi. The sequence continues at coordinate 60,906 of NZ_BAABEY010000029.1, forward strand.
TCAGTGCAAAGTCGGATACCTCTTTCCAGCGGGTGCGCAACACCTATCACATCACGGAGGGCCGCCCCACCATTATCCGTGACGTCACGGTCCGCAGCCGCAACAAGGACATCGACAGTTTGCTGCACCATGGCCGCGGAGCCAACAGCAAGCTCAGGCAGGGCGACCGCTACGACCAGGCGGTGTTCGAAGAAGAAAGGATACGCATTGAATCGCTGCTCAAAAACAATGGTTTTTTTGCTTTTGGGCGCCAGAACATTTCCTTCCTGATCAACGATACCATCAGGCTTGATACCGACAGCCTCCGGAAAACCATTGACATCAGAACTTACGTAGCCAACACACCACCGGCGGGCGGACAAAAACGGTTCCGGATAGACAGCCTGGTCGTGGACATTCAGCCCTCCAATGGCCTTCCCGCGGCGCTGAATATCGCCGATACAGTCACATACCAGGGTATAATGTATATCCACCGCGACAAAAGGTATTCTCCGCGCATCCTCAATTCCATGATACGGCTCCGTCCTGACAGCGTTTTCAGCCAGCTGGACGAGCGCTACACCCAACGACAGCTGTCGCTTACCGACCAGTTCCAGTTTGTCAACGTCATGTTTGACTCCACCGGGAACAAGCTCAACGGCCGCATCAACATGATCCCCCTCAACAAATATGAGCTGTCGACCGACTTGGGTCTCAACGTAATTCAATCACAGGCGCCGGGACCGTTTGCAACGTTTTCCTATAAGATCAGGAATGTGTTCAACGGCCTCGAGAACTTCGAGGTAAATCTCAGGGGCGGTATCGAAGCGGTTTCCGGCTATGGCGGCCGCAACTTGCTGTACCGGAGCACCGAGCTGGGTCTGAACAGCTCGCTTACCTTCCCGCAGCTGCTCGTGCCCGTAGGCGGAATCCGTTACAAATACGGCCACCTCAACCCCAAAACGCAGGTAAACCTGGGGTACAACTACGTGGATCGCCCGGAATACGTAAGAACCAGCATTAAATCTGCCGCTACCTATTCACTACAGCCCAATAACCACGTATTCTATAACCTGTCGCTAATCGACCTCAGCGTGCTCAACACGCAGCGGATCAATTCAGAGTTCCAGCAATTACTCGACTCACTGGCCATACAAGGCAACAATCTGAGAAACAGCTTTTTACGCTCCTTCGTGTCGGACATCAACTTTACTTTTGTCTACAATACCAACCCCTTGTTCGGCGCTCCGGAAAATGCACGGTACCTGCGGGCGTCGGTTGAATCGGGCGGCACCACGCTGAACTTCCTCCCGGGCCAGATGAATATCATCAATAAGATTGTCAACCCTGGAGCGGGACGCGATACGCTGCAATTTTTTAAGTATATCCGGTGGAATTTTGATTTCCGGAAATACTGGCGCATCAGCAACACCAGCTCCTTTGTAGCCCGGATCAACGCCGGCGGCGTGCATAGCTACGGGGGCGGCAGAAGGGGTATCAGCAGCGTTCCGCCTTACGAGAAGTACTTTTTTGCAGGCGGCTCCAACAGTGTGCGGGCCTGGCTTCCCCGCCGTTTGGGCCCTGGTTCTACCAAGCCCCGCTATACCTCCAACAATCTTTCCATTGAGTCGCCGGGAGAGTTCCTGCTGGAAGGAAACCTGGAGCTAAGAGGACATCTCGCCAATTTCTTCGGAAAGATCAATTATGCACTGTTCCTTGATGCCGGGAACGTCTGGAACATGTCCGGCTCGGAGCTGGGGCCAGGCACCTTGCGGGCGAACCGTTTTTTTAAGGAAATTGCGGTGGGAACCGGCTTCGGCCTGCGTTATGATTTCAGCTTTGTTGTGCTGCGGTTCGATTTCGGCGCTAAAGTGTACGATCCGTTTCTCCAGCGATTTGTGCTCGATGAGCTGAAGTTTAACAAGCTGTTTAACAACCGCCAAACCAATTTCCTGAACCTCAATATCGGGGTGGGTTACCCGTTCTGATATTTTTCTCTCCCCACCCCTATTTTCAAGCAAGTACCCGCATGAAGAAAAATGACCCCAAACTGATCAATGCCTGGTGCATGTACGACTGGGCCAATTCGGTTCATAACCTGGTGATCACGGCCAGCGTTTTCCCGGTCTACTTCAGCGCCACCGCACTCGCCGAAGACGGAAGCGACGTGGTGAGCTTTTTCGGGCACCCCGTAAAAAATACGGTGCTCTTCTCCTATTCAGTTTCGGTATCGTTCCTCCTCATTGCATTGCTCATCCCGTTTTGTACCGCAATAGCGGACTATACCGGGCGGAAGAAGACCTTCATGAAATTTTTCTGCTACCTGGGTGCGACCAGCTGCGCGCTGCTGTTTTTCTTCAAACGTGACACCCTGGAGTTTTCGGTACTCGCTTTTATGTCGAGCCTTATCGGGTGGAGCGGCAGCATTGTTTTTTACAATTCTTTTCTCCCCGAAATAGCTACCGAAGACAATTACGACCGGTTCAGCGCCAGGGGCTTTGCCTGGGGCTATGCCGGAGCAGTGCTGTTGATGCTGTTTAACCTGACCATGATTATGTTCCCCGCTTTCTATGGCATCACCGACAAGTCGCTGCCGGCCCGGCTGTCATTTTTGTCGGTGGGCGTGTGGTGGGTGGTTTTTGCACAGATACCTTTCAGGAGGCTGCCCAACAACATTTATGAGCGCACACCCACGGGCAACTGGCTTTTTAACGGCTTCAGGAAACTGGGAACCGTATTTCGCCAGCTACAGAAACAGGTGATGCTCCCGCGTTACCTGATCGCCTTCTTTATTTTCAACATGGGCGTACAGACCGTGATGTACGTAGCGACGCTTTTCGGCGCCAATGAATTAAAACTACCAGCCAAGAGCCTGATTACGACCATCCTCCTTATCCAGGTGATCGGCATCGCCGGTTCTTATTTTTTCTCCTGGTTGTCTGGAAAAATAGGAAATATTTATGCGCTAATGGTGGGGGTCGCTACCTGGATCGGTATATGCGCCGGCGCATACTTTGTAACCAAAGAAGAAGAATTCTACATGCTGGCCGCCACCGTCGGGATGGTTATGGGCGGCATACAGGCATTGTCGCGGGCAACCTATACCAAGCTCATTCCCGACGACACCAAAGACACCGCTTCGTATTTCAGTTTCTATGACGTAACAGAAAAAGTTTCACTGGTGCTCGGTACTTTCACCTTCGGCTTTATTGATTCTGTCACCGGCAGCATGCGCAACAGTGTGTTGGCATTGCTTATTTACTTCGTGATCGGGTTGCTCCTGCTGGCCAGGATTCCCTCCCAAAAAACTTACCGCTACCGGCTCGATAGCGACACCCCCTCCGGCGGATGAGCTCCCCGGCCGGCCGGCGCCAATACCGGCTTTTTGAAACCTGCCAACTGTATTCGAGAAGCCGGCATAAGCCGGCCGATAGCCCCTTTTTAACGAAAGGGCGTAAAATCTGGTAAACAATACCCGCTTATTTTACCCGTCGTCAATATGCAGTTCCGTTTTCTCAAAGCTATTTCTCTTGCCACTTTCCCTTATCACCGATTCATAAGCCCCGTCCTGCTCTTATGCATGGTTCTGCCGGGACGCCTTTTCGCCGCTGCCCCGGCACTCGATTTTTCGAAGGCAATTATTGTCAACGCCTCCGACAAATCCGAAACCGAAACCGCAGCGATCCAAATGTTCATCGAAGAAGTGATGGCGCGCAGCATCGTCCGGTTGCGGGAGCAGGCGCCCGCCAATGTTCCTCAAATTGTAGTGGGTACCCGGTCTTCCATCATGAAACAACAGGCGTACGCCAAATGGATCACCGCACAGGCCGACTCCAGGCCGGACGGCTTCACCATCAGCCTGGTTGACGGCAACAGTGCTGCTCCGAAGCTCCTGGTACTGGGCAACGACAGCCGGGGTTTGTTGTTCGGAATCGGGTATGTGCTGAGAAAATCTTCTTTCGCGAAAGGCAAAATCTCGATTCCACTTTCTATACCTGTCACGACGGCACCCGCAGTACCGATCCGCGGACATCAGTTGGGCTACCGGCCAAAAGTCAATTCGTACGACGGTTTCACAGTGCAGATGTGGGAGCAATACATTCGCGATCTCGCCGTATTCGGCACGAACGCCATAGAGCTCATGGCCCCTTTTACGGACGATGACTCCGACAGCCCCATGTTCCCGCTTCCGCAGAAAGAAATGCTGGTTGAAATGAGCGGTTTGTTGAAAAAATATGGCCTGGATGCATGGATCTGGTACCCGCTTATGCACGGTGACTATAGCAAAAAAGAGGTAATTGAACGGTCACTGCAGGAAAACGACTCCATTTTCCGCAGCATGCCCAAGCTTGATGCCGTTTTTGTACCCGGCGGCGACCCCGGGAAGCAGGACCCCGATGTGCTGTTCAAACACCTCGAACGCCAGTTGAAGCTTCTTCACAAATATCACCCGAAAGCACAGATCTGGATGTCCCCGCAAGGATACAATGCAGAGTGGATGGACAAGTTTATCAGGATCATGAAGGGGAAACCCAAGGCCCTTACCGGCATTGTACATGGTCCCTGGACGCGCATGGACGCCGATTCGCTCCGCAAAATCATACCGGCGGAATACCCCATCAGACGGTACCCGGACATCACGCACAATATTGACGCCCAGTACTATGTACCGGATTGGGATTTCGCCTATACGGTCACCGAAAACCGGGAAAGCATTAACCCCCGCCCCCTCGACCAGCAGACTATTTACAAAGCAGTAGACCCGGCCTCCTTCGAAGGCTTTATCAGTTACTCCGAAGGCGTAAATGACGATGTCAACAAAATTATCTGGAGCGGACTCGGATGGAACCGTGACACCCCGGTTATTGATATTCTCCGCGACTATAGCCGGTATTTCATTGGCAGCCAATATACTGACGATTTTGCCCAGGGCCTGCTCAGCCTGGAACAGAACTGGCGAAAGGCGCTCCTGACCAACCAGGGCGTCTACAGTCACCACGCCATTTTCCAGGCGCTGGAAAAGAATGCGTCGCCCGCCGTCAAGCTCAACTGGCGCTTCCAGATGGCGTTGTACCGTTCGTACTATGATGCTTATACCCGCAGCCGCCTGGTGTACGAAAATCACCTTGAAGATGCAGCCTTGAGCGCGCTGCGCGGTGCGTCACAGACAGGGAGCCTCCAGGCCATGCAAAAAGCTCGGAATCTCCTGGCCAGGGCAACCGAAGAAAGGGTTTCTCCCGACTGGAGGCAACGGGTGTTCGAATTGGCCGAAGCGCTTTTCCAGAGCATCAGGATGCAGCTCAGCGTTTCCAAATACCATGCCATCGCAACCATCAGGGGGGCTAATCTCGACCTGGTTGATTCGCCGCTCAATAACCGTTTCTGGCTGGAAAAACAATTCGACAGGATCAAAGAAATGAAAGACGAAGCCAAGCGGATACAGGAAATACAACAGCTGCTGGATTGGGAAAACCCCGGCCCGGGAGGCTTCTATGACGACCTCGGCAACCCCGACCACCAGCGTCACCTGGTCCTGCATGACAACTATGCCAAAGACCCCAACTCCTTCCATTCGGTTTTTGCGGGCCTGCCCGGAGGATACAGCCTCGAAATGGACAGAATTCGGCAATGGCGCGTTTCCTGGAAGACCTACATGCAGACCATCTACGGCCTGCCCCTGCAACTCCGGTACGAAAATCTTGACCCCGGAGCCGAGTACCAGGTAAAAGTGACTTACATAGAAGACATCCCGTTGAAACTGACTGCCAATAACGGTATTGTCGTACATGATTTTGTTATGCCGGAATTTGATCCGCGCCCGCTGGTGTTCGATGTACCGGCCCGGGCCACGCAAAACGGCACACTGACGCTTAACTGGCAAATAGACCCTAATGGCGACGGGCCGGGGCGCGGCTGTTCGGTAGCTGAAGTATGGTTAATCAAAAAAAACGCTAAACCCTAACCACCGTAATGAAGGCTGTCAGCCGGCCGGACGAGTAGAAATCAGGAAAAACCGTATATTAGAGGCACGGGGCCCTCCGGTAAGCCCGGAGGGCTTTTTTCAATTCAATCTGCTAGTCTTCCGACAGGCCATGGATAACGCATTGGCAAAATTGAGCGATCCCGAACTGGTCGTAAGGATCAGGGAGGGCGAAAAGCGCGCATTTGAAGCGTTTTATCTGCGGTATCATGCCCATGTATACCACCTGTCGCTGCGTTTCCTCAAAAAAACGGAACCGGCCGAAGAAGCCGTTCAGGACGTGTTTCTGAAGTTCTGGCAAAATAGAGCGGCCCTTGATCCCGGACGTTCAGCCAAAGGATATCTTTTGCGGTCCTGCAAAAACCACCTGATCAACGAGCTGGCAAAAAAGGGAGCCAGGTTTGAATCCATCCATACCCATTCCGACGAAATCGCGGGTATGGACAGCCCGGTTGACGACCTGGTCTTTTCGGAATACGCGGCGCTGCTTGACAAAGGCATAGCTTCGCTTCCCGCCCAACGCCAGCGTGTATTCCGCATGTATCGCCTTGAAAACAAGAACCTGGAAGAAATAGCCGCCGAACTGGGGACCAGCAAAGGCACCGTCAAGGATCACCTTCTGAAAGCCCACCGGTATCTGCGGACTTATGTCAAAAACCTCGCCGGGATCCGGATCGACATGCTGCTCCTGTTTTTCCTATGGCTTTGACGCCTCGTCTGCTTTTTTCAAAGTATTCTCTTCAATAATTTATTTTTTTCCGCACCGGGCATGTCTACCCGCCTTATATCCTGTATTGAATGGTAGCAAGTACCGCTACAGTATGCAAAACAGAGTTAAATCACTTATTACCCGGTACCTGGAACAGGCGCTGACCGACGACGAACGTGCGGAGCTTTCGCGCCTTTTACAGACAGAACAGGGAAAACAGGTACTGGGCGAGATGATCGACCAGGAAGCTCAGATCATTTTGATGAACGCGCTCTGTCTGGCCCCGGCCACGACAGACCGGATCTGGAGCCGCATCGAAGAAAACCTGGAAACAACAACTGCCCGGAAAATCAACTGGCGTATATGGGGCTGGGCGGCATCGATCCTGCTGCTGCTGGGTGCCGGCCTGGTTTTCCGGCTCTACCAACCGGTGGGAGAAAAGCTCTATTACGCAACCGGGAAAGGGCAGAAACGGAGCATCATTTTACCTGACGGGTCGCTGGTAACGTTGAACAGCAACTCTAAAATTTCATTCATTCAGAATAACAGAACCAGGAACGTAACCCTGTCCGGCGAAGCTTTCTTTGATGTGAAACGCAACCCTGAAAAACCTTTCAAAGTGGCGGCCACCGGCATTCAGATCAAGGTCTTGGGGACTTCTTTTAACGTAAAGGCCTACCAGGAAGACCAGGCGGTTTCCACCACACTGCTGGAAGGGAAAGTCCATTTGGAAACTGACGCCGGCAACGGAATGGAGATGAGCCCGAACCAGCAGGTTCATTTCAGGAAGCAGGACCTGGCACTTGTCCCCGGAGATATGGCCGCCTATTACCAAAATAACTGGCGCAGCGGGAAATTGGTTTTTGAAGATGAACCGCTGGCCCATATCCTGCCGGTGCTTGAAAAATGGTATGGTGTAAGGTTTGAAGTAGCTCCTAAAAATGCGAAATGCCGGTTCAGCATGTCGATAGAGACCGAAACACTCGACCAGATGCTCCGGTTTTTCGAGCTTTCCGAAGGTATTAAATTCAATCGTTCCGCCGGGGGAGTCATCTCGTTAGGCGGAGATTTGTGCAGATAACCAAACCCAGCAACCTGACCCTTAAGAAAATGTAAAAACCTCAGAAACCGAAACAGGGAGTTGTTTCCGGTCCTGCCATAAAAATGGATGCCGTCAGAGTCTTTGGCGAGAGCAAGACGGCATCCGGGCCAAATCCTTTTCCGATTTTAAACCTTAAACAAAGATATGAGAAATACTTCATACGGTTTGTTTCCATTCAACACCTTATCCTTCCAAATAGAAAAAGGAATGATCGTTGCAATTTTGCTCTCTTTCCAGATCCTTCAGGGTGGTACCCCGGCCAGCGGCGCACCATCGAGAGGCAATGCGCCGGCCATTTACGGGCCCCAATCGAACCTGAGGCAAGCGAAGGTATCGCTGGCCTTTAAGGGAGCGCCGCTCCGGGATGTTCTCAAAGAAATTGAACGGCAAACTTCGGTCAGCTTCTTCTTTAATAACCACCGCATCGACAGCCAGCGCAAAATCACCTTCAGGGAAACCGGTACGCTGGAACAGGTCATGAATAACCTGTTCGGCAGCCTCGGAATTGAATGGAAGCTGGAAGACCGCCAGATTGTGCTGACAGGCAAAGCACGCCCCGAGCCAATAGGCAGTTCACAGTTAAATGGCAGGCGAAGCGGGAGTGCGGTGCTTCAGGCTGCACCGGCGCCAGCGAGATCCGCAGCGGAAGTGGTAAAAGGGAAAGTAACGGACGAAAGCGGCATCGGCCTGCCCGGCGTGAGTATTCTCATCAAAAACACGCAGAGAGGCACAACTACTGATAATGAAGGAAATTTTGAGCTGGAAATCCCTGATGAAAATACCCTCCTGGTCTTTTCATTCGTAGGGTTTGCAACGCAGGAGGTTGCGGTAGGGCGGCAGCGCACTCTGTCAATCACCCTGGTGCAGGACGAAAAAGCCCTGGATGAGCTGGTCGTTGTGGGGTATTCTTCAAAGCAGCTCTCGGAGATTTCGAGCGCTGTCGCCACCGTGTCAGGCAGGAAGCTGAACGACGTAACGTCCAACAATACCACCAATCTCCTGCAGGGAAAAGCCGCGGGTGTCATCGTCTCCAATGCTTCCGGGGACCCGAACGCCACGTCGACAGTCATCATACGTGGCTCGGGCTCTATTACCGCCGGTGCGGGACCACTGATGGTGGTTGACGGTATCGTGGGCGGGTCCGCCAACCCCAATGACGTGGAGTCGGTCACCATTCTGAAAGATGCGGCGGCAACCGGGCTTTACGGCTCCCGGGCCTCTAACGGGGTGATCATTGTCACCACCAAGTCCGGGAAGTCCGGCAAACCCAGGATTGATTTCAGCATCAACACGGGAACCGCAACCCCTACCTCCGGCAATTTCAGGGTGATGGACTCCCGGGAACTTTATGATTATACCAAGAGCTTCTACCCGACCGACCGGTTCGACAAGGACATCCCTTCTTCTGTGCTGCAACAGAATACCAACTGGCGGGACCTCGCTTTCCGCACCGGGATTACACAGAACTATGTTTTGTCGCTTTCAGGCGGCACCGAAAAAACACGCTTTTACACAGCCGGCAATTATTACTACGAACAGGGTACGCTCCGCCATAATTCTGCCCGGCGGTTCAATCTCCGGACCAATATTACGCACGCCATTAATGACAAGCTCGAGCTGGCGGTCAAAATCAACCTGAGAAGAAACAACGCCGAATACGACCCGTCGGGTCTGGACGGCGCGCTGTACGGCGCCTACAACAACATGCCCTGGGACCGCCCCTACAATGCAGACGGCTCCGTCAACCGGGGTACGGAAGGCGGATGGTTCGGAAGAGAGCAGGAGAATTTTCTCCACGGTTGGCAGTATAACCGCAACAACAGCAACCAGTCGGGGGCCGATACCGATGTCAACCTCACCTACCACATTTCCAAAGGGCTTTCCTTTTCCTCGTATAACCGCGTAAGCTATACCAGCTCGAAAAGCGAGCTTTACAACGACGTACGCTCCAAAGCGGGCAAAGGCCTGGGTCGGCTTGGAAACGGTATGGGAGAGAATCTTTCAATGGTATCTTCCAACCGGTTGTACTACGATTTCAACATTGGCCTTCACGGGTTTAAAACCCTCGGTGTTGTTGAAATGGAAAAAAACCGTACCGAAGACCGGTATACCACCGGCGAAGGGTTCGCCCCGGGCCTGCATGTCATGAGCACTGCGTCACGGATTCTTAGTGCATCCGGCGATATCTTAGAAAATAGCTTTAACAAAGGCCTTGTCCAGCTGGATTACGACTATGCGAGCCGGTATTTTCTTTCGGCGTCGTACATCAGGGAATATTCCTCCCGTTTTGGAAGAAACAACAAAGCCGGCAATTTCTTCACGCTGGGCGCTTCGTGGCTGGTGAGCAATGAAGATTTCTTCGATAAGTCTACGGTCAACCTTCTGAAACTACGGGCCAGCTACGGCGTAACGGGTAACGCGCAGATCGACAATTACAAGGCCCTGGGACTCTATAGCTATGCCACGCAGTATGCCGGCAATTCAGGGGCAGAGCCCTTCCAGCTGGAGAATCAGGATCTCACCTGGGAAAAGGCAAAAAGCGGGAATATTGGTGTGGACATCGGGCTCTTTAACAAGCTGATGATCAACCTCGACGCCTATCAAAAAACCACGGACGGATTACTTCTCAACGTAGAATTGCCCTTTACCAGTGGTTTCCCGTCCGTCACCCGCAATGTAGGCGCCATCAGGAACAAGGGCGTTGAAGCCAATTTAACCTATAACCTGAGCAGCGGCGCTTTCACCTGGGATGCGGGTCTGAACATCGCGTTCAACAAAAGCAATGTCCTCACGCTTAACCAGGGAAAAGACATCAGGCAGGGTAACCTCCTGATCAGCGAAGGGAAAGAACTGTATATGTGGCAGATGAGGAAATGGGCAGGAGTTGATCCTGCGAACGGGGACCCGCAATGGGAAAAAATCACGACGGAAGCCGATGGTTCCCAGGTCAAAACCATCACCAACAACTACAGCGACGCCACGCTCCAGGTGGTGGGCCCCTCTCTGCCGGATTTTACCGGCGGTATGTCCAACACCTTCGGCTATAAGAGATTTACCCTTAACCTGTTCTTTAATTTCGTGAGCGGCAACAAGATTTATCACACTTCGCGCCAGCTATTCGACTCAGACGGAGCATATTACACGTATAACAGCATGGCACTGGCCGACGGCTGGAGCCGCTGGCAAAAAGCCGGCGACGTTGCGACGCACCCCAAACCGGTATTCGGGGGCAACCGCAACTCCAACCAGGCCTCGTCCCGCTACCTGGAAAACGGCAGCTACCTGCGGCTCAGGAACGTAAGCCTGGGCTACGATCTGCCGGAATCATTGCTTCAGAAAATCAGGATGAAGCACGCGCGCCTGAGCGTGAGCGCCGACAACCTGCTGACGTTCACCAAATTCTCGGGCATGGACCCGGAGGTAGTCATCGGTTCAGGTGGCGGGTCATCGAGTATCAAATACCCGATCAGCAGAAAAGTCATGTTTGGTATTAACGTAGGTTTTTAGAATAGCCATGAGTAGTGAGGTATTAGCTATGAGTAGTGAGGTGTTAGCTATGAGAGAATTGGCGTAAGCGCTCACACCTCACACCTCAAACCTCACACCTCACCGCTCAAACCTTTATCCCAATGAAAACAACCATCATAAAAATAGCACTCTCGCTCTCGGTAGTATGCGCCGGTTGCGACACCGATTTGCAGCCCTATACCGGGAAGTCGAACGAAACGGCGCTTTCTACCCTGTCGGACATCCAGATTGCCACCTATGGCAACTATGCCATGCTGGTAGCCGAGCCGTATACCCGCCACTACCTTACACTGAATGAGTGGCCGGGCGACAACGTCGTACAAAGTGGCGCCGATGGCGACCAGGCATCACTAGGGGCTTCGTACCAGCACATCCCGACCATGTACCCCACCACCGACTTCTGGCAACAGTCGTATAAGCTGATTTACGGCACCAACCTGATCATCGAGCGCATCGCGGACGGCGAATCTCCCGAGCTCGACCAGCTGAAAGGAGAAAATCTTTTCCTGCGGGCACTCGCACATTTCAACCTGGTGCGCCTTTTTGGTCGTCCTTTTACGCAGGGGAACGGGGAAAACCCCGGCGTTCCGGTAATCCTGACGGCACAGCCGCCCATGGAGGTAGCCCGCAACTCGGTAAAAGAAGTATATGAGGCAGTTATACAGGATCTCGAAAAGGCTTCCAATCTCATGACGGTTGAAAAAAATGCCAATTTTGCCTCCCGTGAGACTGCCTGGGCCCTTCTTTCGCGCGTGTACCTCTACCAGAACGAAAACGACAAGGCCATTGCGTTCGCCAATAAGGTGATTGAATCGGGCAAATATGAGCTGGCCAATCGCGACACTTATATCAAATCGCCTACCCTGGTGCCGGAGTCCAACCCCGAAACCATTTTTAATTTCAGGCATACCATCGCAGATAATAAGGATAAAAATGCCGTAGGTTCCCTTTATTACAACGACCCGGCAACGCTATCTACCGGTTGGGGTGAGTATTACACCTCTCAATCACTGATGGACCTGCTGATGAAACACCCGGAGGACGCCCGGCTCAAATTTATAACCGTGCATTATATCAATGGCGTACTGCAATACCGCGGCACTTCCCCGCAGTATTTCATTAACAAGTTCAACTGGCAGGAGGGCATTGCCAACCTGTCGTCACCGGTATACCTCCGCCTGGCCGAAATGTACCTGAACCGTGCGGAAGCGCTGGCAAAAACCGGCGATGCGAAAGGCGCCCTCGACGACGTCAACCTGATCCGCAAACGGGCGGGTTTAACCGGTAACGCGCTGTATTCGACCGGCAACATGCAAGGGCATGCCACCGCGCTGGAGGTGGTGCTGGAGGAACGCCGCATGGAGCTCGCCTACGAAGGACATCGCCCCGGGGATTTGTACCGGAACAACCTGCCGCTGGTACGGGCTTACCCCGGCATGCACGGAACAGACAATTTTCATTTCCGCGTAGAACCTACCGATCCCAGGGTGGTTTTCTACATTCCGGAAAGGGAAATAATTGTGAACCCCAGTCTGAAGCAAAACCCATAATATCCCTCCTGCGCGGCAGGTGCCGCGCAGGGAAAAGAGTACCTATAAACGTTTATATCAATGTTACACAAGAAGCGATCCCTGCTGTCAAAAGGAATTCCGCTGCTGGCCCTGCTGGGCCTTGCCGCGCTCCCGAAACAGCTCAGCGACTCTCCTATTCCGGCCCCCGGGCTTCACGTTCCTGAAGGTTTTACTATTGAACAGGTAGTAGATCCCGCCCTGATTTCTTACCCCATGTTTGCCTCCTATGACGAACGGGGGCGGCTTTTTGTCTTTGAATCGACCGAAATCAACGACATGGGTACCGAGACAATGCTCAAAAACCCGACTTACCATGTCCGCCTGCTGGAAGATACCGACGGCGATGGCAAGTTCGACAAGAGCGGCATCTTTGCCGATAAAATCCCGCTTCCTATGGGCGGCGTCTTCCACCAGGGCAGCCTCTATGTCACCGAATCTCCCAACCTGGTAAAATACACGGACACCGACGGTGACGGCAAATCAGACAAACGCGAGGTGCTGATGAGCGGCTGGGTATTGCACGCCAACGGGGCTACCCTCCACGGGCCTTTTATGGGGCCTGACGGCTGGCTTTATATGACCGATGCCCGCCGCAGCTTCAACATCACCACCAAAGAGGGGGTCAATCTCAAAGGAAAAGGAGCGCGGATCTGGCGCTGCAGGACCGACGGAAGCGGCCTGGAATGGATTTCTGCCGGCGGGTTCGACAATTCAATTGAACTGGCCTTCATGCCGGGTGGCGAGACAATCGGTACCATGACTTACTTTGTTGACCCGCAAGGCGGTTTCCGCGATGCACTGATGCATTGGGTAGAAGGCGGCGTATATCCCAAACCCAACCCGGTTATACAGGAAGACCAGTTAAAACTGACCGGCCCGCTCATGCCGGTGCTGAGCAAAACGGCCCGCGTAGCACCCTCCGGCCTGATGCGCCTCGAAAACCAGGAATGGGGCAAAGCATTTCAGGGTAACCTCTTCAGCGCTGAATTCAATACCGGCAGGATTATGCGCCATGAAATAAAGACTGCCGGCGCCAGCTATACCAGCGTAGATACCCCGTTCATGACGTCGTCTGTCGCTGACAGCCATCCGACAGACGTCCTGATGGACGCCGACGGCGGTATGCTGGTGGTTACCACCGGCGGCTGGTTCATAGAAGGCTGCCCGCTTTCAAGGGTAGCCAAACCGGATGTAATAGGCGGCATCTTCCGGATCCGGAAGAACGGCGTTGCGCAGACCAAAGACCCCTGGGGCAACGCAATCAACTGGTCTGCCTCGACACCGGCACAGTTGAAATCACTCCTGGCCGATAAAAGACCGGCGGTGAGAAAACGGGCCATACAGCAGCTGGTTGAAAAAGGAGACGCATCTATCGCGGTTTTCCGTTCGAAAATTGCCGCTACCCAGGATGCGGAAGAAGCTGCAGCGCTGACTTTTGCCATTTCACGTATCGGCACCCCGGCTTCACTAGCGGCGGTACGGTCAATGCTTTCAAACAAAAGCCCGCTGGTGAGGACCGCTTCTGCACGCGCGCTCGGCATGGCCCGCGATAAAGCAGCTGTGCCCCTTCTGTCAAAGGCAGCAGCTACCGACGTGCCCCAGGTGAGCCGGCAGGCGGCTACCGCACTCGGTCAAATAGGCGATGCAACGGCCATTCCTTCCCTGTTGAAAGCAGTCGCCCGGACCGATGACCGCTTTGTAGAACACGCCGTCATTTATACGCTGATCTCGCTGAATGATAGCAACGCCTTGCTATCGGCACTACAGAACCCGTCGGAACGGGTAAAAAAGGCGGCCATTATCGCACTTGATCAAATGGATAACTCCCCGTTGAAAAAAGAGCACCTCGCGCCGTTCCTGGCCAGCAACAGCGCTGATCTCCGGACCGTAGGCATCTGGGTAGCTACGCACCGCCCCGAATGGACCGACCTGGTAGTTGATTTTATGAAGAAGCAGCTCACCAAAAAGGACCACACCGACGAAGAGCTAATGGCGCTGCGCGACCTGATGGTGACCTTCTGCAAGAATGACGAAATGCAGCAGTTCGTTTCCAAACAGCTTCGGGAAAGTGTTGAACCGGCGGAAAAACTCCTGTTCCTCTCTGTAATCGGCCGTTGCGACGTACGTCAGCTGCCATCCACCTGGACTGATCAGCTGAAAGAGCTGATGACGTCAAAGGATGGAGCCATCGTTTCAGAGGCGCTTAACCTCATTCAATCGAGACGTGTGAAAGGTGTAGATCAACCTTTGCTTGGCCTTTTCCGCAATACGTCAGTTCCGGCTGCATTACGCGTCAAGGCGCTCGCAGCCCGCATTGCCACCACCCCCGAGCTCGGCGACCAGGATTTCGGTCTCCTTTCAGATTTACTTGGCAAGAAACAGGAAGCTCCCGTGCGTCAGGCTGCAGTAAACGTACTGGGCCAGATGAAACCGACCGAAAGCCAGCTGCTTTCCGTTGCCGGACAGACACTTCCGGAAGCCGACCCTTTCCTGCTCCCGGGGCTTATGGAGGTTTTCGGCCACAGCACATCTGAAAAAGTGGGACAACGCTTTGTGCAAACGCTGACCAGGATCTCTGACAACCTGACGAACATACCGGAACAGGACCTGGCCCGCATTCTTTCCAAATACCCGGCAGGCGTAAAAGAGCAGGCCAAACCGGTAATTGCGAAAATCCGTAGCCTGCATGCTGCCCAGCAGGAAAGACTGACCTCTCTCGAAAGTGAGCTGAAAGGCGGCGATGTGCTGGAGGGCCGCAAGCTCTTCTTCGGCAAAGCTTCTTGTTCGGCCTGTCACGCAGTAGGACCAGAGGGAAATCCTTTCGGGCCCGACCTGACCAACATCGGTGATATCAGGTCTAGCTCCGATATCCTGGAAGCTATTGTTTTCCCCAGCTCAAGCTTTGCAAGAGAGCATGAGACAGTGAACGTCGTAACTGCATCCGGAACTTATATGGGGATCATCAAAGAACAAACCGCCGACTACGTGGTGGTTGCGCCGGGCCCCGGACCGGGGCTGCGCATCAACCGGTCGGAAATCAAATCCATTGATCCTCACAACGTGTCGATGATGCCTCCGGGATTGGATGAGCTGCTTGAGAAAAAAGAGCTTGCCGACCTTATGGCCTTCCTGGAGTCTTTGCCTGACGGCATTAAAAATCTCAAAAAGTAATCCTACACCATATGAGGGTGTCTAAAACGGTTGTTTCAGACACCCTCTTTTTTACACACCTAATCTTCAGCAGGCGCTATCACGTAAGCTCCTTTTCGGCCCTCGAAATAGAGAGTATGCCTGCCCTCTTCTACTGTTAATTTCAGGTTGGTACGGGGTTTTCCACCCGAAACCGTCCATTTCCCCGCTTTCATACCGGTTAATACAGCCTGTACGCCGGCTTTGCCCGGCACTTTCAACGTAAATTTCTCCGCGATAAGCCCGCCTGTTCTGCTTACGCTTACCAATCTGTCGCCAAGCACAACTACGTCGCTTACCTCAGTACTCAAATGCTGCACCGGCATGGGTTTTACACCATCGGCGGTTACCTGGAACACGGTCAGGAAATGATCCCTCGCGGCGGCTTTCAGCGGGGAGACCATGATCCTGTGCCCCTTTATTTCAGGCAGATTCACATCAGGTGCCTGCACTTTTTTTACCAGCGAGCTGTTCGCCTCCCCGCCACTCTTTACGCTGATGGTTCGCTCCTGTGGGTTCGGAACAAGCATTTCGGCATAGGTAAAACCTTTTTTACCTTCCCGCTCGCTGTGCAGCACAAAACCCTTTTCATTTATGACCGGCTCATTCAGCGCATTGATCTGCCAGTATTTTTTAAATGCCGGGTTGGAAGCGGTGATGTCGTCGGCCATGACGATCGCCGCAGGGATATCGGTGCTCTCCAGGTTCAGGAAGACAAAACTGCGGTTAAATTTTTCTACTTTTTTTGTGTACGCGCTTGCGAGGTCTACCGAGAAATAGCTGAAAGCGGGTTTCTGCTTTGACGGGCCAAAATCTGCCGCCAGGACTTCTCCATTTTTATACCAGGGGTCGGTCGTTACCTCTTCGGCGGTTTTGGGGTAGCGCTGGTTGAACCTGGTACCGCCGTCGATGTCCTGGCTCCGCGGTATTTCTTCTGAAGGATCTTCAACAAGCACCATACTATGCGCAATAGAGCGCTTGTTAAAACTGAAGTCGTAGGGCGTACCATAAAACTTGTATACCCCCAGGTCGCCGAACTGCAGGCCGCGATAGTAAAGCTGGACAGAGCCGGCGTCGCTGTGCTGGTGATTTCCGAAATGATAGCCGCCACCCTTTACCTCAGCTACCACGTCGGGACTATCCATCCCGATATTCCACCCTGTGCGGGCAATCATGGATCCCAGCACCGGGCCGAAATCCTTTGTGAGCGGCAGTGACGTCACGTCCTCGTTTGCTTTTACCGCCGGGTCGTTGAGCAGCAGGAACAGGACCGGGTCAGCAGGCAACCCGCCTTGCCTCACAAATTCGCCTTTAATAAGCGGGTCTTTAGAGTAAGCATAACAAAGCAGCATGGTGAGCGGCGCCTTCCAATAGAAAACTTCCCCCGGTTTCCCGGTGCCGAAACCGTCGCCATCGCGCAGCATCTGACCGTCGGGCAGGCGCATGTACTGGAAATATTCCGGAACGCGTTTGATATTGTCGTCGAATACCGGTTTCCCGAGCATCCGTTCGAAAAGCAGGGCCGCATGCATGTCCCAGGCGAACCGGTAAGCGCCATAGCTGACTCCCTGGTTGTGCCGGGGCGACTGGTACTCGAATTTTCGAAGCGGGACCAAGGTTTCGAGCACGACATAGGACGTATACTGGTAGGGAAGCGGGTCTTCGTTGTATAACGCAATACTCATGGAAAGAAGATCGCGGCATACCTGCGCCTCGTTGCCGTGGCCGTTGACAATGCTCGTCAGAAACGGAGGCCAGCCGATTTCCATATCGTCCGACAATCGCATCAGGTGCTTTTGCAGAGACAATTTGTCTTCGGTGGAGAGGAGATCGTAGCACCAGTCGTATACCAGTGAAGTGGTATAGATAGCGCGGCCGATTTCCCTGGTAATATCCAGCAGGTTGCCAAATTCCACCAGTGAAATGTAGTTCCGGATCAACGTTACCGCCTCCCGTCCTGTCTTTTGGTCACCGGTCATGAGGTAGTAAAAGGCTTTGGCTTCGGCGGCCTTTTCCAGCTTCGGATCGAAGGAAACCTCCTGGTTGGGTTCAAACTTAAAATCATAGGACTCGGCGGCGGCTTTCTCTACTTTTTTCCAGGCGTCACGATGTTCCGGGCTGTCAAGGCCGGCTTTCAGGGCAGGTAACGTCTGCCGGTTTACCCATAGCCGCGGATGAGAAGCGGGCGGCGTAACAGCCGGCTTGTAATTCACCGCTCCCTCAGGAATTTTAGGCGCCACATAGGGTTTCAACTCAATATATTCGAGCCTGACCCCCCTAGGCAGCCAGATCTTGAGCTGCTGGTCCCGGCCCGAAAATTCAAACTTCCCGGATTCCTGTCTTTTCACATCCCAAGGCACATACACCACCCTTTTGGTGGGCCGGTTTTCGTCGATCTGTATTTTGATATAGAGCGATTCGAACTTGGTTTTTGCCTTTTTCATCATTTCGGCTCCTTCTTCGTCAGTAACGGCGAAAGTGTGCATCAGGTACCGCCCGGGAGCCGGGAGTTTCACGTCAAAAACCACGTCGGCATCAACGCGCCCGCTGTCGATGGCCGGCTGTATCCCCGATTTTAATGAAACGCCTTTACCCTCGCCGAGGCGCTCGTCGGTTACGATGCCCGCCGTTGCCGGGTTGACCCTGGCCGAAGCAGCGGTGAAACGAAAAGGGGCCGGAGCCGTGGGTGCCGCAGTTTCTACGCGGCTTCCGCCTTCAGGAATATTTCCCGCTTTAGAGAATACAGGGAGAATTGCCAGGCATAAGCCGGCGATCAGAAACAAGTTTTTTTTCATCGTGAAAACCTTAACCGGAGTATGAGAATAAACCTGTTCGTATAATCTGGTATTTAAGGGGAGATACTAGGGGGGAGGGTGAGGGATGAGGTGTGAGGTGTGAGGGATGAGTGAGTGGGCGTGGCTTTATTTTTAGAATGTGGGGAAGTGACAAGGAGAGTGTCGTTGGGACAATGTTTCACTACAGTACGATTGTAACAACCAAAGACCTACTGCTTAGAAGGCAGTGGTTGGTTTCAACTTTACTACGCCTTCCACATCACCTCCTCATTCCCAAAGCAGACAGCGCGAACTGCATTACTACCGCTCACGCTGCCCATCAAAGGTCCCGGAAGTTCCGGGCACAACTGTATTTCCAGGATGGCCCGGAGAATACAATAGATAAAGGAGGATTATAATAACGTCTAAAGTAATACTCCCGGGGAAGCAAACAAATGACTTTCATCATGTTTGCTCAGCTAAGTCGCAGCAGGATGCTCCCGGGCGTAATTCAGTCAAAAAAATACGCGCGGCGGGTACATGGTATCCGTTGTTTACATCAGCCGTTCGAATGCCGGAGCTTCCTGAGAAAATCCTTCCGGTATTGCAGCGGGCTGATTTTCATCCGGCGCCTGAACACCTTATAGAAATGGGATAAATCCCCGAAGCCGCTATCAAAGGCTATGTCGGTCATCGATCGCTCCGACATCAGAAGCTGCTCGCGGGCAAAATGGATCCGGTAATCAGTAACGGTCTCTACAAACGTTTTTCCCGTCACCCGCTTGAAGTATTTGCAGAAAGCGCTTGCAGACATACTTACCGCCGAAGCTACCTTTTCAAGTACCACCTTGTCCCGGAAGTTTTCTACCACGTAAGCCAAAGCAATGCTGATCCGCTCCTGCTCGCCGGGCTTCGACAGGCCCATCGTACCGTCAGTGTCGAGAAGTTCGTATTGTCTTGAACTGGCCAGCATCTCCAGGAGTTCAAGCAAAGCAATCATTCTCCGGAAGCGATCCTCCTCCCGGCTCAGTGACTTCATCATCCCCGTAGCATCCGCTACCGTGTCGCCCAGGAAACGTATACCGCAGGCACTTCTTCTGAAGAGCTCCGAAATTGACGCCAGCTCCGGCCGCTCGAAAAAAGCCGGGCCGAGGAACATGCTCTCAAACTGCACCAGGATGGAATGCGACCTTAACTCTCCTCTGACTATGTCCTCCGATTTCCAGCAATGCGGAAGGTCCGGGCCCAGCAATACCAGGTCTCCCGCGCCATAAGCCTGGATGCTCTTCCCGACGAAGCGGGTACCGGTACCGGCGGTGATGAGGGTCAGCTCAAATTCAGGATGAAAATGATAAGGCGCAGTGAACTTCTCCAGCGCAAAATTATTTACCAGGAAAGAAGATTTGTCATTGGGCGTAATACTTTCGAAAGTGGCCCTTATCATCGCTTATTTTTTTGATATTTTTAACAATTTCTAATTTCAGGACAAAATAAACCATTAATTGGAAATTTTTTGCCTTACTATTTCTTTCCGCATTCTACAATTTTGCAGCACCTTTACTACAAAAAGCTGTATTTATTATGAATAAAACACTAAACCCGCCCGATCTGAGCGGTTATAAAAACATAACGGAGGAACAACAAACCTACTTCCGGGAAAACGGTCACGTGCTCATCCCCGGCGTTCTCAATGCTGACGAGGTTGCCTTCTACCGTGAGGCCATCAATGCCGCAACCTTCGCCAACAACAAGGAAACCCGCGATATCAAAGACCGCGACACTTATGGAAAGGCTTTTCTCCAGGTCATGAATCTCTGGACCGTCGACCCGGTTGTAAAACATTTTACGCTGGCGCAACGCTTTGCCAAAATAGCGGCAGATCTTCTGGGCGTCGACCGGGTACGACTCTACCACGACCAGGCGCTTTACAAAGAGCCGGGCGGCGGGCACACCCCCTGGCACCAGGACCAATACTATTGGCCACTGGACACGCGCAATACCGTCACCATGTGGATGCCGCTCGTAGACATTGACGTAGACATGGGTATGCTTACCTTCGCTTCAGGCTCGCACAAAAAGGGCTTCGCCGTAGACGTAGGCATTTCCGACCAGTCGGAAAATGAATTCCTGGACCTCATACAATCACAGGGCATGGCCGTTACGCGGGCCGAAACCATGAAAGCCGGTGATGCCACCTGGCATTACGGCTGGACCTTCCACGCGGCCCCCGGCAACAATACGCCCGACCGGATGCGGGAGGTAATGACCGTGATTTATTTCGCCGACGGCGCCAGGGTCACCGAACCGCAAAATCAAAATCAGCAGGCCGATCTTGATACCTGGCTTCGCAGTCGTCCCGTCGGAAGCCTCGCCGATTCCGATCTGAATCCACTGGTATACGCGAAACAATAAGCGGAGTTCAGCGCTCCACGGCTCCGCCCGACAACCATTCCGCCGGGCGGAGCCATGGAGAAAAAAAACTTAACCTTTTTCCGGTCCCGAGCTGGCCCACATCCACTCGGGCTTGTCGCGTGGTTCCGGCCCGAGGCACATTCTCATAAACCCGCGCTGCCTTTCGAAACCGCGGGCTTCCACCCATTTTATTGCCCCGGGATTTGCCAGGGGAATGTCCAGGAAACAAGCCGTACCGGGAAAAGCCGAAGCCAGGTCTGCCATAAGCGCTGCTCCAGCAGCTTCGGTAACCGCCGTAACCGGACCGATCTGCACCGCGTTGCGGCCCTTGCGGAAACCGGCAAAGCCGGCAAGCCGGCCGGATTGATCTCTGTTCAGGTAAAAGGAAGGGGGGGCAGCCGGATGAAGCAATGCGAGAAAGGAACACCGGTCCGCACCTGCACTTATCGCGTCCAGGGCAGCGATCTCCGCCATCACCGAAGCGTCCGCGTAGCGTCTCACTGCCCGTTCCGGCGCGGCCGCACCGGGAAATCTACCCGCATAACGTACCAGCTCAAATTCAATCCGGAACCCCAGTTTTTGATACACCGGCAAGCCCAGGGGCGTGGCATCCAGCCGGATCGTCTGAGCTCCCGAGTCGCGGAGATAGGCAATCGCGTGAGCCATCAGCTCCCGCGCAACTCCCCGGCCGCGTGCCGCCCTGTCTACCAGGACCATGGCAATCCAGCCGGTTGTACCGAAGCGGCAGCAGGTGGTCGTGGCAACTCCTACCCCATTCAGATCCCCGACAAAACACCCATCAGGTTCCAGCCTGATCGCCCGCTCCCAATCGTCGTCAAGCTGGTTCCAGCCGGCCTGCTCCACCAGTTGACGGCAAAGCGGGAAGTCGGCACGGGTCAGGCGACGGATAATAAGACGGTCAGGATCCAAAACTCACAAAATTGGTTCACCTCAAACTTCGGAAAAAATTCCTGAATACTACGCTGTCGGCCGTAAAGCTGCAATAACGGTCCCGGGCGCCGCATTTTTATTGTCAAATGACAATGGCCGGGAGTACCCGTTTCTCTACCTTTATGCTCCGGCACCTTTCGACCGTCTGCAAATGGAAGAATTATTGAACTACCTTAAAAAGTTTGGCAACGTTTCGGAAACGGAGGAGCAGGCGATAGCAGCATCCTTCAAAAATACAATTATTCCCAAAGGCGAATATTTCACCGAAGCCGGGAAAACCAGCAACAGTATTGCCTTTGTCAGGTCCGGGGTATTCCGCACTTTGTATTACAACAAATCAGGAGACGATTTCACGCGGTATTTCATCTACGAAGGCAGGTTTATCGGCGACTTACAGGCATTCACCGAACAAACGCCCGCTACTGAATACACCGAAGCCATCACCGACAGTGAAGTGTGGAGCATCAGTTTCTCCGGTTTCGCCGCCCTGGAAAAAAAAGTGACGGTATGGCCGCGCCTCCTGGCCAAGCTGCACGGATTTTCCATCGAAAGCAAACTCAAAACAGCCAGTATGATGCTCAATCTCGACGCAAAGGCCCGCTATCTTCATTTTCTCCAGCACTATCCGGGGCTCGCCAACCGCGTTCCGCAGGCCATGCTGGCGTCCTACCTGGGCGTAACGCCGTCGTCATTAAGCCGGATCAGGAAATCCATTCTCCCCGGCCGTTAGTTGTCAAATGACAATTGCCGGCGAGTAGACCGTCCTTAATTTTGTCCAAAAAACAATCAATATGGATATCGTTTTGGGACTACAGTGGGGAGATGAAGGCAAAGGAAAATTCATCGATTTTATCAGCCGCAATTACAACATTGTCGCGCGCTTCAACGGTGGCGCCAATGCCGGCCACAGCATCGTTTACAAGAACAAAAAAATTACGCTGAAGTCCCTGCCTTCCGGCATCCTGCTTCCCGGTGTACAAAACCTGTTGGGGTCGGGTGTGGTGATAGACCCCGTCAGCTTTCAAAAAGAGGTACAGTCACTGACTGATTTCGACAGCGACCTTACCCCCCGGAAACACCTGCTGATTTCGCGAAAGGCCAACCTCCTGCTTCCCACGCATAAATGGCGGGATGTTTACATGGAGAATGATCCCGCTTACCGCACCATCGGCACGACTCAAAACGGCATCGGACAGGCCTACGCAGACAAGGCACTTCGCCAAAATTTCCGGGCAGGCGACATTTTTGCCCCGGGGTTCGAGGCGGAGCTTCTTCAAAGCTGGGACAGGCAATGCGCCGAACTGGCCCGGCTGGGCGTGAATGTGCCCGACACAGAACTCGACCTTTTCCTCGACGCCATTTCATTCCTTAAAGATTTCGCCATCACCGACACCGAGCTGTTCCTCAACGAAGCGATCAGAACCGGGAAAAAAGTACTCGCAGAGGGTGCCCAGGCAACGCTTCTCGACATCGATCACGGCACCTACCCTTATGTAACCTCTTCCACTACGCTCGCCGCCGGCGCATGCAGCAGTCTCGGCGTCTCGCCCAGGCTGGTCGGTAAGATTTACGGCGTGGCGAAAGCCTATTGCACCCGCGTCGGGAACGGTGTTTTCCCGACGGAAATACAAGGCAAAACCGGGGGTCTTATCCGCGAAAAAGGTCATGAATTCGGGTCTAATACCGGCAGGGCGAGGAGAATCGGCTGGCTCGACCTGCCTGCTCTCAGGTATTCGGTCATGCTCAACGGGGTAACACACCTGGTCCTCACCAAAGCGGATATCCTGGATGATTTTGATCGTATCCAGGTATGCACCCACTATCAATGCGGCGACCATATCTCGGCGGATGCCTCGTCTTTGTTCACGCAGCAAGAAATAAAACCGGTCTGGTTAGAGCTCGAAGGCTGGAAACAAAACATCTCCAACAGGAAAAACCCCGCGGAGTTGCCGCCGGCACTACTGAATTTTCTTGCTTTCCTGGAACGTGAGCTTCAGATACCCGTCGGCTACCTTTCGGTCGGCCCTGACCGGGAACAGATCATGAAACGGGAAAACATTGCTACTCACAAATAGTCCAGAATAAAATCTGCCCGCTCCGGCACAGGCAGATGCGGGATTTCGACCAGGTCGTACCCCAGACCGGCATAGACTTCGTTCATCACGTCGTAGGTAGCGACGGCCTCCCTGAATGATTGTTTTCGTTCGGTATCGTTGACATAAATTTCCGGCCAGGGAGGTGTCACAAAAACCGTTTGGCAATACCTGTAGCGCATAACCGCCAGCCTGATTTCATCAGGAACCGGCAGGTTACACAGCCTTAGATAACCGACTGTGTCCGGCAGTCCCCGGTCAAAAAAAGTAAGCGCGCCGGTTTCGGCCGCCAATTGATGGCTGCGTACCGCCATGTGAAACATTTCGATGGCGTAGCCCTCCCGGTCTGCCCAGGGAAGCTTGCTCCCCCCGGTTTCGATTTGGTGCCGGATAATATGCCTCCCGGATTCCGCCACGCAGGCATACCCGGCGCGGTCCAAATACTCGAGTATCGACGTCTTCCCCATTCCCGGTCCGCCGGTAATGACGATGGCTTTGGTATTGATCATGAGGTGTGAGGTGTAAGTTGTGAGGTATGAGGTGTGAGGTATGAGGTGTGAGGTGTGGGGTGTGGGGGGAAATTTGGGTGGAATGGTTCCTCCACAAACCTCACCCCTCAAATCTAAAGAAATTTTTCCCCACCTTTGGGAAGTTTTCTAAACCGCTCTATGTTAAAAATAGGATTGATCTGTAACACGGCTGCGGCATTTCCCCTGCTTCAATGGGCCGCTGCCAACCAATTGCTGGGCGGTGTTGCAATTCTGAACCAGGCCTCGGAATTTTATGAGCAGGCCGTTTCCCTCACCACCCGCATGGGCGTTCCGCTCCGTATCCTGGACCGTCAGAACATCACCGACCAACTGGTCGGCTGGCAGAAAAGCTCTTCGATAAATATCGTACTGGTATTGGGGTTCCCGCTCAGAATACGGCGCCGCGCTCTTGATTCGGCACCTTTCGGCGTGTACAATATCCATTTTGGCAAATTGCCGGAATATGCCGGGTCATTCCCTGTTTTCTGGCAAATATTAAATGGAGCGCAGCGCGCAACACTTACCATTCACCGCATGGACGCCGGACTCGATACCGGTCCGGTAGCCGTCGAAATTCCTTTCGAAATCGGGGATAGTCAATCTTTCGGACTGGTGGATGCACAATACGGCTTTGTGGCTGTACAGGCAACCATCCAGCTGCTGACGTCTATTGCGAACAATACGTTGAAACTGGTGCCTCAAACTGCGCCTACGTCACCGGCGCAAGGGAAACCGCTCGTAAAAGATCTTGTTATCCGGTGGGAAGAAATGAACGCAAAGCAGGTTACTGCGCTCGTACTGGCCACCAATCCCTGGAACCGTGGCGCGCTGGCCCTGGTCAACGGGTTCGACGTGAAAATCATGGAAGCCGGTCCCGGGGAAGATACGGAACTAGCTCCCGGCACTATTTTCCGGACCGCCGCCGGTGAAATGGCGGTTGCCTGCCGCGACAAAACCTCGGTAATCTTGCGGATCCTCTACTGCACATTCGGCTATTTCGAAACAACCAGAATCTGGTCTTTCGGGCTTTCGGAAGGAGACCGCTTTGAACGCATTCCACTATAATGCATCCTGCTCCGCCGCCAGCTCATCTTTCAGTTGCCGTACAATGCGGGCAGCGGTCTCCGAGTTCATGGCCGACAACTGACTGATCATAGCCAGTTTGGTGGCCCTGTCGTAACGAACGTACCCTTCTTTTTCAAAGTCGTACCCCGCGCGACGGAACAGCTCGTCCGACCAGCTGTTCCTGATGCAGTCAATTACCAGGTGTATCCGGTCAGTCCCGCCGTCGTTGGAAACGAAATGCGGCAGGTTGAAATTAGCGTACCAACACGACCCGGGCAGCATTTTCAGTTCCTGTCCGTTTACCCGGAACAACACCGAGTCATTGGTCTGTATCGGAACGTGGATCCTGAAAAAACCGTCCTCATAGCCCGATGACAGATCCCGGTGCTCACGTATAAAGCTGCCGGGAGAGAGAGAAAGCAACCGTACCGCTTCTTTTTCGCAAAGAAACCAATCCATTACGGACCTGAAATAAGGGCACCGGTCCAATAACGGAGTATCCTGATACCGTGCGTTTGCCGTAGCACGTATATCCGTTTCGGAGCCGCTGGCCGAGCGAAGCGAAATACTGGACCAGGTACCGCTATAATCCTGCTGGTTGAAATGGACCGGCCATTTCGTTTTCAGACAAATCGCCAGGTCCCACGACAATAACGATTGATCAAATTTTATGTCAAACTGACAGGAATCCATAGCTAATATTTATAGTTATATCATCAAAAAATGTGACGAACTGTTGTATAAAGTATTTGTTTAAAATATTTACTTTTGTTCAAGCTATTTCTACTACTATTGTAAAATAGTTTTACCGACCTCCTTTTTCTCAACGATCTGCTTTATTTGCATAATTCTATGGCTCATTTCCTGTCTCCGGCATTCCGTTTTCCTATTCTACCGGCAAACAAAACGCTATAATAGTTGCCCTATGGAAAATCTTGACAATTTTTCGCTGTTGGCAATACAACGCTTTCTCGAAGAAATAGGGATTGAAGTTATTTTTACATCATTAACAGAGGACACCTTTTTACCGGGTATCAAAATAGACCGCGGCAAATTGCTGGTCGATAAGTCGCGCCTGTTATACGTTGGCGACCTTCTACATGAGGCAGGACATATCGCCCTGCTGGAACCGGGGGAGCGCCTGCTTCGCTCCGGGGACCTGACCGGGCAGGAAAACCAGGAAGCCATCGAAATGGCTGTAATTGCATGGTCATTTGCTGCCAGCCTGGAGGCGGGGATAGATCCTGCGGTGGTATTTCACAACAGCGGATATCACGGCGGGGGCAAAAATATCCTGGAGAACTTTAAGGATGGCCGATATTTCGGAGTTCCCATCCTGGAGTGGCTGGGATTGACCGACCGGCCGGCGGCCACTGGCCCGGAAGAGCGTTTTGTGTACCCCAAAATGCGGCGGTGGATCCGTAATGTCGCCTGAAAATATGCTGCACATTCCGCAATTACTGAAACCGGACGAGCTTGAGCTGATCGACAGCCTGTTGAACGAAAGCGCTTTCCTGGATGGCTCGAAAACCGCAAGCATGGCTGCAAAAGCAGTCAAAAACAACCTCCAGATCGACCGGCAGGACCAGGATACACTTCCCCGGATCCAGGCAATTTTTGACGAGGCGCTGCGCGCGAGCCCGCTGTTCCAGATTTATTCCATGCCCGCACAAATAGTCCCTTTTCTCCTTAGCAAGTATGAAATAGGGATGGCCTACGGCTGGCATGTAGACAGCCCGTTTATGGGGCAGCCCCCCATCAGGACCGATCTCGCGATGACCGTTTTCCTCTCCGGCCCGGACGCCTATGAAGGCGGCGAGCTGGTGATACAAGGACCACAGGGTGTAACGGCTTTCAAAGCGGGCAAAGGGGATGCCGTCGTATATCCATGCCAGTATTTACATTGTGTGAACCCGGTGTTGAGCGGACAGCGGTGCGTTGCAGTGAGCTGGATACAAAGCCAGGTAAAAGATATCGGGCACCGGCAGATCCTTTTCGATCTGAACCAGGTGCATGGCTCGCTTTACCAGCGCGACCCGAATGCTCCGGAGGCGAATTTATTGCTGCAGGCGCACAGTAACCTGCTCCGGATGTGGGCAGGAAGCTGACCGTTCACCGTTAGATTTCAACGTTATACTTTACATATCTTTCAACCAACCCTATTCTGATTTATGGAAGGAACAATCGGGGAAATCAGGCTATTTGCCGGCAATTTCCCACCCCTGACCTGGGCTTTCTGCGACGGAAGTCTGGTTTCCATCGCCCAGCAAACGGCCTTGTTCGCGATCCTGGGAACAACCTACGGTGGAGACGGACAAAATACGTTTGCCCTGCCCGATTTACGCGGCAGGCTGCCTGTTGGTACAGGCCAGGGCCCCGGCCTCAGCAACGTTGAGCTCGGCCAGATGACCGGGATGGAATCTACTACACTTCTGGTTACCACCATGCCTCCCCACGTCCATCAGCAGTCGGCATCAGGAAACGAGCCCACTCAGAATACCGCTTCGGGAGCAGCGCTGGCATCGAACGGGCGGTCCACGAACCCGCCGATGCCCAACGTTTATACGGGAACCGTGTCCCAGGTATCAATGGGTCAAACGACGGGTGTTGCGGGAGGGGGCCAACCCTTTTCCGTCATACAGCCAATTCTGACAACAAATTTCATTATCTGCATGGAAGGCATTTTCCCCAGCAGAAACTAAACATCTTGTAAACCTTATAAACTCAACCATTTATGGAAGGTACTATCGGCGAAATCAGGCTATTTGCAGGAAATTTTGCACCCAGAAACTGGGCGCTTTGCCAGGGGCAAATCCTGGCTATCCAGCAGAATACCGCATTGTTCTCTATTCTGGGCACTACTTACGGCGGAAATGGACAAACTACATTCGGACTTCCCGATTTCCGGGGCCGTGTGGGAATCGGGGTCGGCCAGGGGCCCGGTCTCGGTAACTACACACTCGGACAAGTCCAGGGGACGGAAAACATGACGCTTACACAGAACAACCTGCCCCCGCACGTACATCAACAAACGGCATCCGGGAACGAACCGTCGCAGAACACTGCGTCGGGAGCCGCGCTGGCATCGAACGGCCGGTCCACAAATCCGCCGATGCCCAACATCTATGCCGCGGCCTCAAACCCGGTAAATATGGGCAGCACTACGGCCCCGGCCGGTGCCGGGCAGCCTTTCAGCATCGTTCAGCCCGTTTTAGGAATGAACTATATCATCTGCTTGTTCGGTGTTTTCCCGTCACGCAACTAGCATTTACAGCGGGGCATGAGGGGTTTCCAAAGCGAACGGCCCTCATGCCTCTGCCAATTTTACGGCTGCCTGCGCCATTTCCGGGAAAGGCAGCTTCTCAACTATGAAAATAAACCAACCATGATCGACAAACTTTTACGATCTGTCACGCCGCGCTTGAAAACAGGTTATCTTGCTGTGGTCGGCCTGCTTTTTCTTTTACAGGCCTTCCCCGCAGGCGCACAGATCACCGAGTCCTTCGAAGACGAGGGGCCGGCAGTAGGGGAATCGCCCCTACGGAATTTCTCCCAGGGCGGGATCAGCTTCACCACGCAAGGCAAGTTCGTGGTCTTCGGTAACACAGGCAGCGCTTACGGGGCCAACGGTTCGCATTATTATCTCCATACTGACAACACGCTCACCAGCGCAAATGGTGTGGGAGGTTTTTCTATCACCACTCCCGCGACCTCTTTCCATATCAGCTCATTTGCTGCTTACATAGCATCGGACTTATTCGGAAACAACCCAACCAACGGCACCGTAACATTTACAGCCAACCTGGCGGCCGGCGGCACGGTTACAGAAAATGTAACGATCAACACAACCAACATCGGATCGGGGTATGATTTGAGCAATTCCTTTACCGGAGCGCTCAATGCGCCCATTACCTCGCTGACTGTTACGTTGCCTTCCGGGATTCAATACATTGACCTGGACGACATTGTATTTACAACCGCCCCGATTGTTTCCAATCAATACTCCATCAATGATGTAAGCACGCTCGAAGGGAATTCCGGCACGAAGACGCTCACATTTACAGTCAGCCGGACCCAGACCAGCTCGTCAGGTTCGGTAACCGCTACAACCGTCGACGGAAGTGCCAGCGCCGGCACGGATTATGCTCCCAATTCGCAGGTGATCAACTTCGGGGTGGGAGAATCCTCCAAGTCTTTCAACGTTACCATAAACGGCGACGTTTCACTGGAGCCTAACGAATTCTTTTCGGTTAACCTCAGCGCGCCGGTTAACGGGGTAATTTTAAAAGGAACGGGTGTCGGGACCATCCTCGATGACGACAGCATAACGGAGAATTTTGAAGGAGAAACCACCGACAGCCAGAATTTCAGCCAGAACGGGATCAATTTCACAGCCACCGGCGCCCTGATCATTTCACCTAACGGCGGCTCGGTTTCAGGCGGGACGCTGGATACCCGTATCGGCAATGGCGGCACCCCGGCCGGTACGGTGGGGACCTTCGGAATAACGACGCTGGCCACCTCATTCAACCTGGTATCGATACAAATTTTCACCTCGGCCAATGACGGCGTCTCAGCGCAAAACGGAACCGTAACCTTTACCGGAACAAAAGCCGATGGTTCCGGCACAGTCACCCATGCCGCAGCATTTAGTGCCTCAGGCAATAACTTTACAGATGTAAATTTTGCAGGCACTCCTTTCAGTAATATCCAGCTGACCAGCGTTTCCGTGGCAATTTCACCAGGTTTGAATTACCTGGCGCTTGACAACATGAAATTCGGAACAAACGCGATTGTTGTGCACCAGGTATCTATCGGCGACGCTGCAATCTCGGAGGGCACCGGCCCGGGCAATACCAATATGGCCTTCACGCTGACCCGGTCCAATAACACGACCGCTTTCTCGGTAGATGTCGCGCTTGCACATGTCACGACCAGCAGCAATGACTTTGTTTCCAACTTCCCGCCGACTACCGTCAACTTTACAGCAGGCGGCGCCCTTACGCAAGACATCACCGTTGCGGTCAACCGTGACGCTGTGGCCGAGCCCAACGAAGTTTTCCACATGGTGCTTTCCAATTCGACCAATGGCGTGGCCATACTGGACGGGCTCGGGGTAGGAACCATCAACGATGATGACGGCATTATTGAAAGGTTTGAAGGCGAAACTCCCAACGCAACTACCTTTTCAGAAAATGGCATCGCATTTAATTCTACCGGGCACTTTAAAGTGCGCAGCTCTTCCGGCCTGGGTAGCGGCCCATCCAACTTTTTCCTCGACACCGGCATCGGAAACGGGGGGACACCGACCGGATCGGCCGGGTCTGCCACGATCACGACCGCGAATACCGGGTTTAAGCTGATCGCTATCGACGCCTGGACGTCCAACAATGATGGCGCAGAAGGGAGCCAATCCTCTGCCGTGATTAAATTTAAAGGTACCCGCACCGACGGCGGCGGTACGGTAGAAGTCGACAAAAACATCAGCCCGTCTGGCGACATGCCCGGCGGCTGGGTTCAGAACATTGCTTTCAGCGGTACTCCGCTCGAAAATGTAGTGCTGAATTCACTGGAGGTCATCATCGTCAGCGGAGCCAATTACGTTGCATTGGATAACTTCAGCTATGTAACCGCCAACAGCGACCCCGAAATAGAAGTGGTGAATGCCGCCGACCAGGTAATCGCCGACGGGAGCTCAACTCCGTCTGTGGAAGCCCAGACCGACTTCGGGGCTGTTTGTCTGAATGGAACCGCCCCTTCAATATCGTACACGATCAAGAACCTGGCTACCCTGGGAGCCCTCTCCCTGACCGGTTCGCCCGCTGTTACCTTGTCGGGGCCGGGCGCATCGAATTTTTCGGTAACCACGCAGCCGGCAGGCTCGGTCGGATCCGGGCAAACCACCAGCTTTACTATTCAGCTTACTACCGGTACGGCAGGAACGCATGATGCCGTGGTGACGATCGCCAACAACGACCTCGACGAGAATCCCTACACTTTTGCCATCCGGGGAACCGTAAATGCATTGCCATCAGCGGTTATTACGGCGGCAAGTGAAGTCTGTCAGACCGCCGACCTTGCGCTTAGCGTACCTTCAGCCGGCGCGGGCGCCACGTATACCTGGGGTGGCAATGGTCTCACAGCTTCCAATACCAATGCCGTAGTGGCCAATCCGGTCGCTACCGGAACGCAGCAGTATACGGTTTCGGTAGTAGCGGCCAATGGCTGTTCTGCATCCTCCACTCACAGCGTCACGGTAAATGCGGCAAACATCCCTGCGTCTTCTGCCAGTGTTGAACAGGTAGTCGGGCCCGGAAGCATGTTTGCAAATTCCTGTTCATTCGTGGCTAAAATCGTTCCGTCAGGTAACCACGCGGTGGCGGGGCTGGTAAAAGCAAGTGTCTGGGTTGAAACCGGACCGATAAATGGCCTGGTAGGCCGTCACTATGAAATTGCACCGGCAACTGACCCGGAAATTTCTACAGGAACGGTCACACTTTATTTCACTCAAGGCGAATTTGATGCCTATAACCAGACCATCACAGCCGACTTTCTTCCATCGGGCCCGGCTTCCGGTACCACAAATGTACAAGTAGTACGATTTGCAGGAGTCTCCGACCCGAACGACGGTTTGCCACAGCACTATGCGTCAGACGTGCCGTCTTATATTGTGCCTGATGCCGTCACCTGGGACCCGGTGCTGAACCACTGGGCAGTTACTTTCCAGGTAACCTCCGGGTTTAGCGGCTTCTTCATTAAGTCAGCGTCACAGGCCATGCCGGTTACACTGGTATCATTCCAGGGCAAGGCGCTGTCGTCGGGTGAAAACCAGCTCAACTGGGTGACAGCCGATGAAGAGGCATTCAGTCATTTTGAAATAATGCGGTCAGGAGATGCACAGTCGTTTGAAACCATCGGTCATGTGGATGCAGCCCAAAAACAGCCGACCCAGCTCCGGGCATACCAGTTCATTGACACTAACCCGCGCGGACAAACCTACTACCGCCTGAAAATGGTTGATATCGACGGCTCGGTTGACTTCTCCGATATAATCTCAATCAGGGGACGCGCCGGTATTCCGGTAGTCGGAAGCTTCTATCCGAACCCGGTTACTCAGTCCGGCAGCGGGAAAATCGATGTTTATACAGACAGGCCCGGCGTATGGAAAATCCGGATTTTCGACGCCCTGGGAAGGGAGGTCCACTCGGAATCCCGTACGCTCCCTGGCGGTCTTCATTCCATTACCGTTGACCAACTCGGCAAAGGTATGAACCTCGTACATTTCTCGGATGGACATACCACCCTGGTGAGAAAGGTAATCCGTGACTAACTTTTTTCCGGGATACCGGAGTATGTTTTAGTGACCAATAGAAATGCCCGTCCGGTGAAAACCGGCGGGCATTTCTATTGGTCTAAACTTACCTCAAAATGTAATGGTCAATCCGCCGTCCACCGTCAGCACAGACCCGGTAATATAAGTGGCATCCGCCCCGGCAAGGAACCAGGCTACACCCGCTACCTCTTCCGGACGGCCGGCTCTTTTTAAAGGCAAATGACTGTATTTCACATAGTTATCATGAAACCATTCGGTCTCCAGCTCATTTTGGCCGTTACGGTCAACCGACATGGGCGTATCGATAAAACCGGGGGCTATGGTGTTGGCAAGAATATTTTTAGCCGCGAGCTCGAGGGCCAGTGAGCGGGTGAACTGGGTAATGGCGGCTTTCGCCATGCCATAGGCCGACGCGCCATGCTCCACACGGCGATCATGTATGGAAGTAATATGAATGACCCTTCCGCCGGCTTCCATCAGCGGGATGAGGGCCCGGCAGCTTCTTACCGTTCCGTAAAGCATTACCTGCAAGGCATCGTCCCACTCGGCGAAATTGCTGTCGAGTGCCGGGATGTTTTCCGACACGCCGATGCTGTTGATCAAAACGTCGAAAGTCCCGTGCGTCTCCTTCAAATCCGAGACAAAATGCTGCAGTTGACTTTCGTTACGGATATCCAGCTGTATCGCTTCGTGCCCCTTCCCGGTCAGCCCGGCATAGGCAATCTCCAGCTTCGACCGGTCGGAAGACGCGATTACCACGGCCCATCCTTCTTTTGAAAAACGTTCGGCGGTCGCTTTCCCTATACCCGAAGACCCGCCCAGGATCACTACTTTCTTTCTATTCATACCTAAAAATCAAAATTATGGGCACCCAGGCAGCCGCTACCGATTTTGATTACCGCCTGCCTGAAAAAAGCCGGGCGGCTGCCACTTACAACAAAGGTGTCTGATAGTGAGTCTTTCCATTTATGGTAATCTGCATATCCTGCAGGTATGGCTTCAACCCTTCGGTATTAATAGTCAGCCCCAGACCGGGCTTTTCGGGTACCGTCACCTGTCCGTTGGCATCGGGCAATATCCGGTCGGTCGTAATATCCAGAGCGAGTTGCCTCGGTTCTACCGGGTATTCGCAAATGACATCTTTCTCTACCCCGGCATAGGGCTGTAACGACGCGCTGAGCGCCAGGTGCGAGGTAAAAGTGTGGTTCACATAGGTAATGCCTTTGGCGGCAGCCTCATCGGCCACCCGTTTGGCCGGCGTTATGCCACCGATCCGACCGGTGTCGATCTGCACGAAGCCGAGGCCGGCGAAGTCCAGCATTGCAGCAGCCTGTACATAATTGTTGCATCCTTCGCCTGCTGCAAGCGGTATACGCGGCGTGCACCCCGAAAGCGCCTTGTAAGGCCCGAGTGCCATATTGGCAAATGGTTCTTCCAACCAGTAGGCATTCACCTCTTTCAGAGCTTCCAGGCGTTGCTCTGCGGTAGCAACGTCCTCTCCCCAGACGGTACCGATATCGATCATCAGGTAGGCATCGCCCCCCAGCCCTTCGCGTGCAGCCCTGAAATGGGCCGCATCTTCTGCCGCGCTGCCCTTGCCAATCGGCCCCCAGCCGAATTTAACCGCCTTATAGCCCGAAGCCCGCGATTGCACTGCCTTCTCGTAGGTCTGCGCCGGGGTGTCGCCAAACAACTGTGAGGCATACGGTGTTTTGGGATAAGCTTTTTTATACCCCAGGAGGCTGTATACCGGCTCCCCCAATTTTTTCCCCAGCAAGTCCCAGAGCGCTATGTCTATCCCCGAAAGCGTATGATCCGCTTGCAGTAAATCAAAGCTATTGGCATGTACTTTCTGACCAATCCTGACAATGTCGGCCGGCTCATTGAGCGGCATTCCCTCAACCGAATACCTCACCGGCTTGCACGCGCTGTGCGACATAGGACATACATAGGCGGCTATCGTAGGCAACGGCGAAGCCTCGCATTCACCCCAGCCCTCCAAACCGCCCGCCCTGACCCGGACCAGCGTTGCGTCCTGGCTTCCATCGCCTATGTCTTCAACCACCGGCATACTCAGGTAAAAGAAATCTACTGATTCAATTTTCATGTGTTTAAAAGGTTTGAGCGATGGGGTGTGAGGGGTTAGAAGTCAGAAATCAGAAATCGGAAATCAGCTCCCGCTGACCTCTGATTTCTGACTTCCGGTTTCTACTTTTTCATACCCGCTCTGTGATAAATGTTAAAATAAAATTCAGATTTGACTCTTCCCTGCATAAATGGTTACGGTTGTCACAATTTCCTCTCCCGGTTTCAGCACGGTGCATTGTCCCTGCGCCGCCGCCTCGTTCACACTGAAAGGCATAGCGGTTGCGGGTTCAAGTATGGCCGTATAATGGTCGCGAAACTGGCCGAAGGAAGCAAAATACCATTGGTAGGGGAACACCGCAGGGTCGTATTCATACCTGAATTGCAGGCGGTCGCCCTCCGAAAACATGGACATCGCCCCGGTTGTTTCCCGGTAAAGGTAAAAGAAGTCCATTGAGCCGTCTTTGGGCGGGACGATGGACGCGTTTTGTCCCTCTATCTGCGGCCAGGGAAATTCCCCCTGAAAAGAAAACCGCGACGACTGCGGGTAAACGATGCGTGCTGCTTTGGCGTTGCTCACCACGCGGTCGCCGGGACTGATCCGGAGCGCTGCGTGAAGTTTCCAGAGAAAGCTGCGCGAAGCATCCGCCGTGTTGCGGATCACATACCTGACCCTGATTTCGGGTTTCCCGTCCACTACCGAAACTTCCTTCAGGTAATACAGGCCACTTTTCGGAAGTACACCCCATAAGCCTACTTTCCCGTTCTCAAGCGTGGCTTCCAGTTCTGTCGTCCAAAGCTCCCCGTGGTCGGGATAATCGATACCATCGACGTTTTCAGGAACATCGTTGGGTATAAGTTCGTCGATACCTCCCCAGAAGTTATCCTCGTAATCGGCTCCGGGCGCCGACTTTTCGAGCTGCAACGCAGTATTGTGCCAGAGAAACTCCCTTCCCAGGATCTTGTTGTATACACTGGTAAATTTTCCGCCCAATGCCGGCGCCAGCTCAGCCCTGATCCGGTCATTCTCGATCACCAGCAAGACGATCCCGTTTTCTTCCTTTCTAAAAATCATGAGCGCGATTTCGGGAGAGAATAAACGAAACCATCCAATTCCGCGGCGAGCAAATCGTCCTGCGGATAGCTAAACCCCAGGTGCTGCCGGTAGCCCTCGGCATATCGGACCCCTATAAGTTTCCCGTTCCTTTCCGAAAAAGACTTCATCATCAGAACGAACTCATCTACCCCGGACATTACCTTCAACCAGTCCCGCTGGGAAGCATGATGACACAGCATTTCTTCCTTGACCGGCATAACGTCCGTCACGTCCACCAGGAGGCTACCGGTAACTTCCGCGCCGAACCGGTCTTTTCCCTGAACGGGATCTGCATAGTAGAGGTGCGGCACCTGCGCCAGCAGCGGCAGCCCGGGAATTTCTATGTTGCCAATGGTAGCCGCCATGCAGGCGGTCTGTGCCAGGTGACTGGTGATTTCATGGTCGAACATATAATCAGAAGGACTTGCCGTAATCACCAGCGCGGGCTGCACTTCCCTAAACAGGGCGATCACTTTGAGCAAAGTCGGCTTGTCGTAGGCGATAAACACGTCTTCCGATTCCATACAATGGTAGCTTCCGCCTACGACAGCGGCTGCATGGGCGGCTTCTACGCGGCGTACGGCGCTGATCTGCTCTGCATTCAGCCTGGCGGAACCCGCCTGTCCGGGCGTCATGCTGGCAATCACAACCTGCCATCCACTCCTGGCCAACCGAGCCAGCGTCCCCCCGCTCAGTATCTCGGCGTCATCGGGGTGAGCCATCAGGCATAAAACAGTTTTGTTTTTCATGGGGTTAATAGGTTTGAGGTATGAGGCGTGAGGTTTGAGGCGTGAGGTTTGAGGTTTGAGGTATGAGGGGTGCGTAATTTTTGATGGGAGGTGGTTTTGGTGTCTGTCGCACGCCTTACACCTCACGGCTCACCCCTCACTCCTACCACCACATCCAATACAACACCCCGTAAACTATTGCCATGATGCCCCACCAGAGCCCTACGGATTGCCACCAGGGGCGTTGGGGGTCGCTGGTCGGGAGGCTTATCATGGCCGGTGTCCACATGAGGCGCTTTATTTCAGCGGTCTGTCTGGGTGGTGTGAACAGGCTCACGGCCACCATGATCGCCACACAAAATACCTGGGTAATACCGCCTGTTACGTAAAAATTACCCAGGCCGTGAGCGGCAATGAAGCCGGGCGAAAACAATGCCGGGATCGCTACCAGCTGAATCATTGCTCCCAACGGAATGCCTGCAACCAAAACAACCAGGGCGGCCGCGGGCGTCGCGCGTTTCCAAAACATGCCCGCCAGGAAACAGGTAGCCACCGGGACGGCCAGGTAGGTGGCCAGCGACTGGAAGTATATAAAAATACCGCCCAGTTTCCCGATCACCGGTGCATACAAGATACTGAATGCCATCAGCACAAACGTACACCACATTCCCACGCTTACCAGCTTCCGGTCGCCGGCAGCCGGATTGATCCATTTCTTATAGACGTCGTAGGTAAACAGCGTGGAAATTGAATTCAGGAAGGCCGCAATGGTAGACATCACGGTAGACAGGATTCCCACGATAATGAGGCCCTGCAATCCGGCCGGGATCAGGTTGGCGATCAGCAAGGGGTAAACATTATCGATTTCGGCCTCGGTCAGCTGGAATGCGGTATGGCCGGTAAAGGCGAGCGCCCGCGCCATCAGTCCCGGGAACACTTCCAGGAAAGGTCGGAACAAGGCAAAGACGAGCGCAAAGACAATGGCCATCCGTACGTCCCACTCGGTTTTCCCGCCGAAACCGCGCTGTACCAATGCCTGGTTGATGCAGGAGTAAAACAGCTGCAAATTGAATAATGACAGTAAAACGGCATGCCAGGGCATCACGGGCGTGTCGGCAGGCTGCATCAGGTGGAACCCGCCCGGCGCGTGGTCCATGATATCCTGCCAGCCATTGGGAAGTTGGTCGTAACCCAGGTAAAAAAGGATACCGCCGCCCAGGAACATGAGTACAAACTGGAAGACCGAAGCATTGACCATGGACGACATCCCGCCGAAAATGGTAAACACGCCCGAAATCAGGCCGAGTACCAGTACGCTTTGCCATAGCGGAACCTCGTAAATGACCTCAAAAAGCTTGGCCCCGCCGTACAGTACCACGGCCAGACTGAGAAAAACATAGCTGATCAGCAACAATACGCTGAAAACATTGGCGCTTCTTTTGTCGAACCGCTCTTCGAGGTACTGCGGCATGGTAATGATATTGTTTCGCAGGTAGACCGGGAAGAAGCAAAAGATTAATGCCGTGAACACCAGGATAGCGTTCAGGTACGAGTTGACCAACGGCAGGCCTACGAAATAGCCCATCCCGTTCATACCGATGAGCTGTTCGGAATTAAGGCCGGTCGATACGTAGGCCATTCCCATAGCCCACCAGGGCAAAGACCCCCTGGAGGTAAAATAGGTGGCCGCGTCACGCTGCTGCCCCCTGCTCGACCGCAGGCCAATGAACAGAATAACTACGAAATAGCCGACAATAGTGGCAATATCAATCGTATTTGCAGGCATATAATCTTGTGTTCACAACATTAAAATGTTACCCTGACCCGGGCCGAGCCGTTAAAGTCCTTAATGGTGACCGTCTCGGATTTTTCGTCATAGACGCCGCCCGTAACTGCCGCCGGCCGTTTGTTTTCGGGATGCGGCAGCCTGATGGTAACCGTGCGCGGCTTTTTATTCCCCGGGCAGTCGATTGCGGCCTCAATAAAGCCCTGTTCTACGTTCGAGCTGACTTTTGCCGTAACCTCTCCGAAGTAGCTTTTCACTCCCTCCAGCAAAATTTCCTTTCCATCTTCCAGCCAGGCCCGCGGAATGGTTTTCAGCAAACCGAGCGTATCACCGTCTTCCATGTACAACATCCAGCGGGTTTCCATGAGGAACCATGCTTCTTCATGTGTTTTATGGGCGCTGAGCCGGTACATATGTTCCCAGAAGGTATAGGTCCCCCTGTCGGCATGCGCGGAAAACGTATTGTAATAAGTACTCAGGAAAGGTTTTACCATTCCTAGTTTGGCCTGAAGCCAGTTATGACGGCTGTAGTAGGGTTGGCTGAATGCGGAATTCCCCTGGTAGTAGAGCTCGCTGTGGTAGTCGAGCAGAGTAGCGGCCTCCGGCGACTGCGGGTCAATCACCTCACAGAAAACGAGGTACAGCGGTCCCAGCAGTGCATCTGCTCCCGTAAAAGTACCATGCGACCAGAAAGTTTCCTTTTTCAGGTACAGGTTTCGCGGCCCGTCAGCTTCTGCCCAGGGGGGGAGGGTCGGCACCCAGCGGCCGTCACCCAGCGGTACCACGGGCGAATGCCCCCATAGCGCACCGACGGTTTCCCTGATATCGTTCTTCCATGCCGCAGCTTCTCTGCCCAAACGGGCCGACAGCTCCGGATCGGAATTTTTCAACGCTTCGGCAATCCGCGACAAACCCAGGTATCCGTAGCCGTTCAGCATGAACTGGTGGAAATGATCTTCGGGATCGGCGACTTTGCCCGCGATCATCCCGTAGCCTTTTTTCCGCAATTCTTCTTTTTTATTTTTTTCCCGCCACTCCATCAGGTATTCGCACGATTTGAGGATTCTGGCTTTGGACTGCTGCAGCCATTCCGAATCGCCGGTATAGCGAACATACTCGCCCATGTTCCATAAAGCCGCCCCGGTTTCGACCGTATACCCCTCAAAATTCTGGATAAACCCATTTTTTAATTGTGTATCCAGGAAATAATTCAAAGCTCTTTTCGCGACGTCAAACCAACCCATCGACAGGTAAAACTGGATAATAGGCGAACTTTCGGTCCCGATCGGCGAATACACCCCGACATTGGCTGAAAGCGTACCCTGCGGGCCTTGCCCGAATGTAACCAGGTCAAGGTGGAGCAGGCCGGCCTGAAGCATTTCCTCAATGCGCTTTTCGGGCAGTCTGAGCTTTCCTGCGGCGGCAAGCTTTTGCTCCCAGTACTTCCGGGATTCAGCCAGGCGCTGCGGGAACGACTGCTTTGCCAGCAAGCCTGCCTTTTCAGCTGAAATCGGGGAATGGGGCATAAAAAAATCGTATTCAGCCTTCTCCCCCGGTTTCAACAGGATGGCCACCTCTTCGTTGGGAAGTGGCTCCCCGTTCAGGTGGGAAATACAAAAAACGTTATTGCTGCTTGTATAGGAAGAAAAACCCGTTTTTTCATCGTAGTTGTGGATCTTCTGATACCACCAACCGGTTCCGGGCCGCGGCGCCTTCAACCAGGCATAACGCGGGACCCTGCCCGTGTTTTCAATGGTCGTACGGCTGTACAACACCATATCCTCGTCAAAGCTGTAAGCAGTTTTCATCCGTTCTTCCAGCTCTGCCTTGTGCTCGTCTTTGAACGAGCGACCATAGCTGTGCTTGTCCGATACCACATAGTGCGTTCCTTTGTTGGTAGCCTCGGTAAGCGACTTGCCGGCGAAGGACACGAACGATATGGAATTGTATACCACATCATCGTCTTTCAGCTCCGAATGATAAATCGGGAGCACCCCTTTATCCAATCGCCTGGAAACATTGTTTTTGGCCCCCACTCCCCTGCCCAGCACGTAGATATAAGCTCCGTTATTTTTAGTTTCCTCGACCCTTACGCCGGAAGAGGCGTATTTGGGACGGATCACTTTTCCTTCCTGTCCTACGTCCTGCAGCTCCTCGGTTATGTCAAACATCCGCATATCCCGCCCTATTCCCAGCCAGATGGGGACATTCATATCCTTGTTTTGCGGTGCAACGGCTTCAAAAGAAGTCTCCGGCTCCTTTTCGATTTGCTGAACTTTGGTAAATGTCTTGCGTTCGAGTATCGCTTTCTCTATTTCGCCGTAAGACCGCGTGTCACCGGCTGCCGAAACCGCTACTTTATATTGAGGGAGATAGACGGGGTATTCCCGGTTGACATCACGTAGTAAAAACGAGAACGAAAAACGGTCAGACCTGACATGTACAATGGTCGGATCAGGTCCTATACCCAAATGCGCCTCACTGATATGCACCTGGAGGCTCCTGGTATTGTCACTGACCGCGAACTTGCTTCCGTCAGCTTTTCCGCCCCCTTTCGGTAAAATAATGCGCCCCGGCTTCCCGTTCGATACCTCGATTGAGCCGCTCTTCACGCTTCCCTCCCAAACCATGACGACACCGGCTTCAGTAGCGGGCGGCTTCTGGCCGAAAGAAAACGCCGTCCCCATAACCAGCGCCGCAAGCAATAAGATTAGTCTTGAACTCATGCCATTTTTATTTTGATCCATGTTTAGTGTTCATTAGTGGGTGGGAAGTCGGAAATCGGAAATCAGAAATCGGAGGTCGGAGGTCGGATACTACCGGCGTTACCTGCAACGGAACCTGCGCGGCGCGGCCGATTTCCGACTTCCGATTTCCGACCTCCCTTATTCATAATTCGGATTTTGTACCAGCTTCGTATTCCTGTCTTTCGCCGCTTGCGGTATGGGCAGCCAGTAGTTCCGGTTGGCATGGAACGCCCTGAGCCCACCGGGGGCCGGTACGTAGCTATGCTCCCATTGCCCGTTCACCTGCCTGATTACCACCGCGTGCAGCGGACCGTTCAGTTTTTCCTCTGCCAGTTTCCAGCGGACCAGGTCCATCCACCTTTTTTCTTCCAATGCAAACTCTACCCGCCGTTCGCGCAGGATGGCCTTCCGCATCGAAACTTTGTCCAGGCCCGCTTTCAACGGCGGCAGCTCCACCCGCTTTCTTACCAGGTTCACCGCGTCGTAAACCGATTGATCGGGTCCAACATATTCATTTTGAGCCTCCGCATAACCCAGCAGCACCTCGGCATACCTGAACAGGATAAAATGCGCGCTGTTCTGGCTGTTCCCTACAAAAGCGTATTTCGGGTCCATCATTTTTTTCCAGTAATAGCCGGTATTGGTCGCCTCATTCAGGTTGCTCAGGTCGGTTGCGCTTCTGCTGCCTACGCCCTGTTTCATTACCATTTCGGTGCCGAGCCATTCCGATCCGTCGTACACGATGTCATTATAGAACCTCAGCTCCCGGCCTTTGTACGGCTGCTTCGCATTATACCCCGAAAGCGGATCGGAAATGGGCAGACCATTGGCCATCACGTAGTCGTCGACAAGTTCCTGGGTGGGGTTGGACATCCCGTAACCTCTATACTCGGTACCCACATAAGAAGGCCCCTGAACGCCGGTACGCCCGTTGTTTTTGTAGTAAGGCTTGTCAAAAATAACCTCCGGGTTGTTGTTGTTCTCTTCCAGGAAAAGCGCACGGTGGTCGGGGAACAGTTCGTAAGCCTTCAGGTCAATCACCTTCCGGTACGCCTGTGCCGCCCTTTCCCACTTTTTCAGATCATTGCTGCCATTATTCAGCGGGCTTGCGGCAAACAATTCACACCAGGCTTTCAGGGTAAGTGCTGCCCCGGCGGAGGCCCGGCCGGTCACGGGCTTTGCTTCGAGATCTCCGGCTACGGCATCCAGCTCGGTCACAAGAAACTGGAAAGTTTCATCAAATGTGCTTCTCGGATAGAACACCTCATCCTTCTGCTCAGCTTTGTTGAGCACAACCGTTATGAGCGGCACGCCGCCGTGGTAATTCCATAACTGGGAATAAAAGTAAGCCCGTAAAAATCTCGCCTCGGCCAGGCGCGACTTCTTCCAATCTGCGGGAAGCTGCGACGCCGTGACTTTTTCTATAAAAAGATTGGCTTTCCTGATAAAGTCATAGTTCCCCCAGAGGCTGGGTGCGTTGCTCGGCGTGTAGTTTCCCTGGCCGAATACGGTAGAACTGTATTGCCCGGCCACGCCGTTGATGGCATTGTCGGAAAAATTCTCCCAGGAGTCCGCCACATTGGGGCCGCCTACAGCCCCGTAAATATTGTTGAGAAAAAGGTCGGCGTTCGCCGTGCTGTTCCACATAATGGCGTCGGACACCTGGTCCCTGGGGACTACATCCAGTGAATCGGAACAAGCGCCCATCATGGCAACCACCAAAACGCCTGTCGCTACTCGATAGCTTTTGAAATTCATGATCTTGGGGTTAGAAAGTTAGATTAAGTCCGACGGAAACCACTTTTTGCTGAGGATAGGTCCACGCGCTTGACGGCGCATAGGACGTATTTCCGCCCAACTCCGGGTCATACAACATTTTGGTCCAGGTAAACAGGTTCTGCCCGGACACATATACTTTCGCCGCCTCAAGCCCGACCCGGCCCAGGATGCCTGCCGGAAGTGTGTAGGAAACATTGATACTCTTCAGGCGCAGATAGGCTGCATTGCCCATCCAGAATGACGAAGTCTGCATATTATTGGCCAATGGGCTGCCGGTAAGCCGCGGGTAGGCGGCGTTTGGATTTTCCGGTTTCCAGTAGTCAAAATTAAAGGTGTACGCCTGCATTCCGTTCCAGAAAGGCATAATGGATGAAGCGTGATAGTAATAATTCACCCTGGCCGCTCCCTGGAATAACAAGTCCAGCGAAATGTTTTTATACTTCACCGAAGGCGACAATCCATAAATAATTCTTGGCGCTGCCGACGGATCGCCGATCACGGTGAGGTCATTTTCATCAATTTTACCGTCATGGTTCATGTCCTGGTAGCGGATATCACCCGGGCTAACCTTACCCCAGGGCTGAATGGCAATGCCCTCGTTCAGCGCGCCGTCGCCGTTAAAATCAGACTGCTGGAAAAATCCCAGAGCCTGGTAACCGAACTGGGTCCCCAACGGTCTTCCGGTCCGTCGCCGGTTAGGGTTGTCATACGTCGCCGAGGTTTCGAATACCTGCTCCAGTTTATTCCGGGCATAGGTAAAATTACCGCTTAACGATACTGACAGGTCTTTGGCAACCTGGTAACGCGAACCCACCGTAAACTCAATTCCGCGGTTCGACATAATCCCTGCATTCTGCTGGCTCAGCCCGATGCCGTATTCGAGCGGCACCACCTCGTTCGGGCTCACCAGCATATTGGATCTTTTCTCATAAAAATAGTCGATTTCCGCATTGAGCAGGCCATTCCATAGCCCCACTTCTACCCCCACATCGGTTTTGCGCGCACGCTCCCAGGTGATGTTCAGGTTAGGCTCAATTCTTTCGCTGATCCCCATAACAGGATTGCCG
Source organism: Ravibacter arvi (assembly GCF_039540405.1). Taxonomy (NCBI): domain Bacteria; kingdom Pseudomonadati; phylum Bacteroidota; class Cytophagia; order Cytophagales; family Spirosomataceae; genus Ravibacter; species Ravibacter arvi. The sequence continues at coordinate 105,410 of NZ_BAABEY010000029.1, forward strand.
CCCAGAACGTGGTTACCGCCGATCACGTTATAGGTTCCCATGTACTGGAACGGGCTGCCCGCCAACGCCCCCACTTCGCCATAGGAAGCGCGGAGCTTCAGGTTGCTGAGGCCGCGTACATTTTTGAGGAACGGTTCTTCAGACAGGCGCCAACCGGCCGAAAACGCGGGAAAAAAGCCAAACCGTTTGCCGGGGGCAAAATAGTAGCTGCCGTCGTAACGGCCGCTTGCCTCCAGCATGTATTTCCCGTCAAAATCATAGGCGGCGCGGTAAACCAACCCCAATTGCTTTGCTTCCCAGGAGCTACCGTTGCTTCCCCAATCCTGCGGGTTTGAGCTCCCCATATTGATTTCATCTACCAGGAGGTCGTAGTTTCTTCTACTGGTCCCGAAACTGGCGCCGTAATTGTTTTTGGCCTCAAATACACCAATAATATTCAGGTTATTTTTCCCGAACGCCCGGTTGTAGTAAAGTCCTGCCTGGTAAGTCAATTGCTGTGCCTTGGAATAGGACTGCCCGAGGCTCGCCTTCGGATCATTAAAAATCCCATCCGAAATCACATAGGGTTTACGGGTGGTATCAATGGTCGCAACGTGCATGGGAGTCCGCCAGGTCTTGTCGTCGGTGAAGGTCGGGTCAAAAGCTACCGTTCCCTTGAAGCTAAGCCCCTGAACAAAAGGAAGCTCCTGGGTAAGAGTGAGCTGGGTATTGATATTGGTTGTATTGAACCGGTAGTAGCCGGTACCGAAAATGCCGGAAGCTACGTGATTCCCAAACATACCGTTGCTAAACTCAAAGGGGCCATACTGGGGTGTGGCGAAGCCGGCCAGTTCAAAAATTCTTCCCGTTCCGTTACCGGGATAGTCGGAAGGCGGGTAGAGAAACTTCTGTACCCGTCCGATCATCCCCAGCGAAAGCCGTGTAGTACGCGTCACTTTGGCATCCAGGTTCATATTGAGGTTAAACCGGTTATTCGATGTTGTTTTCCACATACCTTCCTGCAGTTGATAGCCAAAACTACCGTAATATGATATACGCTCCGTTCCGCCGCTTACTTCCACATTATGCGTGGTCAGTACTGCGTTTTTGTTTACCAGGTAGTCCCATACATAGGTAGAAGGAAAAGCATCCGGATCTGTCCCGTCTTTGTATTTCTGAAGCGCGTGGTCGGAGTAAGGACGAGGCAGACCGTCGTTGGCGGCGGCTTCATTTCTCAGGCGTGCGTAATCATAGTTCGTCACGTATTTTGGAAGAACGGTCGGGTTCTGAATCCCGATGTAGCCGTTGTAGCTCAGCACCGGCTCCCCGGTCTTCCCGCGTTTGGTAGTGACCAGGATTACGCCGTTAGCGCCGGCCACACCATAAGGCGCCACTGCAGCTGCATCCTTCAAAATGGTATATGAATCAACTGTATTGGGGTCCAGCTGGCTAAACTGGCTGAAATCGCGGGGAATCCCGTCGATAATCACCAGGGGCTGGGTGGAACCGGTAGAAGAAATACCCCGTATAAAAATATTCGAACCGTCGCGACCGGGTTCGCCGGAGCCTTGCTTCAGAATAACGCCCGCCACCCGGCCGCCGATAGCATTCGTGATATTGGTAACGGGCGCCTCACGGACCTCGTCGCCTTTCAATGTTGATACCGCTGCGGTCAACGACGTTTTCTTTTGCGTACCATAACCAATTACAACTACTTCATCCAGGTTTTTCTGATCGGGAGCCAGCGTCACATCGAGCACTTTTTGCTTCGACACCTGGATTTCCCGGCTCAGGTAGCCTACAAAGGAAAAGACCAGCACTGCATCTTCGTCGGGAACCCGGATCAGGTACTTGCCGGAAGCATCAGTAATGGTACCGGTCTGTGTACCGCGCACCAGCACGTTGACGCCCGGCAGCTCCTGCCCGCTTTCGTCCCTGACCGTACCGGAAATTTCAATTTGGCTCACGCCGGCGGCAAGCCGCCCCGGCTTCGGACTAATTGCCGTTGCACGGACTTCAACGACCGTTGCCGGCAAAAAAACAGCAAGCCACAGGAGAACATACCTGTTCAGCAACCTGTAGTCAAAGGATCTTATTTTCATCATTGCCGGAATAAAAGGTATAAATAACTCATCACCAGGTCTAAATTAATTCAGGGTTCAACATGACAGTTCCAGGACACAGGCAACTGCCCGGGCCGGAGACCACACTCGCGTTTAGCTATAGCTGATACTTTTTCGTGTTGTAAAGGTATAGGGCCCGGAAAGGGTTTTACACCACTACGCTTGCCAATACCGATACAATATTTGCCAATATTAATAATTTCATAAAAAAAGGGCTAATTTCGTGATGAGTGGAAATCGGAAGTCGGAAATCGGAAGTCAGCCCGTTGCTAATGACGTTACCGGAGCTACCTCGGGGCCGTATTCCTGAATCCGATTTCCAAGTTCCGACTTCCAAGTTCCGACTTCCAAGTTCCGATTTCCAAGTTCCATGAAAGTAATTTTCGAACACCAGTCTCACCCATCCGGTCTGGGCTTTTTGGTAAAGGAGTACGTACAGGACTATTTTACGTCTCCTTTTCATTTCCATGATTTGTACGAGCTGATCCTGATCAGGAAGAGTTATGGAAAGCTTTATGCCGGGAAGCGCATCATGAATTTCCAGGACGGTGATATTTTTCTCTTCGGACCGGGATTTGGCCATTGTTTCTATAATGAGCAATCGTTTATCGATTCGGGCGAGAAAGCACACGCATTGGTGGTTTTTTTCCGGGAAGACTTTCTGGGCCCCGGTTTCTTCGATAATTCCGGATATATTAAGGTGAAAGAACTGATGGAAAAATCTGCCAATGGTATCCAGGTCCGGCAAACCGAAGAATTGTCCGTACTTTTCGGCAGGCTCGTCACGCAGCATGGCATGGACGAGCTGATTACGTTCCTGCGCATGCTGCACCATATTTCTTCCATGAACACCGGCAACCTGGCCATCATGAACGAATCACAGTCGCTCGTGAAGCTTACCAACCGCGACTCGGAACGGCTTGAACCCGTTATGAAGTACGTAATCGGGAACTTCAAAGAAGAACTGGACAGTAAGAAAGCCGCGGAACTGATGCACCTAAATGAAGCTTCGTTTTGCCGCTATTTCAAAAGGCGTATGGAGCAGACCTTCTCCCAATTTGTTAACGAAGTACGCATTACCCATGCCACCAGCCTGCTGGTGACAGAACAGTGGGATATTCTGCGGATATGTTACGAATGCGGTTACAAAAACCTGTCTTACTTTAATCGCCAGTTCAGGCAAATTACCGGCCACAGCCCGAAAGAATACCGGCTCGCCTTCAAAGGCGCAGAAGAAAACCTGGTAATGGATTCGAGAGAGGACTAGTTTTCGACGGTAAAGCACCATCACCTTTCTACCTTTGCAGTGCAAATCAAATATTGAAGAAATGGGGGTATTGAAATCAGTGGTGATCTTTCTTATGGCGGGAATCTGTGAGATCGGGGGCGGCTCACCGGTTTAGGACTGGCAATCTCATCAAAAAAATTCTGGTATGCAATTTCCACTTCCCGTCCTTGCAAGTGCCATCCTGCTATTGTTGGCCTGCAGCAAAACGGAAACTCCTTCTCCGGAACCTTCGCTCCCCGCCGAAGGCTTCTACGCTGCCGGGCAGTACGCCCAGCAGGAACTGGCGTTTTTCAGAGAGATTCCGTACAGTACCCGTCCGAACTTCTCAGGGCTTCAATATACTTCCGAGCGGACCAGGGCGCGCGAGCAGGGAGCCGATACACTGACTATCAGAATGGACCTTCTTGTACCTCCCAATGCAACACCGGACAAAAGGCAGCCCCTGGTGGTGTTCATACATGGCGGCGGATTTGAAAATGGCGACAAGGCTGAGGGCATTGAAAAAGGCATGTCTTACGCAAAAGCCGGGTATGTACTGGCCTCCATTAACTACAGGCTTACGGCCAACAACCTCGCTACGGCTGAACGGAGGTATAAAACGCTTGTCTCCGCCGAAGAGGATACTCAAAACGCGATCCGCTTCCTGAAAGCGAATGCGGCCCGGTACGGCGTTGACACGGCCAGGATTTGCGTAATGGGCACGTCTGCCGGCGGCGCGCTCGCCCTGGTCAATGCGATTGAAGCCGATAGCCGGTTGCTCCGGTCGGACTTCCCGGGATTTTCTTCAAAAGTGCAGGCCGGCCTTTCTACCGGGGCAACCCTGGTCAACGAAAAAATCGGCGGGGTATCGGGCTTGTTCCACTACGACGCCTCCGATTCACCGGTATTGCTTTTTCATGCCCGGCCAACCGACAGCTTCACGGGGGCAACCTGGACCGGCAACGTATTGCCTACCCAGACTGCGATTACCGCCTCGGGCAATGAATGCCGCATAGTGGCACAACCCAATATGACCCACACCATTGATATGGATTTAGGCGGAGCATACTGGCCTGAAATCAAACCCTTTCTCTGGGAAAAATTACGGCTGGCAGAATTGAGGGAATGACCGGGAGGAGATAGATCGCTTTTTTCGGTATAGCCCAAAAAAAAACCGCTTTCTAAATAGATACCTACCTAGAAAGCGTTACTTCGAACAAGGAAATCAATTTTTGTAAAAACCCGCCGTTATGCGGGCGCAATCTTATTTTCAAGCTCCTGTATCAAAAAAACTATTTCGAAATCACAAGCGAACGGCTATGCGATTGGTTCAGGTGATCGGACCACCGCAACAGGTAGTTTCCTTCGCCCAGCATACCCAGGTCGACCGATTCCGATCCTGCACTGCGGGTTTCAAGCACCATTCTCCCGGCAGCATTATACACCGAGAAATTCACGGCGCGGGGATACAGCTTCACTTCTCCGCGGGTGGGATTAGGATAAATAAACACTGAAGAACCGCCGCCGGGCTGAAATTGAACTATCTCGATTTTCGAAAATGTGAAGGTTTGATCCGCGTCCACCATTCTTAACCGGTAATAATTTTTCCCGGCTTCCGGCAGGTTGTGCCGCTGATTATAGGTAAAAAAGCCGGTTTCCGAGCCTTGAGCCTTCACCTCCCCTATCCTGCTCCAGGATTTCGCATCCCGGCTGTGCTGAACTTCAAAATAGGCAGCGTTGGTTTCGCTGGTGGTTTGCCATGACAGCTGCACGTCGTTTTCAAGCGATTTTGCGGAGAAGCCGGCAAGCGTCACAGGCAAGCTCGTCGAGAATTCGAACTCCAGCTTTGCGGCTTCCATTTTAAGGTAGATACCGTTACTGTTGCTGGTCCTGTTCATAGCGACTTCTATCCTTACTTTTGTGGCAGAGGCGGGAATGTCAGCGGTAAGCGTATATTTTTGCAGGCCGGGAACCCGCTTCTTCACTTCTGCTACCTTCCGGGTTCCGGCAATTTCACCCGTACCATTGAGAAATATGAGCCGGAATTCGCCACGGCATAATTCATGCACGCCGCCCCACATCGTCAGCGTCACGGACGATGCCTTTTCTGCTATTGCGACATCCTGGTACAAACGGGCAAAAGACCCGTACTGATGAGTGATAAGGCCGTAATAGCTTCCACACACCTGGTAACCGCTTTCCCTGGTAAAAGAGGCGCCGCGCTGACCCGTGCTTTCCGAGGTCCACCCGACGAGCCTGCCGTTGCTGACCCGTTCAAAGGATCCGTTGACGAGCACATTCTTTGCATCATCGCAATCGGCGGCAAACATAGCAGCTTGAGACGCGATAATAACGGCAAACGCTGAAATAATCAGCTTTGAGTTAAAAAATTTCATGTGTTGTTTTTGTTAATTATTAAAGTTCATAGTGGCGTCGAAAGTCAGAGTTTGCAGAACATGCCCTAACAGCGGGGGGCGCTGAAACGACAGTAGTAGCAAAGCGCTGCCGGCCCGACACGAAACCGGGAATCAAGCCATACGGAACAAAGTGCTATCCAAAAACAGGGGGGCTTGTTTTGGATAGCGTTTTTGTTACATATTTCTACAGGTTAAAGGATCTTGTTGAATAATCGTGCATGCATCATCTACTAAAAAGACAATTTCCTTTATTCAAAAAAAACACCGGACATGCGGAACCGACCATGTCCGGCGCAATATTAACTGTATTAGGAAAGACAAAAAAGAAAACTATGAATATTCGAAATAATTCTACATTTTCGAATAAAAAAAATCTAATCTCATTGCAAAAATTCCGCCAATACACTGAAACACAGTACTAACTATTAATGCGCTCCAGGTCGCACTTCCGGCAACCATAGTATAGAAAACGACAAACTTCCAGACAAAAGTGTAGTGACACAACCTGTGAGACTGAGCGCAATACCGGCACCTTATCAATCAAAAAAATATTAGAATATTATAAAAATAAAATCCGTCTCCCAGCATGTAGCTGTCCTCTTTTTTCCCGGCCGCGAGGGCCGTCCGGATCACGTGTTTTTCATTATCTCCTCGAGCGGGGCATTATCCGATAACTCAAGTTTTTTACGGATGCGATGGCGCATTACCTGGATTGCATTGGGAGAAACCCCCAGCATTGCCGCCATCTCTTTGGTTGAAAGACTCAACCGGCCGAGCACAAAGTACCGTTGCTCGCCAAGTGAAAGTTCCGGGTATTTTTCCCTTATCCGCATGATAAAGCCGGGATAAGCCCTTTCAAACAACTGCTGAAAAGACAGCCAGTCGTCGTCGGTGAGAATGGTGCTCTGCATCAGCTCCTTAAAAATCAAATCTTTATTTTCCTGAGTACTCCGGCTTTGCAAATCTTCTATCAGCTTGTTTTTTTCCAGGATACTTTCAGTAAACCTGTTCAGCTTAAGCGCGGCTATTTCGAGATCCTGGGTTGCAGCCTGTAGTCTGAGGTCCTTGGCGAGTTGCCGTTTCTTCTGGATAAAAAAGGTAAGTGCCGTTATAGCGATCAGAATCAGCACCAGCATAACGAGGAAATTCCGCTCGGCTATTTTCCGTTGTCTTTCCAGGCCGAAAGCAGCTAGCTGCAGTTCCTGTGCCTGGAGATCCACTCTTTGCTGTGCCCTCAGCACTTTCAGCGCGCTGAACTTCTCGTGGTAACGGTTAATAGCTACTACCGATGAGTCCAGGTATTGCCGGGCACGTTCCGCGTCTCCGTTGGCGGCAAACCATTTATTCATTACCGGATACAAAAGCCGGAGCCTGTCGGGCTGCTCAGCCTTTGCGATATAATTCTCCGCCCTGGCAATAAAAACGGCGGCCAGCTTCATTTTTTTCTGGTGCCGGAAAATATCGGCGAGCAAAATGGAAGCCCCGGCGGCGCAGCCATAGTCGTTGGCCGCAACGGCCCCTTTAAAGTCTGCTTCCAGCAATGGTATGGCCAGGTCATACTGCCGCCGCAGGTATTGGCTCGCCCCAAGGTTGCCGGTCGCGATTCTTTTCCAGATGGCCGCCTCCGGGAAGGTCGTTTTCAGAACTTCCCTGAAAAAATAATCGGCGCTATCCAGCTGGTTTAGCTGCTGGTAACACAGCCCCAAGGTATTTTTCGCATCGTTGATCACCATCGTGGTAAATGAGGTTTCCGGTAATACCATCGCTTTTTTAAAATACTTTCCGGCCAGCTGGTAGTCCTGGAAAAAATAATAAGCCTGTCCTATCTGCATCAGGTCCCTCGCCATTTCCGGGTAATCGGCCGGCCTGGCAGATGCCAGTTCTTTGTCCAGCAACAGATACTGCTCGAAAGCCAGCTCATAGTTTTTTTCTATTTTCCAATAGAACTCAGCCAGCGCCCGCAACGAACGCGCCCTTAAAAAATCGAGGTTCTCCCGGGTCGCTGCTTCCAACTGGCCGGTCAGTTTACGGAGCGATATGTCTTTTGGCTGCTGCTGATAGAACGTATTCCAAAAAACCAGGAAAAAATCGACATTCAATTCGAGTCTCCTGTCCTTGTGATGACGGGCGAATTCTTTGATATGCCCGGCCTTCAAGGCCCGCTGCACAGAGTCCGGCGTCTCGATCAGGTCCCTGTACATATCGTGGATCCCGTAGACATTCTCCGCATAGGATTTGTGCAAAAGATGCTCATACTGAGCAGCCGCCGGGTTCGGCAACCCAAAAAACAGGAACAGGAAAAGCGTCAGGAGGCGCATGGAAACTCGTATCTAAGGAAGAGGGTGCAGAAAGGGTTTACGTCCTTCTGTCTGTTTAATGACGGTACAAATATAGGCGCATTACAGGAAATCAAGGGTCATGGCAATTACCGGGGTCGCCGGCGCAAGGCAGTTCCTTTTCGTAAAGCTACGGGCTGACCACTCAAATGTGAATCCATTTCAATTATTATAGCCCCCCTCAATGCTTTCAAAAGGGGCAGCTATGCCGCCGCCTTTGGTTGCAGACAGGACAAATTGTGCAAAATCCAAATAGTCGACGTATATGCAATATGGACTAACGTCGCACTGATTAAAAATATCGGCCCGGTACTGTCATTTTTTTGCATAAAGTATAAAATAAATTGATATTTGGTCTCCAAAGCTTGCTGCGGGTTAACCCTCCGGGCAGGAAGCGGACAAAAGAAACTCATCCTATAATATCACTTGTAGTTAATATGCAGATAGGAAACGCCCCTGAAGGCAATAGATGTCAACCGGTACACTATCCGCCTGACGCAATCTCGATCTACTAAGTCAGAAACTCTTCTAAAACAGGAATAGCAAATACCATGCTATCGGATCTAGTATTATCCCAAAAACACCGGCACGGTTCGTGGCAAAACATGCCGCCTTTTGTTCCTTTTTTTACCCAGGGCGCCAGATAGACCTTAATTTGATGGTATAACGACATTGGTTGGATAGTATGTTCAAACGCCCGGCTCTATCTCCGCTATCATCAGCGCCCAAGACGTCGCTGATCATATCCACCTACAACTGGCCCGAAGCCTTGCGCTGCTGTTTGCTCAGCGTGGCCAGGCAAAAAGTCCTCCCAGGCGAAGTGATAATTGCTGATGACGGATCGACCGGCGACACCCGCGCCATGCTTGAAGCGATAGAAAAAAACTTTCCTGTCCCCCTTATTCATATCTGGCATCAGGACGAAGGCTTCAGAAAAGCCCGGATACTCAATAAAGCCGCAGCAAGCAGCACGGGAGAATACATCATTCAGATCGACGGCGATGTGATTCTGAACAGGTATTTCGTCCGGGATCACCTGGCGGCAGCTGAAAAAGGTGCATTTATACGCGGCACCCGGGCTATGTTGACCCCGGCCAGGAGTACAAAAGTACTCTTATCCGGGGAAACCGGGATCCACGCTTTTTCAAATGGTGTATATAATCGGCTGAATGCGATGCGTATACCTGTACTACGGTTCTTCGGCCAACGCAGGGAAATGAATTCCCGAAGTGTAAGAGGGAGCAATATGGCCTTTTGGAAATCAGATTTTATCCTGGTCAACGGTTACAACAACGAACTGCAAGGCTGGGGGCATGAAGATGAAGAGCTCGCCGCCCGCTTCATCAACAATGGAATTATCAAAAAAATCGTAAAACTTTCAGCGGTCCAGTTCCACTTGCATCATTTTGAAAGACCAAGGGATAACGAACCCTCTCATACGGCATTATTGCGCAATGTCCGACTAAATAACATTAAAACTTGTCCCAACGGCTATAACCCTCACACTTTATGAGTACTCCTGTCAGTATCGCCCTTATCATTTCCACCTATAACTGGCCCGAAGCTCTTGAACTATGCCTCCGCAGTGTAGCGCACCAGTCTGTTCTTCCGGATGAGGTGATTATAGCCGATGACGGGTCCGACGAACGGACTGCGCGGGTAATTGATCGGATGCGACCACACCTCCCTGTCCCGCTTGTTCATATCTGGCAGCCGGACGACGGCTTCCGGCTGGGAAAAATCAGGAATAAGGCTATCGCCGCGGCTTCCAAGTCCTATATCATCCAGATCGACGGTGACCTGATCCTGCACAGGCACTTCGTCAGTGACCATATCAGGCTAAGCGAGCCCGGTACTTTCGTGACCGGAAGCAGGGTAATATTATTAAAAAGCGTGACCGAAAAATTACTGGCCGGAGAAAAAAAACGGGTCTACCTCCTTGAAAACGGTATAAAAAATCGTTTAAACGGACTGCACGCCAGCTGGATGATGCAGTTTCTGGCCACCCGTTATAAAGCTGATTGTATCCGCAAGCTACGCGGATGCAATATGGCCTTCTGGAGGGAAGACCTGGTCCGGGTGAACGGCTATAATGAAGCCTTCGGCTATTGGGGAAGGGAAGACAATGAAATTGCGGCAAGGCTTCTTAACATAGGAATCAGGAAACGCATGTTGAAATTCGGCGGCATTGTTTTTCATCTCTATCATAATGAACAAAGCAGGGCGGGATACGAAGAAAATGAAAAACTGCTGACCCATACCATAACCCGTAAGCTGACCCGCTGCGAGCAGGGGCTAGACCAGTACGGCGACCTTGTTTGTGATAACCAGCCGTTGATATCGATCATTATGGTGACCAGGAACGCGGCGCATTATCTGCAGCGATGCCTGGATAGTATCTTCCGTCAGCAATATTCCAGCCTGGAGCTGATTGTCATGGACGGCGCGAGTACCGACGGCACAATTGCTATCCTGGAAGCCAATGCGGCAAGAATAAGCTACTGGAAAAGCGAAAAGGATCTGGGAATCTATGATGCCATGAACAAGGCGATCGGCCGTGCAAGCGGCAACTGGGTATATTTCATCGGCGCTGACGACCAGCTAAGCGCTGATTTTTCAAAATTTGCCACTGAATTAAAAGACAATAAGAAGATCTACTACGGTAGCGTCTGGAAGAATGATAAAAAATACCTGGGGCACCTCTCTGCCTACCATCAGGCCAAAACAGGAATTAACCATCAGGCCATCGTGTACCCGATGGCGGTATTCCGGAAATACCGGTATGATCTCGCCTATGCCATCTCCGCTGATCACGTACTGAACATGTGGTGCTGGAAAGATCCGGAGTTCGCCTTTGAATTCCGGGATTACGTTATCGCCACCTTTAACACAACCGGGATCTCTTCGTTAAGTAAGGACGTTTTGTTCGAACAGCAAAAAGCCAGGCTTATCCACCGGCACTACGGAGTCGTGATCTGGTTGCGTTTCCTGTTCAAGTGCTTGAAGGAAAATCTGCGATCGTCGAAGCTTTTTCCGAAACGGGCTGGCTCCCCTGTTGTTTATTGGAAGGATCAGGACCGCTATTACGAAGCCAATCCCGGTTGATCCGTAATGTCCTTTTTTGTCAGATAAAAGCCCTTGGCATAGGCAACCGGTTCCCGGTCAATCTCGAGGACCGATTCGCCGGGCACATAGCTGCTAAACTCCCCGCCTGTAATATAGTTGGCCTGGAAATGGCGGAGAAAGCCTTCTTCATTGAAGAACCAGGAGGGATAGGAGGCTTCATAGACGGAGGGCCATACATTCTGGACGGTAATGCGGTCACGGTCCCCGTTGACAAAAAACGTGCGGTCGAAAATAATATGCCTGAATCCATAGGCCGCCAGTTTTTCAAGGAATGCGTGAGGTTCCGGCAGAAATTGCACCACGCTGGAAAGAATTGCCAGATCTACCGGGCCATGGGCCAGGCAATCCTCTATAGAGTAGTGGAATTTTAACACTTCATCCTCAAAAAATAACCTACCGCAGTCGATGTAGTGCGCTTGTTCCACGATGTTCCAGCCCGAACACAGGTCCGGTGACAGAAATTCCCGTATCTGGAAATAGGTGCTGCCCAGCGAGCCTCCGAAATCCAGGATATTCAACGGTGTCCTTTTTTGTTTCGCGCTGTGCAGCAAATAGGTGATCAGTGGGAAGGGATACATTTTTTTCTCAAACAGCACAGAATCCCTTTCATAAACCGCCTCCCCCGACTTCACCTTCAGCAAAGCCGCCTTCGTTTTTTCAAGGATGTTATGTTTGTCATAACCATCCGAAACCCGGACAGCTTCCTGCCAGGTCGGGTAATTGCCGAACCATCCGTAAGCCGGCCGGGAGGACTTTTTCTTAAATAAGCGAATTGCCATTTTCATTAATTATCCGGTTTGATACGGCCGTTTTTTACATTCCGTTCCCGATTACAGACCGGTTGTTGTATATATCAAAAGACTGCTACTGGCTGATTTTTTTTCTCCTGTAATAATTTTTATAGTACCCCTTTAACCGGAAAGCCAGCTTCCGGCCAAGCTTTTCACTCAGCCAGTCCAGGGGATACAGCGGCTCATGGAATGTAACAGACGGACCGGTCTGCAGGATTTTTTTTTCGGCCGTTTCAAGCGCTTTCACATAGGGTCTGTATACCAGGTCAACCACTTGCTTTTTAATCGCATACCATTCTGAGGTAAGGCGAAAAGTATCTCCTGTACAATACCGGAAGTCATGGAAATGGTAGAAGACCAGCCGCTGCGATTGATGGAGTTGTTTTACCCGCACGCCGTCTCCGGCCTTTTCAAAACGGTACTCCCGGTTGTTCCAGGGCGCTACACCGCCCCCGATATTTTTCAGTACATGGACGCCTTCGAATCTTTCCGGCCAATCATCCAGGTATTTCTGGTCGCCAAACTTACCGTCTTCTATGCGGCTGTAACACCAGTCTACACAAGCTTTTCGCCACCAGTCCAGGACGGTAAGGCCCGCAGGGGTGTTTCTGAAAGTCATAAATTGCACACAATAAATTCCGCACAGCGCGGACTGGTCATACCGGGCACTATACCGGTGTTCCGTAATCAGCACTGAGTTGTCGCCCATTTCATCTGTAAGTACTTTCGGATCGGCAAAGAACAACAGGTCCGCATCCAGGTAGGTGCAATGGTCAAGTGCGTAAGTCTGGATACAGTACCATATGACCCAGGAGGTGCAGGTCCAGCAGTATTCTCCTGTGGTACGGTCATCTTTTACGGCCAGCAATTCTTCCCGCTCAAAACTTTCCAGGGAAATAATGGTTGCATTGGCGAGAAAAAGGTTTTGCAATGTCTTAAAACACGGCTCGTCGAAGGCAACGATAAAAAGATGCGAATCCCTGGCTGAAAAAACCAGTGACTCGTACATGGCAAGTCCCCGCGAAAGGTACCCGGAGTTGAAAAGTGTACAGAAATATTGCATATCTACTGATAGACCACATTAGTCATCTATCTTTTGAGGAGTGTTTAAAAAAGCATATTTTTAAACAACAAAGTTAAAAAATATTGCAGATTGAAAATCACCCGACGCTGTAAATGCCGCGGCCGACGGGACACATTTCCGCGGGTGACCGGAGCAGCGGGAGCTATTACTGCAGACGCCGGGCCTCTTGCCAATCCTCGAATTTGAGAAACTGATCAATCACCTGGAGAGAACAATAGATTAGACAAGAATTGTTTTGTATTTTAGGCCGGATTCGGCACGGCGTCAAAAAGGAAACGTTTCCGCGCCTTTTAAGAGAAAATGTTCAGACATAAGGGCAAAAGCAGGACATTAAAACACAATATAGGAATAGCGGCACTGCTGTCCTTTGTCGCGGGAACTGTGAATGTAGTCGGTTTTTTATCCGTTCAGAAATTAACGACGAACGTAACCGGGCATTTCGCGTTTATGGTGGAAGAAGCCGTTCGCACCAACTGGGCACAGGCGGTGTTTTATGCCATGTATATCCTTTCGTTTTTTACAGGAGCGTTCTTCTCCAGTTTTGTGGTCGAAACCGTCCACCGGCTGACAGACAAGCATATTTTCATCATCCCGGTGCTTTCAGAAGCCTTCATATTGCTCTTTGCTGCGTTTCTGGATTACGACTTCATCCTTGCCAACCCGAATTTCATTGCCTGTACGTTGCTGTTTGCTATGGGGCTCCAAAACGCCCTGGTAACCTCAATCTCCAATTCAATCGTTCGAACCACCCACCTGACGGGGTTGTTTACCGATCTGGGCATTGAGCTGGCCCAGCTTTTCTTCTACCGGACAGGGCCCCAAAAGACAAAGCTGCTTTCTTCCATCCGGTTAAGATTTACCATCATTATTGCTTTCTTTACAGGGGGCGTAGCAGCCGGCGCCGCATACATGAATTACCAGATCCGGATTTTGGCCGTAGCAGCCCTTATCCTGTTAACCGGTATTGTAATCGATTATTTCAAAGTCGGCGTAAGACTGGCCCGGATCGAACGGGGCCGGCACCAGAAGCTGTAAGCTTGTCCGGATCAACCCGTAAGAATGTCTGTATTCCCCCCTGTGTGTCTGCATTTCAGACCTTAACTTTGCTGCATGTTCAACTAATGGAAAAACGATTATGGCAGCTATCTTGCACAGGGTTGGAATCAAATCGTCGTCAATCGATGATGTTTACCGGGCGCTTACCACCCGCGAGGGTCTTGCCGGCTGGTGGACGCGCAATACACAGGGAGAAGGCAACCGCAAAGGAGGCATACTGGAGTTTCGTTTCGGCGCAGGCGGCTTCGATATGAAAGTTACGGAACTTGAACCGGCCACCGCCGTGACCTGGGAAGTAATCGAAGGGCCGGAAGAATGGGTGGGAACCCGCATCAACTGGAAGCTACGGCAGGAAGGCGACTACGTTATCGTTCTTTTCGAGCATCTGGACTGGAAAGAGCCGATTGAGTTCATGTACCACTGCAGCACCAAGTGGGCCATTTTCCTGATGAGCCTCAAATCGCTTGTTGAAACCGGCAAAGGCGCCCCCGACCCGGATGACACCAAAATAGACAACTGGAATTGAGCGCCCCAGAAGCCGGAAAGGCTTACACCTCATTCACTACCCTGGCAAACTTATTCCTGTATTCAATAGGCGTCAGGCCGGTAATCTTTTTAAAGATATCTCTGAACGCCTTGGTGTCGGTGTAGCCGACGTCAAACATAATTTCGGTTACATTTCTTCTCGAAGCCTCGAAAATCTTCTTGGCCGCCTCTATCCGCACTCTTTGTATATATTCTATGGGTGTATTATTGGTAGCCTCCTTGAATTTCCTCTCAAATGTTCTGCGGCCTGCGTGGATCAGCTTTGCCAAAGTTTCTATTGATATTTTGTCGCAGTAGTTCGCTTCAATATAATCCTGTACTTTTTGAATACCTTCATCGCCATGATTCCGCTGGCCTTTGAATATTGCAAACTGGGATTGACTGTCCCGGCCGATGTCCAGTGCAAAATATTTTGAGATCATAATAGCCGTTTCCCGGTCCGAAAACTTCTCTACCAGGTACAGTATCAGGTTCCACAAGCTGCTCGCTCCCCCACTGCTGTAAATATTATCGTGCTCGGTTATGATCGCGCCGTCTTCCACTTTCACATCGGGGTATCTCTCCTTGAACTCGTTGATATAAGCCCAGTGGGTGGAGCACTTCTTACCGTTGAGCAGGCCTGTTTCGGCAAGCAGAAAAGCGCCGATGCACAGGCTGGCAAGGCTAGCGCCTTTTTCATGCAGCTTCTTGAAATAAGGGATCGCCTCGGCATTGGCTTGAATCCCCCTGGCGGTATCGCCAAAGGTAGGCGGTATGATCAGTAAATCGGTCGTAACCAAATCTTTGAGCAGCCGGTCTGTCTTGATGGTGTATTCGCCATTGTTAGCGGGCACGAATTGCTTCAGCCCTACATACTCCACTTCAAAAACAGGCTTCTTGCCAAACGTGGTTAAAAACTCATTGGCAGTATGAAAGGTTCTAAAAGGCGGCGTAACAGCCTCAATTACGCCATATTCAGGCACAAAGACAGAAATCTGCATATTAAACAGCGATATGAGGCAACAAGTTAAAAAATAGCTTTGTCATAATCCACCCCTAAGAATGTCATTTTCACAACCGCTGCAATTCTGTACCCCGCCGTAATTTTGAATCGTAAAATTTAATGAACAAAACGAACCGGCAATGAAGCAAGCAACAAGAATTACGGTAGAAGCCACTGCAAATGCTCCCGTATCAAACGTTTGGAAAACCTGGAATACCCCTGCAGACATTATGCAATGGAACAGCCCGGACCCAAGCTGGCATAGCCCCAGCAGTGAAAATGATCTCAGAACAGGCGGTAAATTCAAGAACAGGATGGAAGCCCGGGACGGCAGCTACGGTTTTGACTTCGAAGGCACTTATGACCGGGTAGAGCTCCATAAAGAAATTTCGTATATCATGCCTGATGGGAGAAAGGCTATTACGTTGTTTACCCCGGAGGACAACCGGACCCATATTGCCACCACCTTTGACGCTGAAACCGAAAATGACCCTGAATTTCAGAAACAAGGATGGCAGGCGATCCTGGACAACTTTGTAAAATATGTTGAATCAACCAATTAACCGGACACTTAATCGTTTACTAACGTGAAGAAGAACAAGATCATCTTTTGGGTGGCAACCGTCATTATCGCCCTTTGGGAGGGCGTGATGCCGGTAAGCACGCTGCTCTTCAACCCGGAATATGCCTACATAGGCACCAGGCCGCTGGGTTACCCTGATTATTTTGCCCAGGCGCTTATCGTCGCTAAGGCGCTCGGTGTAGTGGCTATTTGCTACCCCGGCACACCAGGCAGACTCAGGGAATGGGCCTATGCGGGACTCAGTTTTACGCTAATCTTCGCATTCATCAGTCATGCCTGCGTTGATCAGAATCTCAGTTATATGCTGCTGCCCCTGATCGTGTTGGGCATCCTGACTGTTTCCTACGTTTACGGCCGCAAAATCCGCACAAACGTCCTTAATCAACCAAATATCTGACCACAAACTAAGTTCATTACTATGGAAAACAATTCGGTTTCACTGCATCGGGTCATTAAAGCAAACCCGGAAAAAGTATTTCGGGCATTCGCAGACCCGCGGGCGCACGCAACGTGGCTACCTCCTTATGGATTCATATGTACCGTCCAGGAGATGGATTTTAGAGTAGGCGGAAAATACCACATGACTTTTATCAATTTCAGCACCGGCCACGGGCATTCCTTCGGCGGATCGTACCTGGAGATTAAACCCAATGAATTGATCCGGTACACCGACAAGTTCGATGACCCCAATTTACCCGGGGAAATGACGACCACCATAACGTTGAAAAAAGTTTCATGCGGCACTGAGCTTACCGCCGTACAGGAAGGGATCCCGGCAGTTATCCCCACTGAAATGTGCTATCTCGGCTGGCAGGAGTCTTTGGAAAAACTTATCAAACTGGTAGAGCCTGAAATCCCGGACGCATAACTTACCCGTCATGAATGACCCCAATCGTGGCAAATTGGTGAGCGCGATCTTCATTACTTTTTCAGGTAATTGCAGGAAAGCGCTCACCTATTACCAGACCTGTTTTGGCGGCGTCCTGCAATTTGAAACTTTTGAAAAAGAGCTGGACGGATACAGGGAATCACCGGTTGTAAGTGGATCGCTGGTTTCGGAGTACATTACCATCCATGGCTCCGACCTGGTACCCAATGAAGGCAGAACGCTCGGCAATTATCTGTCAATTTTCCTACATTGTAGAAATAGCCGGGACAGGCACGCACTTATTGAAAAACTGAGTTTTAAGCGGCCGCTATCCTTTGCGGGCCATGACGAAGCATCAAAACTGGTTGAAGTAACCGATGCCTTTGACGTCCGCTGGGTATTGAGCGTCTAGCCAACGATACCAAAATACTGATCTGCTACTCCCGGAGGGTAGCGGATTTTTTCAATTAAAGAAAAAACGAGCTCATATGGAAAACCAAATCACCACATTCCTTACCTTCCAGGAGAACAATGCCGAGGAAGCCATGAATTTTTACGTCGGGTTATTTGACAATTCAAGGATAAACGAAGTAAAACGATACGGGAAGGATGGCCCGGCGAAAGAAGGTACGGTTATGATCGCCAGGTTCGAGCTGAACGGGCGACCCTTTATTTGCAGCGATAGCTACGTGAGGCACGCCTGGACTTTTTCGCCGGCAATTTCATTGTACGTCTCCTGCCGGACAGACGAAGAACTTGAAAACCTGTTCAGGCAACTGTCCGAAAACGGGAAAGTCTATATGCCGCTCGATCACTACGGATTCAGCCGGAAGTTTGGCTGGGTGGAGGACCGGTTTGGCGTTTCATGGCAGCTTGACCTCCAATAATCCGCGGGAACAGGCGCCAGAAATTTGTGGTTATGAAATCAGATCAACCTATCCATTCTCCGGGGCAGATTTCCAGGGTCGTAAACGAGATCTATCGCCATGAGTCCCGCGCGATATTTGCCACGCTGATCCGTCTGCTTGGAGATTTTGATCTGGCCGAAGACGCGATGCACGACGCCTTTAAGGCAGCGCTTGAGCAATGGGGCGAAAAGGGTGTTCCGTCAAATCCCAGGGCGTGGCTTATTTCCACCGGTCGGCATAAGGCAATTGACCGTACCCGGCGCGAAGCAAAACTCGCCCCCTTGCAGGAGGAGCCAACCAGGCAAATGATGGCCGAAAATACGGATCCGTCCTCGCTGGTTGACAAAACGATTGAAGACGATGTGCTTCGGCTGATCTTTACCTGCTGCCACCCGTTGCTGCCGCCCGATGCACGTACTGCTATGACACTGCGGGAAGTCTGCGACCTGACTACCGAAGCTATTGCCAGCGCATTTCTTGTTACGCCCGCAACTACGGCCCAGCGGATTGTCCGCGCAAAAGCCAAAATCCGCGAGGCGAAAATACCGTTTGAAGTACCGTCCGAGCATGAGCTGCCGGACCGGTTAGAAGCCGTACTCCAGGTGATTTACCTCGTATTCAACGAAGGTTACTACGCTTCATCCGGCATTTCGGCCACCCGGGTTGACCTTTCAGGCGAAGCGATCCGGCTCGGGCGCCTGCTTTATGCATTACTGCCCGATCCGGAGGTTACAGGGTTACTCGCCCTCATGCTGCTCCACGAATCCCGCCGGGGTGCACGGATCTCACCTGAAGGAGATCTTATTCTCCTCGAAAATCAGGATCGGTCGATTTGGGACCGCGCTATGATCGAGGAAGGACTGGCGCTGGTGGAGCAGGCGTTTTCCTTCAAACCACAGGGCCCTTATACGCTGCAGGCGGCCATCGCAGCCCTGCATGCCGGCGCAGCGCGCCCCGGCGATACAGATTGGGCACAAATCGCCGGATTATACAGCCTCCTGTTGCGCATAAACCCCTCCCCGGTTGTTGAATTGAACCGGGCAGTTGCCATCGCCATGCACAAAGGTCCTGAGGCCGGGTTACAGCAGATTGACGCTATTCTTGAACGCGGTGACCTCACCCGATATCACCTGGCGCATTCTGCCCGGGCCGAACTCTATCAGAAGACGGGGCGAACAGACGATGCACGCGCCTCATGGACGCTCGCCCTTACGCTGGCACAACAAGGCCCGGAACGCCGTTTTATTGAACAAAAGCTCCGCGAGCTGGGAACCTCGCATCCGAAATTGTAAAAAAAACAGGTCTGCCTGTCGATTGAGTGATCTTCCATTCGACTACCAGTAGAAACACCAAAATCAAATCACCAAAAACAAAAGCGGATTATGGCTGAAAACAAAAAGGACGGCGGAGACGCCGGTCAGGGTGCAGGCACACGGGTCCGGGTGGAAAGTTTTACCATCTCACTTGACGGCTACGGGGCAGGGACTGACCAAAGCCTGGATTCCCCCCTGGGCATCGGCGGGGAATCCCTGCACGAATGGGTCACCTCTACCCGTTCGTGGCGGCAGATGCATGAACAGGCAGGCGGATCGGAGGGCGTCGATAACGATTTTGCAATGCGCGGAAATGAAAACATCGGCGCCTGGATCATCGGCAGAAACATGTTCGGGCCGGTGCGCGGCCCGTGGCCGGATGAGCGCTGGAAGGGCTGGTGGGGGGACAATCCCCCGTACCACGTCCCGGTTTACGTGCTGACGCATTACGCGCGGCCACCCCTGGAAATGGAAGGCGGGACGACCTTTTACTTTGTTACGGAAGGCATCCATGCAGCACTCGACAGGGCCAGGGAAGCCGCCATCGGGAAAGACATCCGGATAGGCGGCGGGGCCGACACGATACAACAGTACCTCCGCGAAGGACTGATTGATGAGCTTCACATAGCGATTGCCCCTACCCTGCTGGGTAAAGGTGAAGGACTTTTCGGCAAAGTCGACTGGCACAAGGCCGGTTACGAATGCACCAGGTTCGGAGCTTCAGAAAAAGCCATGCACATTATTCTCCAACGCAAACCCGATGCCTGACGGCCTACCGGCACCAGGCGGTCAAATTAAACACCAAACGAAAATCACCATGAAATATATTTGTCTGGGTTACATGAATGAAAAGATCTGGGAAACCATGTCCGAAAGCGAGCAGCACACCTTTATGGACGAATGTTTTGCTTACGACGAGGAGCTGAGAAATAAAGGCCACTTCACCGGAGGCGAAGGGTTGCAGGAGGCCCGTAATGCTGCCACATTGCGGTGGCGCGAAGGCAAGGTCTCGGTGACCGACGGACCTTTTGCCGAAACCAAAGAACAGATCGGCGGCATCATGATACTGGAGGCCACGGACCTGAATCACGCCATCCGGCTGATGTCCGGGCACCCCTCTCTAAGGTTAGGGCATGAGAACAGCAGCTGGGAAATCCGGCCGGCGCTCGACATGACGACGTTTACGGAAGAAAGCAGGCAGCGACGGTCATAATTTTATAAGCGGAGTCTGCTTCAGGTCAATGGCCGGTTCCTCAACGGCCATTGACCATCCCATACCGTTGGCGTGGCTATGGTGGTTTTAGTGCAGCTAAAATTCCGGGCAAACGATGGTTTTGTGTATATTCGATACCGGGGTCATTTTCCAGAACCGAAGTCTGCAACTATCAAATTTACACCAATGGAAGAGAAGCATATTGTCAAGATCTTATCTGTTGAACCTGTTACACATGATGTAAAGAGGTTCCGGGTCGAAAAACCGGAAGGCTATACCTTTATACCGGGGCAGGCCACCGAGATTACCATCAACAAGGAAGGCTGGCTGGATGAGCGCAACCCTTTCACTTTTACCTCGCTGAATGAATGGGATTTTGTTGAGTTCACCATCAAGATCTATAACGAACACAAGGGCGTCACCCAACAGCTGGGCTTATTGCAACCGGGCGACGAACTTATACTACATGACGTATGGGGCGCCATCCAGTACAAAGGTGAAGGGAACTTCATAGCCGGAGGCGCCGGTGTCACACCCTTTATTGCCATTTTCCGGCAACTGTACAAGGACGGGAAAGTGGGCAGCAACAAGCTGTTCTGCTCCAACAAAACGGTAGCCGATATCATATTGAAAGATGAATTCGAAAAGATATTGGGAGGAAATTTCATCAATACCATTACCAGCGAAGAAACTGCTGCATACGACCATCGTATCATTGATGAAACCTACCTGAAGGATAATATCCAGGATTTCTCCCGGGACTTTTACGTGTGCGGACCGCCGCCTATGATCGAGTCCGTACAGCAGGCGATAGAAAACCTGGGCGGGTCATCGGTTATTGTTGAATTGTGAAGCAGGGAGGGGAGATTTTCGAAAGACAATACCAATTTCAAGTTGGCGTTATGGTACTTCCTATTTTTCTTCCCATCCCTACGAAAAAGCTACCGAGGCGCATAAAAAGCACTTAATACACAATTATTCAGCCACCTATTCGAATAAATACTACACACATTTTAGATATTTTTGAGACCCTCTCAATGCTCATATTTTCATTCTCAATTTATACATTGACTCTTCTGGCAAGATGAGTTTTAATCCGATGCCTGATATCGACCTGCCTTTTCATTCCCAACACATATCGCAAAAAAATCATTTTTAACAAAATTTCAAGTTTGCATTTCTTTGACTATTATTGCGATAAAAACCAACCCCAACCTATCAAAAAATATTGACGTTACAAAAAAGTAAGCACACTCTACTATACTGAACCCGGCTTAGTTTCGTCGACGTTCAGCAATACTATTTCATAGTAAATAGAAATATTGTTCTTTAAAACCCTCACAAATCACATACCTTGTACTGCATTTATATATTCTCCCATACATCTAATACTTATTTTTATGAAAAAAAAGCCGTTTACTACTTCTATTTTAATTGACACGTCATCAAAACTTCCGTCTCATTATTCAAAAATAAAATCTAGAATATTATGGTCGATTTTTCTCCTGTACTCTCTTCTCCTTACTTCGGTAAACGATGCTCTGGCACAAAACAGAAGATATCTTGCACTTGTACTTGGAAATGACTCCAAGGCAGAAAATTTAGACCAGATTCAGAACGCTCACGATGCCGGCTTTAATTGTGTAATAATTGGAGTACATTGGACTTATATTCATGGCTTTCACTCCACTCAATATCCTGGTATTTCGGGCTGGACGCAATATGACAATCAGATTGCGAAGGCTCGATCTTTAGGTATGAAAATAGGCATCAAGGTCAACGTGAATACCGGATGTCCAAGGCAACACGACCCAAGCATGTTCCAAAATACGTGTGATGGATGGCTCGCCAGTGAGAGAATGTTTGGTGCGAAAATAGACGGGAGCGACCCTTTGTATGTATACCAAGTGGCAGCGGGGCCAACAGAAGCAGATCCTGAAATTCATGTTGATGCGGTAATGACATCCCTTGCGGCAAATTCAACCATTCAGAGAATTCAAAATTTTGCGACAGAAGTATTCACTAGATATAGCTATCTGACCGGAACAAACGAACTTCTTTTTGCAAATCTACGCTACAACAGCAGCGGAGAGATTGGGTTCGATACTCAAACGACCAAGCTGGCGACAACGGACGTTCTATATGATTACTCCGAGCCAATGATTGCGGGGTTCAGAACTTGGCTACAACAGCGATACTGTTCAATAACCGATTTAAATAACTCCTGGGGATCAAGCTATGGCGGCTTTGCGCAAATTTCTCCCAAGAGACCCGCAGGCAGTTTTCAAAGCGCTTTTCAAGGAAACGACGGACGTGACTGGTTTCGATACAGGACTCAGGTACTTAAGAACACCAACGATACTTTTATTAATGCTGTAAAAAGCGTGGACAACAAAATAAAAGTGGTCTCCGACTACGGATCCGTTTTTGATTTTTTAACAGTTCAAAGAGGCACATTTGATTTCCCGACTATTGAAGCCAATTCAGACGGCATAAAAATCAATACTTCAAATGCACAGGACCATCGGTTTGCCATGGATCTGGCCAGGAGCAATATGCCCGGAAAACTTGTCATGAACGAATTGGAATTTAGCGGGAACGATAATGCCGTAATCAACCAAATTAAAGAATGTTTCAATTATGGTGCGGACCTTGTCGCTTTTTTTAAACTTGCCGAGTATCTGCAAGCACACTCCGTCTCAGAGCTTCAAACCATAGCGAACGATTTTATTAATGGATCAAATGGCAATGTCCCTGTAATTACACCCACCCAGAATGCTACCTTCACCCTGTCAAGCATGGTTGACAATGGCGGCTGTAACACCACAGACCGAGACCTCACCGCTTCCGATTGCGACGCCTATCAAAACTGGCGCAGCGCTCATAATATCGCGAATGGCCCGGTGCAATTAACAATGATCAATGACATTACTGCTTCATTGTGTGCAACTCCATGTAGTCAGACAATAAACATTACTTCCACCACTACAAATCCCTCGGCCGGTTCGAATTTTACACTCACGGCCTCGTGTTCAGGAGGAGATTGCTCAGGTATTACTTATACATGGAGTGGCAACAGCATCAACGGAACCGGAACTTCCAAGACCATAACAGCGCCCAATACTGCCGGCAACTACACATACACAGTTACAGCTTCCAAAAATGGCTGCACAAATAAAGTAGCAAATATTACGATAGGTGTGCCGCCTCCTACTCCCACCGGTTGTTATGCCCTCCGCCTCAAAATAAATAACAAGTACCTTACGCGGCAGAATTCAGTCTTGAAGGTACAGAACTTATCCGGAGGACAACCTTCTCAAAGTCAAATCTGGAAAATTGAAGAGGTTGGTTCCTATGTTAAGGTAAGCACTACTGATGGCAGCAATCTTTCACTAGGAGTTTTAAATGCAGGTCAGGCCGATTATGACGAGGTAGTGCTTCAGTCATATACAGGAGGAGACCACCAACAATGGGGCAAATTGCTAGTCAATGATGGAGAAACGGGAGAGAGATTTGGCTTCCAGCGCAAAAACGCACAATTTATCATTTCGAGCAGGAGAAACTGGGGCGACGGTATTGCAGATGCAAATACAGATATTCAACTGGCACCTATATCAGAACTGAATACGCATGGAGCAAGCAAATGGTTCCTGGAATCGAAAACATGTCCAAGTGATCCGTGTACCCAGACGATAAACATTAGTTCCACCACTACAAATCCCTCGGCCGGTTCCAACTTTACACTCTCGGCCTCGTGCTCAGGAGGCGATTGCTCAGGTATTACCTACACATGGAGTGGCAATGGTATCAGCGGAACCGGAACTTCCAAGACCATAACAGCGCCCAATACTGCCGGCAACTACACATACACAGTTACAGCTTCAAAAAATGGCTGCACAAATAAAGTAGCAAATATTACGATAGGTGTGCCGCCTCCTACACCCACCGGTTGCTATGCCCTCCGCCTCAAAATAAATAACAAATACCTTACCCGGCAGAATTCAGTATTAAAAGTACAGAACTTATCCGGAGGACAACCTTCTCAAAGTCAAATCTGGAAACTTGAAGAGGTTGGCTCCTATGTTAAGGTAAGCACAACTGACGGTAGCAATCTTTCCTTAGGGGTTTTGAATGGAGGTCAGGCCGATTATGACGAAGTTGTACTTCAGTCATATACCGGAGGAGACCACCAACAATGGAGTAAATTACTGGTTAATGACGGAGAAACGGGTGAGAGATTTGGCTTCCAGCGCAAAAACGCACAATTTATCATTTCGAGCAGGAGAAACTGGGGCGACGGCATTGCAGATGCCAATACGGATATTCAACTGGCACCCATATCCGAACTGAATACGCATGGAGCAAGCAAATGGTTCCTGGAATCGAAAACATGTCCAAGTGATCCGTGTACCCAGACGATCAATGTAACTTCCACCACTACGAATCCCTCGGCCGGTTCCAACTTTACACTCACGGCCTCGTGCTCAGGCGGAGACTGTTCGGGAATTACTTATACATGGAGCGGCAACGGTATCAGCGGAACCGGAACTTCCAAAACCATAACAGCGCCCAATACAGCTGGCAATTATACTTACACAGTTACGGCTTCGAAAAGTGGCTGCACAAATAAAGTGGTGAATTATCCTGTGGGAGTGGTAAATAACAATACAGTCAATTGCTCAAGCTTATCCGGTGATTTAAATGGCATGAACTGTAACGGAGGTATTGAGGGCTGGATTTACGATTCAAGTCAGCCGAACCTTACCTTAACCGTCGACCTTTACGAGGGAACAAATTTACTGGTTGGAAATGTGTCCGCAGGAACCTTCAGGCAGGATTTGCTAAACAATGGGATTGGCAATGGTTATCATGCATTTGGATTTCCCGTACCGACTTCATTAAAAAACGGACAGCCGCATACCCTAGATGTGAAAGTCACTGGATGCCCCAATTACACTTTATCCAATTCTCCGATGACAATTACCTGCAGCCCCAATGCAAGAACGCGAACAGAAATTGATCTGGACAAGACGGTTGACTCCGTAGATGATATTGTCGTTTCACCGAATCCTAATTCTGGGGAATTTGTGGTAACTTATTCTGTAAGAAAGGGAAAAGCAGTAACGCTATCAGTCGTTGATATGCAGGGAACGCAGTTGTTCACCAAACGGATAGTTGCTGAAGGCAGGCACAAGGATAAAATCGCCCTACCTAGTCATACCTCAGGTGTGTTCTTAGTACAACTGTATGATGGTTACATTTGGACCAGGAAGAAAATAGTTGTGGCAAAATAAGATCGTGGAGGGGCTGTACCTATAGGAGACAGCTCCTCCTTCATTAACAATAGATACTCATTTCTTTTTTCCGTGGCGTACAAGCATTTTGACGGATTGTATGCAAATTGCATCGATAATTATAAATAGGCCGTTTTATTAGTACATCTTTTTACATAACAAAATCTATTTAAAATGAATATTGCGCTTGTAACGGGGTCAGCGGGGCTAATCGGAAGTGAGTCTGTTACCTTTTTTTCAAATAAATTTGATTTGGTGATCGGTATCGACAATAATCTCCGTCAGTATTTTTTTGGAAAAGATGGAAATACGGAATGGAATCGCAGTCGGATACAAGAGTCATTTTCTAACTATAAGCATTACTCGGCTGACATCCGGGAAACTGCGGAACTTGAACCGATTTTCAAAGAATACGGAGCAGATATCAAAGTGATAGTCCATGCAGCAGCGCAACCAAGTCATGACTGGGCGGCAAAAGAACCCTTTACGGATTTCAGTGTAAATGCTACCGGAACGCTTAACCTATTGGAGATGACACGCCTACACGCTCCACAGGCCGTTTTTATCTTTACCTCTACCAATAAAGTTTACGGTGACAACCCTAACTACCTGCCACTCATTGAGCAGGAGACAAGATGGGAGATTGACAACAATCACCCCTACTTTAAAAACGGGATAGACGAACAGCACAGCATAGACCACACCAAGCACTCGGTTTTCGGAGCATCCAAAGTAGCTGCTGATATTATGGTGCAGGAGTATGGGCGCTATTTCGGCCTCAAAACGGGGATCTTCAGGGGCGGATGCCTCACCGGGCCTAACCACTCCGGTGCACAGCTCCATGGCTTCCTCGCCTACTTGATGAAGTGTGCAATTACGGGTATTCACTATACAATTTTTGGATACAAAGGCAAACAGGTACGCGACAACATTCATAGCCATGATCTCGTCAATATGTTTTGGCATTTCTATCAGAATCCCAGATCCGGAGAGGTTTATAATGCCGGCGGGGGAAGATACGCAAACTGCTCCATGCTGGAAGCTATTGCGCTTTGCGAGAAAATAACTGGTAATAAAGTCAACTTCTCCTATTCGGAAACCAACAGAATTGGAGATCACATCTGGTATATCAGCGATCTTACCAAATTCAAAAGTCACTATCCGGGCTGGGACTGGGAATACGGACTGGAAGAAACACTGGTGCAAATTCATGACGGCATCGCATCACGGCTGACGGAGAGCCATAAGTAACTTATCGTCAGTCTATAAAACTGAATACTAAATTTTCTGTTTCACCTAAAACAGGTCAGATGAATATATGCTACAATTAATAAGTAAAGCCCTATACTCGCGCTATTGGTGCTTTTATTTTATACTTGTTGGCACATTGCTGGCACTATTGTCGGCTCCCCCGAAAATAGATGCTACATTTTTCTCAGATGATCACTCCTATTGGTACACGGTAGAGAAGCAATCTGAAAATATCTTTGGCCCGATTGCCGCTCCCCGAGA
Organism: Ravibacter arvi; assembly: GCF_039540405.1. Classification (NCBI taxonomy): domain Bacteria; kingdom Pseudomonadati; phylum Bacteroidota; class Cytophagia; order Cytophagales; family Spirosomataceae; genus Ravibacter; species Ravibacter arvi. The sequence goes on from NZ_BAABEY010000029.1 coordinate 132,808, forward strand.
AAGTCATGCGGCCAAAAAGACCTTCAGGCTTACCGTACCCTTAATTGCCAAAACTCTCGACCTCAAAAGGAAAGGAATATATCTGTTACAGGTAACAACATTCTTTGTAATGCTTGGAATGGGGATAAGTCTGGCCAGAAGAATTACTTCGGAAAGTAAGGTTTCATCGCTTTTTATGGCTTCAATGATTCCTTTGTACACCATCTTGAGTTCTTATCATGAGGCTACCGGTCATCTTGACGCATTCGCCTATTCATTTTTATTTGGCGCAATGTACTTTCGGCATCCGCTACAAGTATTCTTTGCTTGCTTCCTTGCCTCCTGGTGTGATGAACGGGCCTTTTTGGCGACTTCCTTTATTTTCATGTGGTGGTTTTTACAGGATGAAAATGCAAATCGTCTGCGCGTACCCTCTTTCTCGGCCTATCCGGATAGCAGAGCGGTAGCGGTTTGTCTAAGTGGACTTAGCTATATTGCATTACGCTTCCTGCTTACTTTTTATACACCGCTTTCGCTCGAAATGGGTCGTGCCGATTTGTTGCTTGTAAAAGAGTATACTTCTTTTGTCCCTTTATTGACCTATTCCACTTTCGGAGCTTTATGGGCCGTTATTCTTACTGCGGGGCTTCTTCTTATCAGGCAAAACAGACCCCTGTTACTGTTATTTCTGATTATACCTTTTCTGTTGCAAGCGATCGTTGCCTGTATGGTATGGGATTTTACACGAAGCCTGTCTTTTGCATTTCCACTCCTGTTTTTAAGCTTATTTATTGTAAAAGATTATTTTAACACCGAAACCATAAAGATTGGTTTGTGTGTTATTTTTCTGCTATCATTGATTTCTCCCGTAATTTTCTTCGATAGTCAGATTACCAATGTCCATAGCATCTGGCACATCGGATTTGACAAACTCATTAAAGTCGTTACAAAATAATTTTCTATAGAATTTTGACGGAGAGATAAAAAAGCCATCACTCATTCAATGCAACCACTCAAAGGCGGTATTTTACTTGCCTCAAAGCACTATGTACATGAGACGCACTAATCAATAGCCTAGATTACTGCAGCCCAAAACGAATCTTCAAAGTAAATACGGGTGAGCTACATTTGGAGCCACCAAAACCTTCCTTCTAAAAATCTCCCCTGTTTGCCCGTATCAGTTTCAACATAAAATTCATTTCCATATCCACTCCGCCTGGTACATCCTCTATCGTTGGAATAACGGTAGAGTCAGAAATTGTTCCGCGGCCCCTGTATGGATTGTTGCTGACAGCCAACAGGTACCTCTGCATGGGGAATCCGGTTTCACCTCTGTATTAAGCGCCCTCATATCCCGGTCAGGAAGCCTGGCCTTACTATCCAATACATGATCGAGCCTGTCTTTCGGGACAAAATCCTATTAGGCGGGATGCACTGTTTCCAGCAATTGGCGGAATGACTTTTTTCCAAAAACTCCCCTGCGGCCGGTTTGCTCATTTTCCACCAACCGGTTAGTGCGTCCGGTGCCGCGGTTCATAAATCAGCCTCGTCAAAAAACTGATACTATTCCCGGAGTTCATGTGAAGCGGCAGCCCGGTGACGAGCCCCAATGCGAGTCCGTCGGCAAGCTTGATCTTGACCTGGGGACGAAAAACAAGAGAATAAAAGTGTTTTGCCGTTTCCTGGTTCATTTCCAGTCCTATAAAATGTCCGGAGTGGGGCAGCACGTAATGCATGCTCAGGTTGGCCTGGTAGTACATTTCGGCCGGGCCGCCATGGTTGACGAGGTCGAATTCAGGCCCGGTGTAGAGCATGGAATGGATATTGGCACCCCATTTCCGTGCTATAATCAAAAAAGGTGTCATCCGGTGCCCCTTCCAGAGACTGTGCCGCTGTGAGATCGTATAGAATGAGTGGGTCACCAACTCATGCATATACCCGGCGGCCATCGACAGCTGATGCTTGTCTGAAACCAGGAAGGTGTACTGCGTAGCGAGTTTTACGCCTTCGATCCGGTTGTGAGGGACCGCCGAGGTTTCCCGCTGCCCTTCTTCCAGGTAAGACCTGTAAAGTGTGAAAGGCACTTCCACTTCGAATCCGAGGCGGTTCAGCGGGGCAAATTCATATTCGATGAACCCGGAGTTCGCCGAATACCGGCTGTTTTTTTCAAGCCCCCAGCCGAGGTTCCACTCCCGCTCCCCTTTCCTGGCGCCTATGTCGCGTACCAGGTCCATGTACAAAGGCTCCGCATGATGGATTTTCAACGGGCGTTCATCAAGTGAATCCACAATTTGGGCAGGGCTTTCGATCGCCAGGAAAAGAAGGCTAAGCCCGATAACAGTTAATGGTTTCATGAATGTTGTTTAGTAAGCAGAACAACATTACCATTTGAATCCGGAAAGAATCGGGAATTTTGGTCAGGGCGCCGGAAATAACGCCTGCCATTGATGCAGGCCGTCGAAAGAGTAGATCAGGCGGATATCGTAGGTTTCGGCGATCGCCCCGGTAATTGCCAGCCCAAGCCCGGTCGAATTTTTGTTGGCCGTATCTTCCTGGTAAAAACGTTGAAAGAGCCGCTCCCCGGCCAGCGGCCTGTGGATACCCGAATTTCGAAGCAGAAACCCCTGTGGCGCAAAGATCAGCTCAATCACACCCCCTTCAATATTGTGAACGATTGCATTCTTTAACAGGTTGGTCCAAAAAATCTGCGCCAGGTCCCGGTTCATTCTGGCAACCGGATGGAATTCTCCCGTTACCGAGACTTTCAATCTCCGGAAACCGGTCAGGTCTTCAAATTCACCGAGGATCGTCAGTGCCATTGCCCGAAGATCAACAGGCTCTTCTCCGGCAAACTGCCGGTTTTCGATCCGCGACAGCAGCAACAGCGATTTGTTGAGGCGCTTCATCCGTTCCAGCGTCCGGATCACTTCGCCGATTGCCCTCCGCTCAGGCTCTGCTACAGTATCTTTTTCCGCAAGCAGCTCCAGTCTGCTGAGGCTGATGGCCAGGGGAGTTTGCAATTCGTGGGCCGCGTTTTCCAGAAATTGCTTTTGGCTTTCGTAGGCCCTGTTGGTTCTTTCCAGCAAATCGGTTACCTCCCGGTCCAACTCCCTGAATTCAGAAATATTGGATTTACCAACCGGCGCGGCCGCGGTTTTCCCAAGCCTGAAATCTCGGAGCCTGTCCAGCGCCGCGTAAAATGGACGCCAGGTTCTGCGAAGCAAAACATGGTTGACCAGCAGGATGCTCGTCAACAAAATCACATACAGCCAGATCAGCGCATAAAACAAATCTTCCATCAAATCGTCTTCTTCCACCATCGACGAAATGATTTTAAGCTCGTAATTGGCCGCGCCGTCCCTGAAGACCGTGGTAAGCATCCTGACCGGCTCCAGGTCATTCTCGAAATCCATATACATCAGGGTGTCCTTGTAAACATCCTTTCTTTTAAGGGCTTCTCCCGCCCGGATTTCGCGAATTTCATAGTTGCCCTCACCGAACGCTGCTTTCTCCAGGACCGTCTTATCTTTCCTAGCCTTGCGTATAATCAGCAAACGGTAATTGTCGAGCCCGTCGTCCAGGCTGTCATAAACTTCATCGAGAATATTGATGTAAAAAACGGCCGCCCAGGCAGACAGGATCACCAACATGGCCGCTGCAAGGTACTTCAGCGTAAAGTGGTTAAGCTTCATGGCAGTACCAGTTTATACCCCATTCCGTATACCGCTTGTATCTCTATGTCGGCCAGGCTGTCTTTTAATTTCTTTCTCAGGTTTTTTATTTGCGAATAGATGAATTCATAGTCGTCGGCGTCATCCATATAATCACCCCATACATACTCTGCGAGGGAGGTTTTGTCGACAACCCGGTTTTTGTTCACCATAAAGTAGCTCAATACGTCAAATTCTTTCCGGTTCAACACCAGTTCTTTCTCTGCCACTGTTGCAGTTCGTTCGTCCGGGTCAAGCGCTACATTGCCGGCTTCCAGCAGGGTACGTCCACCGGGTGCGTTGCGCCGTAGCACCGAGCGGATGCGGGCATGCAACTCGGCCAGGTGGAACGGTTTGACCAGGTAGTCGTCAGCGCCGAGATCAAGACCGGTGAGCTTGTCGTCGAGCGAATCCCGGGCCGAAATAATAATCACGTTACCTGACCGCTCCATTTGCTTCAGCTCGCGGAGCAGGTCCAGACCGCTTCCTCCCGGCAGGCCGATATCGAGCAGGATACAGTCATAGAAAAAGGAAATAATTTTGTTGAGTGCCTGGTGAAAATTGCAGGCATGCTCGACCAAGAACTTTTCGGTTTCAAGCGACTGGCGGAGCGCATCAGCCAACTCGGGCTCATCCTCTACGATCAGAATTTTCATACCGGAAAAGTTAACTTACTGAATCACCTTTGCCCCTCCCGCGTCAATACTTCGTCGGAGTATTGTCCCACCTTTTTAAAGAGCTCAATACTATTTTCTACCGCCATTTTTTGAAAGACCCTGTTTTTATGGGAGCTTACGGTGGAAAATTTAATGCGCAAAGTACCGCAAATCTGCTTACTGGTACAACCCTTTAACATAAGGTCCATGACCTCTTTCTCCCTCGGTGAAAGCGTTTCAATCGGGTTCAGCGAGCTATTCTGGCCGTACATAAAATCATTGACAATTTTTGCCTGCACGGCGTTGCTGATATATTTTTTACCTTGGGCAACCATTTCAATGGCCATTTGTGCCTCCGTATCCGGTGCATGCTTAGGGAGAAACCCATATGCTCCCGCGTGAATGCATCCCGGTGCATTGGCAAGCTCATCTCTTCCGCTGCAGACGAGAATTCTGAGGCCCGGCTGGACTTTCAGAAACGTCTGGATCATTTCGGATGCATGCCCGCCCGGAATTCCCAGGTCCAGAAGCATTACGTCAAACCTCTGGTCTTTTAACTTTCGCATTGCCGCCTCAAAGTTCCCCGCCATGCAGACAGAACACTTTTTGATCACTTTTTTGATCAGCAGTTCAAGCCCCAGGCTAGTCAGAAAATGGTCATCAACGATGAGGATTTGTTTCATGAATGGATTAATTAGATAGCCAAATTTAGTCAATAGGCCTATTAAGTGCCCGCGATTTAAAATATCTTCCAACTACGGATAAAGCAAAGATAGCCATCCCGACTTCGGGATGGCCATCCGGTACTGAGGCGACATGCCCTGTTACCTTGCTATTACGATTTTCTGTACACGCCGGCTGCCGTTATTGAGTGTAACGGTAACCGAATAAATGCCGGTGGCTAACCTGCTGATATCCAACCCATCCGGTGTTACCGACGAAGCATCCAACACTTTCACACCCAACAGGTTGTGCAAAGAAACCCTCCGGATCTGCGCGAAATCCGCGAATTTCAGATGGTCGTTCGCTGGATTCGGATAAGCTGTCAGTAATCCGGGGGCATCGAATTGCGCGCTTAGTATATTGCTGTAATTGAACGTCGCGTCTTTGTCTACTATTTTCAAACGATAATAGTTGATGTGTTCAGAAGGCGTATTGTCAACAAATGTGTACCGTTTCAATGCTACGCTTTCCCCTTGCATCTCTTTAATACCGATGGTTATCCAATTGCGCGCATCAGTGCTGCGCTCGACCTCAAACCGATCGCCGTTAATCTCTTCCGTGGTTGCCCAGTTCAGGATAGAAATACCCTGCCCACGGCTCCCCTCTTTCCTTACAGTGAACGACACCAGGGTGACAGGGAGCGACGTGATAAACAGCGTACCTACCGCTGAAGTGAGGGTACAGATCTCGCTGTCACTGTCGACGATAACGCGGTACTGGTATCCATCCCAGGCGAACGTGGTTGGCGTAAGCGATAACGAATCGGTGGCCGCACCCGAATAAGTTCCGTTGGCATCGGTTGCACCGGCGGGCGCCAGGTTCGTCCAGTTAGTGCCGCCGTCTACGCTGACCTGCCACTGGTAAATCAGCGTCCCCGTACCGCTGGCATTCACGGTAAACGAGGCCGCCTGACCTGGCTCTGTTGTCTGCGTTTGCGGATCAGGCTGGGTCAATTCAATATCACAAAGGGTAGCGGTAACACAGTTGGCGCCGTCATTGCTGTTGGATGGAACCGAGGTAGACATGAAGCTTGCAGAGTTGTTCACCGGGTCTATTTTGTAAAACCGACCTGTATTGTTGTGAAAAGCATATAATTTACCGGTAGCGTCAGCGAAAGCAGCCCCGAAGCCGCCATTATTGGCAGGCAGGCCCGATATGAGGGGACCTACGGCAACCTCACCGGTCAGGGGGTCGAGTGTCGTAACGCGCCCATCCGTTGTAAAACCGTAAACGAGTTGTGTCGCGGGCAGGTACGCAAAATCGAATGCCCCGAAAGGAGCGCTCACAGGAACCCCATAGGTGGGTCCGGTCTGCAGTGCGAAACCATTGGTAGGATCTACCAGTTTCAGAAAGGTAGAAGGCCGGTTGGCGTCAACATCGATTACATAATAGTGGCTTGCATTCGTCAGGTAAACCATCATATAACCATTTGGAATCTCGACCCCTACGTTGTAGTTACTGCCCGCCGGTAAATTCGCGATAGGATATTCCATAGTCCCTCCTTCACGGTCGATTCGTACAATGCTGTTGGAACCGTTTTTGGTCGCCCATAGCATATTATCCGCCGAATTATAAATTAACGAGTTGACGGTCATAGGTAGCGGAGCGATTTCTGTTCGCGCGCCCGTACCCACGTTATATGCATACAAAGTCGAAACCGGTTCACCGGCTGCGGCAGCCACCTGGTAGGTGATACCGTCGGTACAGTCGAACGGCATTACTTCCAGAATAGCGTTCGGGCAGCTCGCCCCGTCGTTGCTATTCGAGGTAATGCTGGTCGACAGCTGTGCGGATGTGGCAGCGGTAGGATTGATACGGTGAAACGTACCCGGATCATTGGCAAATGTATACAGCTTACCGGTAGGATCGGCGAACACCGCTCCGAAAGTCGTACCGGTCGGCAAATCAGTCACTACCGCCCCGATAGTCGTTGCTCCGGTAACATGATTGAGCGTCACCAGTCTTGCTGTCGTACTCTCAACCCCGTAAACCAACCCTGTAACCGGTTCATACACCAGGTCTGCTACGCCCATCGGCGCACTTACCGACTTTCCGTAAACCGGCCCGGTCTGAAGGGCGTATCCGTTGGCGGGGTCTACTAACCGCAGGTAAGTGGCGCGACCCGGATTGATATCGATCACATAATAGCTGGATTGGTTGGAAGTATAAACCAGCATATAGCCGTTAGGCAACGCAGCGCCTACATTAAAATTAGTGTTGGGCAGATTGGGAATGGGATATTCAACTGTTGTACCCGTTGCATCTATCCGCACGATGGTGTTCGTCCCGTTTTTTGTAGCCCAAAGCGTGTTATCCACCTCGCTGTATATGAGCGAGTTTACCGTTATGGTCAGCGGGGCAATCAGCGTACGGGTACCGTTGCTCACATTATATCCGTATAGCGATGAAACCGGCTCACCCGCCGCTGCTGCCACCTGGTAGGCTACACCGTTTTCACAAGCGAAGGGCGTAAGACACCCTGTGATGGTAATCGGCTGGCTCACAGGTCCCGTACAGCCCTCATTTTCAAAACGGGCATAGTAGGTGCCTGCGGGTGCATTTGCCGGATCAGCAACCAATGTAGCCGCCGAAGGGGTATTCGAAGTGTAAAATCGCAGCGTACTACCCGCCGGAGGAGTGTCGATAACCAGCCGGTTCAGATCGTAGGTCACTGACGGACAAATCGGTGCATCGGTGCCGGCACGGAGCGTGGGTGCCCCCGGAATCGCAAACACGTTCATCGTTGCAGATGAGGAGTTTGTCGTACAAAGATTGCTCGTAATCACGCAGCGGTAACGATAGTTGTTCCAGACCGTGGTGGAGGGGGTTACAGTGAGCGTGCTTGTACCACCACCGGAATAGCTGCCGTTGGGTCCGGTAAACGGAGTAGTTTGCAAGTTAGCCCAGTTGCTTCCGCCATTGGTACTTTGCTGCCATTGGTACGAAAACGGGCCATTTCCCTCGGGTGAAACAGAGAAGGTAGTTGAAGTGGCAGGACAGAGGGTGACGTCGGCCGGTACTACCGGAATATCGGTATCACATTCCACAAATGCATTTGGACAGCTTGCGGCGTCGTTGCCGCCACCGGGCGTACTGGTAGAAAGGAGTGCCGCTGTATTGGCAACAGGATCGATGCGATAGAAACCACCCGTTGAATTATTAAATCCGTATAATTTACCGGCTTTGTCGCTGAACATACCGCCATATGCGGCAGGCGGCAATCCGGCAACCGCGGTTGGGTTAACAGTTACGACACCGGTTGTCGGATCGATCGTGGTAATCTGTGCTGAAGTATTGATGCCATAGCCTAAACCGGTAGAGGCAAGATAGGCCATGTCGGAGGTGTTGAAGGCGGTTGAGACGGGAATACCGTAGGCGGGTCCGGTTTTAAGGGCATAACCGTTGGTCGGATCCACCAGCTCCAGATAGGTCGCGCGGGAAGGGTCTACGTCCACTACAAAGTATTCAGCACCGGAAGTACTGTAAATCATCATATAGGCATTGGGTAATTCCACCCCCACGAAATAGCTTCCGGTTGGCAGGTTAGCGATGTCGTACACGACCGTCCCGCCGCCTGCTCCAATACGCACGATATCGTTCGAGTTATCGAGCGTTGCCCAAAGGAAGTTATCGGCGGCAGTACTGTAAATCAGGGAGTTCATGTTGTACGGGGTAACGGCACCGATCTGGGTGCGTACGCCGGAACTGACATTGTAGCTGAAAAGCGAAGACTCTGTTTGCCCCGCCGTGACAGCAATCTGGTAGGCGATTCCGTCCAGGCAACCGAATGCGCTCTGCGTGCTCATCCTGAAATTCTGGTTTACCATATTGGCCGCCTGGTTAGTCAGTGCAATTTCCCCCAGCAATGGGGCATTGGCCTGGTTGGCGGTATTGCTTGCACCCACCACATCCCGGTTTACCCAAAAATTACCGGGGACGCGTCCGCCTTTCGGATTAGTCGGTGTGTTCGTCAGTACAAGTTTGTAACCGGTCAGGTTGTTGGGCAGGCCGGTAAACGAATAGCCCCCGGCCGCGCCTACCTGTCTTGACGCGATTACCGTCCCGGACGCGTTGACGACGTTGACATACATCGTTCCGCCAAAGTCCGTGGACGTTTCCCCGGGATCGACCAGAAGGTTATTATTGGGGTCGGTCCAAACGGTACCGGTAATGTCAATAGCTATGGCTGCTCCATAGCACAGCACGCCTATGAACAATAGGAGCGCTCTCACTAATAGACTTCTCTTCATTTTCGAATGGTTAAGTGGTTATAGTTGAAAAATGGAACGCTAGTGATTCGATTCTCTTCAAATCTTAGTCGGTGTGTACAGCGTCTATATGCTAGTCGAAAGGATATTTAAATCGACAGATAACAAAATTAGATTGATAAATCGAGGAGTATTCTAGCAATATATCACGATGTTTTTCGAAATAATGCTACTACTTGCCGGGCACTGCCAGAGGTCGATTCGACGGTAAAATGCCCGAAGTATTCATAGTATACACCGACGGTCCGAATCTATACGCAGGATCAATTCACCTTAAATAAGCCATTTAAGAACCCTACCGACCTCAGAAGTCATGCTTCATCAATATACATCTGCCGGTATAAGCTTCGGGGAAGCCACTGCCCAAAGCACAATTTCGTAGCTGAAAAGAGAAAAATTTTCAACAAATTACTAGAAGTATTTCTAATTTATTTTTCAATTATCCTTCCTTATTTTGCCCGAATTATCCCACCCGAAAGAACATTTGTTTATGGCTGCTATTACCCTAACTCACCGGATTCATAATACAATTTTTATTTTCTATCTCGAACTAGCGCTCATTTTTTGTACACGTCCGGCACTTGCGCAGCAGGATGCCCGCTATAACAACGGAGACCTTTCTGTCACCCATCATGACGACTGGGCCAGCCGGCGCCAGGCCAACGCAAAGAGCCCGGTTTCGCTTGATCGGGAACACGCCCTACCGGCATGGTACCAAACTTGGCATTCCAAAACCTTTATAGTGCTTGTCGCCGCCTTTGTCGTTTACTTGATTCCAAGAGCAACCGTCAGGCGAATTGAAAAAAGAAACCATGATTTAAAACTGGGTGTAGCAGAACACACGCAAGAGCTTCAGGAGACCTTACACGCTTTACGGTCTTCGGAAGAAGAGCTGAGAAGGCAATTACGCTTTCATATCAGGATGATCGCCGCTATCTCCCACGACGTACGTACCCCTGTACATTACATCCGGCTGGCTTCAGAGGGGATCGAAAGCTCTCTTGAAAGCGACGAAATTCCCAACGCGAAGCGACTGGCTTCCACCATCTGTACAACCAGCAAACGGCTCCTCAATTTACTTGATTCAATGGTCGCGTTTACGAAATACGAAATGTCGCCCCCCCAATCGCTTCTGCAGGAAATCAGCCTCAGGCATCTGGTTATCGAAAAGACAGAACTCTTCAAACCTATCCTGGCGGCACAACAAGGGAGATTGCATATCCAGATCCCTGACGACCTCATGGTAGTGGTCAATCCCAACCTGCTGGCTGTGATCATTCATAACCTGGTCGACAATGCCGTTAAGGTCAGGGATGGCAACACTGTCCAAGTTGCTGCCGACACGCGGGAAGGCACCGTTCACATGGCGATCCACGACAACGGACCGGGCATGCCGCCTGAACTGGTGAAATGGCTAAACCTGTCGCTGAGCGAAACCTGCCGGGCCAAGCCGATGCCCGAAAAATACGACGGACTTGGCTTGATAATGGTTCGCGAAATTGCGCAGATTCTGGGGATTCAGATCGCCGTCAAAGTGGAAGACGGCACCATTGTTCACCTGATGTTTCCCGGGAAGAAGACTAAAGCCATAGCCGGAATTTGATATCCGAAGATGTAAATACCCTTAACCAAAGAAAAGTTTCCGGGAAACCAAAACTTACAGCTTGAAGAACCCGACACCGACGTTACAAAGCCTATACCGGGCGAATCGCACGCTCACCGAAAAACTTCCTTTTGTGATACAGCATATAAAGGCCGATCAATAACAGGGTCAGTATTTCTGCCAGGGACCTGGACAACCATACGCCCGGTAGTCCTGCCAGGTCGGGCAGTATTGCCAAACCTGCAACCACCAGCAAAAAACCCTTCATCAGGTTTATTAGTATAGATAGCGTCGTTTTACCGGTACTTTGTAAATAAGCCCCCAAAATATAGTTGGGCCCGGCGGCAAGGAACAGCAAAAAGTACAAGCCGAATCCCTGGCTGAGTACCTGTCGGTAAGTATCTGATTTGTGTTCGGAAAACAAGGAAACCAGGTATCCTGGCAGGAGCACTCCCAGCAAAGCCATGAAGCCCCCCAACACGAAAGTAAAGGTAAGCGAGAATCGCAGCATTGCTAAAACTCTGTCTGGACGCCCGGCCCCGATATTGTAGGAAATGACCGGCAGCGAGGCTATCATGGCCGCTGTGAAGGGCCGGATGAGTATAAAGCTAGCGTAATTGATTAGTCCGAAGGCGGCTATCGGTACGGCGCCGTACCGGGTTAGACGTTGGTTGATCAGGAGCAGCCCCGATGAAAAAGCAATTTCGGAAGCGAACGACGGCATTCCTGTTTTAGTAAGCTCACGCCATTGGCTGAGCCGGAGCGTAAACCGGAATGACGAAAAACGATAGTGGGTTTTTCCTTTCAGGATATAGACAAAAAGGTATGCGGAGCCGGAAAGGAATGCCAGTGCAGTTGCAATAGATGCGCCCTCCACTCCCAGCCCGAGCCAAACGACCAGAAAAAGATCCAGCATGATGTTGACAGCAGCGGCCAGAACGGAAGCATTCCGAGCCGCTTTGGGCGCGTTGTCAGCCCGTACAAAGTTGCCCCATACCATATTCAGAAAGAAAAGTGGTAAGCTGACCAGTTGCCAGAAAGCATAATCGGACGTATAATCTACCAATACGGCGTGATCCGCGCCGGCGAGGAACCGGGCGAGAACCCCGGCGGACAGGGGCACCGTAACCGCAATGCTTCCGCCGATGACAAGCACGAGCGTAGTAGCGAATTGAAAGACCTGCTGCACTTTTTCATAATCGCCTGCACCGAGGCTTTTTCCGATCAGCACGCCTCCTCCTATCATAATGGGTAAAGCGAAAGCCACCAGCACAACGACAACCGGCCCGAACAGTCCAACCGCCGCTAACCCTTCCTTGCCTACCTGTGGGCCCAGGACAATCCCATTGATGACCTGATGGACAGTTGACGATAGCATACTGATAAGGGCCGGTGTGTAAAATTGGAAAAACAACGACCTGATCGGCGCTTCTCCCAGTCGATTCGTTGTGTCCATGTAGCGTAGCGGGTCAAAAGAAAAAAGGGGCACAAAGGTAATCAGATATCTGATTGTCTGTGATATAGACCGAAAATCTTGTTTTTAGATAAGGGGAGAAGCTTCTCGTTAGCTGTAGGAGAATCGTATATAAATATTCGTTTGCTCACTTCGTTGTAAGTAGCTTTTCAAGAGCGCTTTAAAAATGCGATACTGCCTGCAAATCTCCTTGTTTGGAATACCCCGAACCCTACTTTTTGCCGTTTACCGACTGAGCAATCCATTCCCCCCAGAACCTGGCCACCTTATCCCAATTAAACTGGCTGTGGTCAACTGTTCCGTCACTGTACACCGGGAAAAAGTTGTGCTCGCAGTTGATGCACGGTTTGAAGGTAAAGTTGCGCTTTCCCTTTTTCATCACCTCTACCCTTAGTAAATCATTGAGCGGTGCGTTGGTGTCTTTCGTACCATACATGATAAGCACAGGGATTTTCAAATGGGAAATTGCATTTAGCTGCGGTTGAGAGAAAGTATAAGTCGTGTAAAATGGGTCGCCGGTTTCAGCAGAGCGGGCGTCCTTGTCCTTCAATACCGTCTTCCAGTAGTCAAAAGCAGATTCCCCGAAACGGGTGCTATCCGTATCACTTTCCCTTCTCCTTCCTTGCGCAATGATATCATGGATCCGACCCAGAGGATTGCCACTCGCATAGATCAGATGAGAAACCCTTCTGCTCTTCACGGCCATGCCGGCAGCAATATGGGCACCTTCGCTATGACCCGCCACCACAATCTGCTTACGCGCCACCCAGCTCATTTGCCCCAGCTTCTTTAAAAGAAACAGATTCCGGGAAATATAGAAATCCGGATGGTTGTTCACTACGTATTCTTCAGGAAGATGCCCCTCCTGGTTGGTATACACAAAATTGCTGCCCAGGTTACGGACATGACTTGCCAGGGGTACCGCCGGTTTACCAGCAATGACGAGGTGGTAGTGCTGGGTGAGTATATCGGTTTTAAAGGGGAATACCCCATACGGTCCCTTATCCGAGTTTATAATCAGCGGCTTCGGCATACTCCCCTGACAGAAAAACAGGACCGGCTTCGGTACCATTTCCTCGTTCTTCGCCGAAGCTACAAGTAGGTCTACAGGCATACCATTAAAGGTGAATTGCAGATGGCGCACTCCAAGGCTGTCTATCAACGTCGCCTGACCCCGCCCCTCCACGCACCAGAAAATTCCCCATATTGTAAGTAACAGCAAGCGCATGGATCGTTGAATTGATAACGATCAAAAATACAACGCAAGCCCGGCGAAGCATATTGAACTACTGTCTTTTAGGTTTATTTAACAGATGGGCCGATAATCTCGTATTCCCTTTTTCATTTCTGTCGGTCCGGGTATTCTCAACGAGCTACTCTTCAAAAAGGTAAAAATATCGCGAGAACAACTCGTCAATTTGGGGTCGTTGAAAAGAATAATCTCAAATTTGGTAGAAAGGAAAGTTAGCGGTAGGAGATGGCGGAAACGAAGGGAATACTAGCCAATCGCGGTTGTCTTTTTAAAATTGGGAAAATTGGCCCATGTTCGTTTACTCTCTTCGCCGTAAGTAGCTTTTCAAGAGCGCTTTAGAAATGCGATACTGCCTGCAAATCTCATTAAATGGAATACCAGCTTCCTGTTGCCAGAGGATCGAAACGACGGCAGTAGTCACCGTCTCTGTCTCGACGAATTTATCTTCATCTAATGGAGAAATATTCTGGAAAGAAAAACAAAAGCTATTGGAACCCCCAGCATTACTATAGCAATCAAATAGTAGCGTCTAGCATTTGTCTTACTATGTGCGTATTGGGACTTTTCCGTTAGTCCACTCAATTTGGATACGCCATAATAGTTGAAAATCAAATAGTAAATACTTATCATAGCTATCGCACTAACCAGAATGCTTACGATATAGATTTCGATACGGGAGAAGCCTTTGTTAAAAACATGCTTCCTAACAGCACTAATAGTTATTAGCATGGGTATAGTGAAGCAACAACATGTCTGTAGTAGAGCATACCACCATGCTGGATCCCGGCCCTTTCCAGCCCTGTTTTCTTTTACCGTTTTTTGATAAAAGGTGTAGTATAGTCTATATAAGAACTCCATATAAAAAATTCAGTTTACAGTCTCAAATAGTCCGATTTACGCGCTGTCCCCAGGACTACTTGCTTACGTTATAGGTCTGCTGACCGATTTTAAATTTACGAAAATACAGCTTTTCAGGGATGCTGTAGCTATTGTGATTTTTCGGTCCTTACTTCGGCCAGAGCTTTTTCAATTTTTGCCGCGATATTCTGACTGGGACGTTCAGTGAAGTTTTCGATGATATTTCCGTCGAGATCTATGAGTACATAATGAGGATATGCACTTACTATATAGTTTTGCCGCAACGTTTTTGTCCAGGAAGGGTTTGAGTAAAGGTTGATTGTTTTATGATTGTACTTTTTTGAGGCAGCGTTCCATTTTGTCGCCTGCTGATCTTCCACCGCACCCGGAGTGCCCGTACAAATACTAACGATTTTAAACGGTCTGCCTTCGAATTGAGCGGCAAGTTTGTTTTCAAAAAGAATCTCCTGTATGCACAGTCCGCAGGTTGTAAACCAGAAACTAAGGTAAACTACCTGTCCTTCAAACTGCTTAAGTGTAACCAGCGAATCGTTCTCATCAACGATAAAAACAACTAATTACTCATTTTCGGACTAAACACTAATGGAACCAATGCAAATGCTTCAATACTTAAATATAAATTAGTTTCGAGCTTAATTTAACTTTACCTATGAAAACCTTTCGCAAAATCAAATCGCTTATCACGGCGATACCCCTCTTTACTATATGTGCCGAATTGATTGATCAATCCAATATTAGAGAATCAATAGAAGACAAAAATGGAAATATTTTCATTTCATATTGGTCAATAAAAATAATCAAATAACTTATATGCTCATTCATTTCATGCAGCTAATGTCAGGCTAAAAAAATACGCGCATCCGCCAACCTTCCTTAGAGTCCCGGCAGGCTTTGGAAGTTCAGCGCGCGAGAAACATAGCAGTCATTCTGAGATTATCCAAAACACGCTACTACTTGTTAGTTTCAATTATTTATCAAATAATTGAAACTACTTCTTCTTAACTTAACTCTTCCTCCTATCTGCTTGGATATAAGAAACTTGCACTATGAAAAGGAAATCCCTAATTTATTATTGCTCTTGTCTGCTTTTGACAGGACTTTTGGCCTGTAAGAAGGAAAACGCCACACCGGTCGAAGAGCCGGTTTTCAGTACATTTCAGGAAATGGAAACCGACCTTCCCTATCAATACTACCTACAGGCATGGTGTATGAACGATTCCACCGGACTTGTCGTAGGTGCCAAGGGAGCTGTGATGAAGACAGTCAACGGCGGGAAGAACTGGGTCAGAATAGATTCCCATACTGATTTTACGCTTTACGACATCCGGTTTATGAACGGTAATGTCGGGTATATCCTGGGGTATAACGAGGAGGAAAAAGGTATTATTTTAAGAACTGGGGATGCCGGAAACTCCTGGGGGATTTTCCGGCAATTCGACGGAATGAAAGGAGCCGCGATAAGCTTCCCCGACGCGAAGACCGGCTATATTCTTCTGGATGAAAAACGTTTGCTGAAAACGCTGGATAGCGGTGCCACGTGGTCAGAGATTACGGTCAACATAGAGTCTGCAAACAAAATGGGCTTCCATGACCCATTGTATGGATTTATTACATCGGCCGATGGATTCTATTACGAGACGCTGGATGGAGGCCATACCTGGAATCGTTTCAAAGAGCCCACATCCGAGGATCTTCAACAGATCTATTTCCAGGGCGATGAAGTCGTCTTAAAATCTGACACCCGTCTTTATTACAAATCCCTCTCATCTAATCGTAATAGCGACGTACTACCTATCCCGAGCTCCGGGGTGCTTGAGTTCACCAACGATGGCAAGGGGGTTGCTGTAGGAGGCAGGACCGGCCCTAACGGTTTAAAACCTACTACTTATGTATACGCTACTATCGACCAATTTAAAACCTGGCCCGAAAAGCGGCCGGATGCCGGAATTATGACGCTCTCAAAATTGGGGACTAATAAATTCCTGATGATCGGCAACAGGTCCGGCAGGGCTTTAATTTTCACAATGGAACTATAACCTCAATACCATTCATTTACATAAACTCGTGATCATTATGAAGAAAATTTTACTTTATCCTGCTCTACTAATTGGTATTTTTTTCTCTCCTTTCAATCGATGGCCCAAGAAAAGGTATTACGAGAAAAGCACAAAAATGCCGATGGTCACGTAAACTTCGTCTCCTTTGTCCCAAGAACGCTCCGGCAACTGGTGCGCTTCGACAGACGCTAAGCGAGTATTTTGATATTCCTTTGGCTGATTCGTTAAAGCTGCACGAACACAATACACCCGAATCGGGCGCGTACGAGCGTCTACTCCAGCGAACGCGAAAAGATCGAATTGCTAAAAGGAAAACAAGATCCGTCGTAGTAATAAAAAACATCGACCGTTAACATTGTTCTGCCAACTGGCTTGGCGCGATTCCGAACTGTTTTTTAAAAGCGAATGAAAAGTGCGACAGGTTTTCAAAGCCTACTTCGTAGCATACATCCAATGGCTTTTTCCCCTTTTCCGTGAGCTGGTAATGCGCGAGCTCCAGCCGCTTTTGGGTTAGCCAACGTTGCGGGGTGGTGCTGAAAGCTTTTTTGAAATCCCGTTTAAAGGTGGTAAGGCTTCTGCCCGTGAGATAGCCAAATTTTTCCATCGGCAGGTTGAACATGAAATTCCTTTCCATGTAGTCGACAAGGTTTATTTTACCAGGCTCTTCAAAATTGGCAAGCACATCGTCAATGTCCTTGTCGAGTGTTCTGAGGATGCTGATCGCTTCAGTTATTTTAATAGAAGCAATGTCCTCTGGTATATCCTTCATATCAAAATAAGGGATGAGCGAAGCCAGACAGCTCTCCAGTAGCGGATGATTGCTGAAGCTGCAAATTTTGGGTGATTGTAAAGGCTTGGGTTTTACATTCTTGTTGCTGTAAAAACTTCTGAGCGTTTCCACCGATAAATGCATTACTACCGTTTTATGCGGCTGCCCATCTTTGGGATAGTTAATAATGGTCGCCAGTTGATTTCTCGGGATCAGGAAAATATCGCCCTTCTTAAAAAAGTAAGTGGCATCCGACTGAACGATTTTGGTTTCGCCGGAAAGGAACCATACCAGCATGTGGTCGTCAAACATGATATCCGACTTGAAAAATTTGTCTTCATAGCTGGACAACTTTATGTCATCGGTAATGTACCGTGCTTTGTATTCCATCATTTTATCTTTTAACGAAACCAGTAAACCAAAGATAGCACATAGTTTACACTTCACTTTGTTGAAAAGGCCACGCCTTAATGGAGGGAGGAGAACCGTGGCTATTCTCCCCCCGGAGCGGTTAAATTGATTGCCCGCCATCGACCAAAAAGTTTGCACCAGTTATAAAGGACGCTTCCTCACTTGCCAGGTACTGGACCATACTAGCCACTTCCTCGGCTTTCCCCATTCTTCCGGCAGGAATATTTTGTACCAACTGATTTTCCAAGCTTTCATTCAGCCCGATCTTATTCATAATTTCTGTGGCAACCGGCCCAGGACTTATGGCATTTACACGGACTTTCCTGGAAGCAAGTTCCAGCGCCGCTATTTTGACTACCGCATTGATAGCCGATTTGCTAGCCGCATACACAGAAGCACTTTGCGGGGATATGGTAGCCGATGTAGAGGAGAGCATAATCACAGAGGCGCCCTCATTGAGTAAAGGAATAAACCGGCTCAGGGTAAAATAAGCACCCTTAAAATTGACATTCATTACTTCATCAAACTGGCTTTCTTCTATGTCTTCTATCGTAAAGAATTTGGTGATACCTGCATTGACAAGTAGGGTATCAACCTTGCCAAATTGCTCTTTAACCTGGCGCACAAGATTCTCAATATCCGCCAATTTACTTTGATCCGCCACCAGCCCGGTTACCCCCAGTTCTGCTGCAGCCTTTTCAACAGCCTCCTTTCTTCTCCCGGTCATGATCACATCAGCGCCGCCTTCTTTCAGCCTTTTTGCGGTAGCATAACCGATACCGCTGTTACCACCCGTGATGACAGCAACTTTATTATTTAAATCTTGCATTGTCTTAGTATTCTGATTGAATGTTATAGTGTGAATTGTAGCCCTGTCATTTCCTCGGTAAGCACCCACAGTTTTTTAGCGCTGGCTTCATCCACGGAATAAGGGCTTACCCCCTGGGGGTTGGAAGCATCGGAAGCTAATGGAGCGATGTCCGCATCTTCGCAATACACACCGCCGATATTGTTTAATAAAGGGGAAGTCGCGCACCAGACTGTCGTGGCAGCACCCTGCGGAATTGTTTTTAATGCGGCGGCTACTTCGGGGAGCAGATTGCCGTCTGCATCTACAAAGCCCATTTTCTGGAACAGTTCTAATGGTGCTTCCCTTCCCAGTTCCGTTCCCCCGATAGAACCAGGGTGCACCGAATAAACCCTTACGTTACTGACGCTAGCCCGATTATCCAGTTCCATTGAAAAAAGGTTGACGGCTGTTTTGGATTGGCCATAGCCCAGTAATGTTTCGTATTCCCTGTGCAGGAAATTAGGATCTTCGAAGTTAAACGGAGCAAAATGGTGCCCATGGGAAGACACATTGATCACCCTGGCGCCGTCAGCCTTTTTAAGCGCAGGCCACAGCCTTGCAGTAAGTTGGAACTGTGCCAGGTAATTGGTGGCCAGCTGCGATTCGACGCCGCGCTCATCACGGCGAAGGGGCACCCACATAATTCCGGCGTTATTGATGAGTACATGCAGCGGTCTGTTTGATGCCAAAAAGCTGTCGGCAAATGCATCGATGGATTCAGGCGACATTAAGTCCATTGCCGCTATCTCTACGTTAGCAATCCCTACCAGATTCTTCGTAGCCTTCTCTATATCCCTTGCAGGCACTATGACCGTTGCGCCTGCCGCTGCCAGTACTTTTGTTGTTTCAAGGCCAATGCCCGCATTGCCGCCGGTTACAATAGCGATCTTTCCTGTGAGATCAATGCCTTTGATCACATCGCTAGCTGTTGATTTTGCGTTGAAGCCGGAGCCTGTTGGTTGTTGTAAGGCTCCCTGATAATTGTTCTGTTCCATTTTTTTATTTGTTTTGTTGGAACAAAAGTACAGCGGCGCAACGGCATCGAGTTTGTTTAAAAGGCCTAAGTCGCTTTGTTCAAAAGGCCAGGCTTTAATGTGTTAGGATGATACTAATCAAGTCCGCGTAAAGTTTTCTTTTTCATCTCGTTGGCAGATGCTTGTGAATAACCATTGCCCCGTAGTCCAGGTGCCAACTCACCCATGCACCTGTTCGACGTATACTCCAAGCGCTCTTTGGATTAGTATCGACTGATCTCTTTTAAAAAAAGCGGCAAATTCAGCCGTCATTCGTGTCCCTGAAGATACTTCTTGCCAATTACGTTGTTCGACCTTACCCGTCCTGGTATTCAGCCAACGGCGCCGTTTGACGTGAAGAAAAACACGCTTATCCCGGATCGGAAAGTCTTGGATCGTGGTCTCGGGTAAAAAACCTTTAGATTCTAAATCACGTTTGGCGGGATCGGAAGTTTCGTAATTCCTCACTTTCAAATAAACATGAAGCACACCCGATGACTTCCCCACACGCGTCAACTCAAAATACGACAAAATGAAATCGGGTAAAAGGTACTCTAATAGGTGCAAGAAACTCTCTAAAACAAAATAGGTTTGATTAAAAACACAAACCTAGAAAAATACAACACGTCCCCCAACTTTGGCACTTGATCCATCCATTCCCCCCAACTTTTACGCTTGATCCGAAAACAGCCCGTAAACGACATTTATAAAACAAAAAAGCGCCCTTTGAGGCGCTTTTTGTGATCCCGCTGGGATCAAAATTATCGCCTAACCGCCTGATAAACAGTGATCTTTCTGGTTTTCAAATCCCAGGTTACCGGATAGGTTACCAAAGGAAATGATTGAGTTTGAGCTAGTTTGACTAGGTTCTCGTTTCAAAGGTACGATATTTTGGAAACAGACTGGCATTCATCAAAAAGTGTATTTGCTTAGTAGGCCAGAATTAAAACTTAAAGTATAGAAAATCACCGTGCCCGCCAGTTGCAAGAATAAAAAGACTCAATATCAACAGGTCGACAAATACTAATTCCTGGGCGATCAGTTTGTTAGTTTGCGCCCGCGTGATGATGATCCGCTCCGGTGTCCCGCTGTGATCGATAACTAGTAGAATTAATGAGACTACCAGAACCCAGAATAAAGAATAGTAGTCATTGTTTGGTAACAGCTCACCATCAAGTGTGACATTGTTAAACAGGATTTGTAAGTCTTCAGTTCTAAACACGAGCCAGGTAGCAGACAACCAAAGGAAAAAAAGGATACGTCTCACATTAATACTTACGATGTTACTCGCACTTCCCGAAGTATGATTGGATTGTTGAAAACGGTGGTAGTAGTGGAACAACAAATAGCTACCGGCGTGCATAAGTCCCCAAATCAGGTAATTGAGGCGTAAACCGTGCCAAATGGCACTGATCGTAAAAATAAAGAGAATCAATAGAGGAAAGAAAATTGTTCCGTACCCTCCAAGCGGGATGTATAAGTACTGCCTAAACCAGTTGGTCAATGACATATGCCACCGCTTCCAAAAATCCCTGGTATTGGTTGCTAGGTAAGGCTTGTTAAAATTGGGGGGGATATCTATTCCGAAAAGCCCGGCTACCCCTCTCGCAATTTCCGTATAGCCCAAAAAGTCAAAATAAATTTCCACAGAATAACCAATTGCTACTGTTGCCAGGACTACCACACTCATATCTCCCTGCTCGCTTAAGGTAGAAGTAATATATTTGCCAAGATTGTCGGCGACAACGATTTTGCAAAAAGCTCCGTAGAGTATTCTTTTGAGTTGAATCCATATTGTACTATTTGGGGGAAACGCGCCTCTTTCAAACTGGGGTGTGAGTTCCCTAATGTTGCATACAGGCCCAGCCAGGATATAAGGGAAAAAGATACTCGACAAAATATAGGTCGAGGGAAGAGGGGTATTCTTAGATTTACCGGAATTTATGTCAAGTAAAAATCCGATATTCATTAACCCGTAGTATGAAAGGCCAATCCATCTGAATTGTACCCCCAAAAGTGATTCTGAACCATCTCTTGAAAACAGCATCAAGAGAATTGTAATGATGATTCCGATACCTAGCCAAACGATTTTATTGTGATGGCTAGACCGCAACATAGCGTTTGCACATGCATATGTTACAACAGACACTGAGATAGCTGCAATAACGCTATCAAAGTCCAGCAGGCTTAAATTGACAATGCTAACGAAAAGGAGCGAGAAGTACCTATGCCGTTGTGGAAGCAAAGTGTAGATCAGAATTGTGACCGGCAGCCAAACCAACATGCTTTGTGCCCCGAACATATTCATCTTATTTGTTGTTGCCTTGACCGTTTCTTACAGCCATTCGATAAATACCGTTCCGAAGACCGAAGACGCCGGCAAAGTAGATGAATCTCCCATCTGGCGAGAACGTAGCATCCCATTCGTCCCCAATTGTGTCTGTCAGTCGGATAGGTTTTCTATCTCGCAAATCCATCAAAAATAGATCCCACTGATCATTCTGTTTCATAGAGAAAACTATTTTACGTCCGTCTGGGGAAAAACTCGGATCCCAGATATCGCCGGCCCCTTCCATCAAGACTGACTCTGTCTCGCTACTCAGGGAATATACATACAGACCGAATACGTTGTTCCGATTTGATATGTAAGCTATCGAGTCTTGCCATTGGACGGGCCTCCAACTTTCGTACTGGCTTGAAGTAATTATTTTCTCTTCTTGTCGGGAAATATCAAAGGCCGCTATTACTGGCAGTGTCATTTTTCCAAAGCTGTCTTTAGTCCATTTGGCATAGGTAACAATCTGGTCATGAACTGCATTCGGAATCGCTCCAAAGCTGTCTCTTTCAATATATCCTCTTGTCCTGCTTTCCAGATCTAACCAGGAAATCCTTGTATCTCCTCGCTCCTGATCTCCTTCTGTAAACACTATTTTTGTCTCCTTATCAAAAAATGACGGGTGAAGTTCATCGATGCTGTTAAAAGTCAGACGTGTCTGGTGAAGAAGATCGCGGTCCGTCAAAAACAATTCCATGTTACCGTCACGCATCGACTGAAAGCAGATTTTTGATCCGTCATCATTAAAGCTAGGATAACGGTCACCGGAGTTACTTTGACTAAGATATTCTACATCAGATCTTTCAGAAATCAAAAACGCTGAAAGTGCAGACGCCAGCATTTCATGCCCGAGCGGGTTTAGGTGCTCATCGTATGCAAAGAATACTTCCTTTTCTGCGCTGCTAAAGGCATCAAACAGATCTAAATATTTGATCTCCCTACTCTCACAAAGACTTTTGAGAAATCTGTTTGGGATAGTCATATCAAACTCACGTATGTCGAGATCGAATCCGGTAATAACCTCATCTAAATAATGAAAGTACAATTGCTCCTTAGATGGTAGCTGGAAAACAACCAGTTCCGCACCTATTTCCCTGACCGAAGTTGCCATCTCAGTAAGTAGCCGTTCGAAGTTATCGAGGTCCTTTTTCTTTATTTCCGATTGCTCTCGAAAGTAAATATTGTAATCTGTATTTAGCTTCTTGGTTGGATAAAACGGCTCAGTCCACCTCCCTAGAGGGAGTTCAGCCGGATTCTCGAACTTGATGGGATACAATAGCGAGCGATAAAGATTGGAGTAGTTCATCAGATAATCGGAAAAATCGCTTTTACGTTCGATCACCTTCATGAAATCATTGAAGTTGCAGATTTGCAAGAAAACTTTTTTGGGCCGAAGCTTACGGCCTTCGTTCTTGAAATAATTTAATTCCTCGGGAAGGCCAAAACCGCTGATGCCCGCATTCAGAATAATCTTTTGTGGAAAATCGTGGTACAGTAGCGAGGTGAAAAGCTGTTCGTTGGCGACTTGTGCTCCTTGTGTGTAAGAGTCTCCCAAAAAAAGCCAGTCAACCTTGTCAATTCCCCCTGATTGATCGTCTTCAGCACCGATCCTGTACCCCTGGGTATTTGTTACGTAGTCGACAATGTACTCCTTGTCACTGAAATGCTCGCGTAAAAATGGTTTGTTGAAGTAGTAGGTTTGCCTGATATCGTACAGATCCCTAATCACATATTCACGAAAAGAGTAGGTAAAGATTGCCTCAGCATATATAAATAGTCCTAGTAAGCTAGTAAAGTTTATGAAGTATACAAGTGTACCAGGCGCCTTTTTTATTATTATCAGGAATGTAGCAATTACTGTAACCATTGCCAGGACAACAAATACAGCGCTATTGGTAATCAGGTAAATTATAGCCGGATTTACTAATAGTACTGTAAAAAGGAGAAGCGAGATATTTCGATAGTTTTGGATCATTCTATTCTTATCGCTTGTATATTCTCACTTAGTTTTTTTGAAGTACCAAAGACACCGCCGCAATCTGTTTTAAGAGCACATCCGGTGCACATAGTAAGATATTCTCTTTTCCAATCAGAGATTGATTTTATGGCGAAGCGTCTTACCTCTTTAGGTAACAAGCAGAGGGGCAGATTGTAAATGGAGACATTTATGCCTAAATCATCTAAAAGTACGACCGCATCGTGAAGCTCTTCCTGGAAATCGAGGGGGTCAATCCATAGCAGTTGATCATTAAATGGAGTATAACCGATATACTCCAAACCCATAAATGCAACTCGTTCGACGAAAGTCAGATTTTTCGAAATAAATTTCGTAAGCTGTTTTAATCTTAATACGGTTAATTTATGAACGACAATTCTGAGCTCAATTCTGGCGCCAATTCTGGCGAGGTTATAGATACCCTGAATGGTTTCATTGAATGCCCCTTTTGCCTGCACAATATAATCGTGATCACTATAAAAGTCTGAATAGATTGGAATGCCCCAGATATGGTTCTCCGTTGATACAGATAGATATTGTTTAACGAAAGATTGATAAGCAAAAGCTCGTCCATTGGTTAGTATGTGGACCAGGCAATGAGGATGCATTTCAGTAAGCATCCGAAACATTTCGAAAAGCTTCTGACCCAGAAGAGTAGGCTCTCCTCCGGTAATTCCGACTATTTCGGTAGTAGCTGGCATCAGGCGAATTATGCTACAGTTCAACTCAAAATGGTATTCAATGTCATCGACCTTCTTGGGAGGTTGCGAACACATCAAACAGTTACTGTTACATTGGTCGGTAGTAAATAGGGAATTATCTAAGGAACCGGCTCGAAAAAGTACATGTAAGACACCACTCGGCAGGATTTGAATAACATCTCCTACAGTTATCCCCTCCAAACTTTTAACGGAGTGAACGAGTGGCTGCGGAAAATTTGATAAAGACTTGGTGGTTAACACTACCTTCCCGCCAAAACCTTGCTCTAACTCATTTTCTTGAGAAGATACCACAACGAAGTCTGAATCAGCTTTGCTAACCCGCCCTACGATAGAAACAGGGATGGAAGTTGCAATACCCTTTCTTCTCAAATCTATCATACTCAACTATTTCTGGTAAACCCAAGACCGGAATATACTTTCTATTTCTGGTACTCCTGAGTCAAGAATCCGGAAAAGATGTTTGAAAATCTCCATATTTTTCTTACAAAATATGGAAGAAGCCCTATGTCCCTGCATATCATTCTGAGTAGCGTAATTCAACACAGGATCGGTACCGCAGTAAGCCAAAAAGGCACATTCACTACACCCGGCAAGAGATTCCGCAACTCCGGCATTCAAAATCTGCTGTACCTTTTTACCAAAAAATAAATCCTCGTAAGGCTCCGACACATGACCTAGCCGAAAGGTGTAATCTTTTATTTCAGCGAGCATTCTGGCCTCATCGGAGGCATAGACGAATCCGTCATAATTGAATACTACTACATTTGACACCAGTCCGGTGGGTGATTGGAGATCCACATAGTTGGTCGCGAAAGGAGTAAGTAGCTTTTGGAGCAAGATGGTCGTATAGTCTTCTCTTATCGAGATCCCACCTTTGTTCAATTCTAAGATATATTCGAGGCCTTCTTTATAGAACTTTAGGAACTCGTCGGTATGATAGGCATTCTTCTTTTTATTTTTGACAGCGAATCCATAAGGACTAACCGGTCTCAGAAATATGCTATGAAACCCATTCTCCAGGTAGGAGTCTATGATCACCTTTGGGTACTTCAAGCTTAATGTACTAGTAGTCATAAGAGCAGATACCCTGTCATTACCTAATACGGAGCGGGCTCTGGAAATCCCCTCTATAACTGACTCGTAGCTGCCAGAGCCATTTTTAAATCTGTTTGAGTTATGTATAAATGCCGGTCCATCAAGGGACGTGGATAACAATATCTCATGTGTTTTACAGAATGAGAGAATTTGCTCGTCGATGACCGTCAGGTTTGAACAAATCACAAACTGAATATGTTTCCTGAATTCCGGAACTTCATTTTGTTCGAGAATTCTCTCAACTGTGTACCGAACCTTTTCAAAGGCCAGCAGCGGTTCTCCACCCTGGAATTCGACGGTGATATCTTCGGAGGCAGACTTGAAAATATGTTCTATGCCAGCATCTATATCCTGGTAAGAAATATCAAAATCCACCTTGTTCTCGGTTGCCCTGGATACCTGACAATAATGGCAGGTATGATTACATCGCAAAGTGACAACAAAAATGTGTAGGGAAGTAAAAGAATGTAAGAAAGCGTGCTTTGTTCTGTAACGTGCTGCGATTAGATCTAATAAATCCGGTACCGGCTTAATGCTTATGAAAAAATTTGCTACTAAATCCCGGTATAAACTTGACGATCTATCTATTCTTCTCCCGGCTATTGAGGCAGCCGTACCGGAAGGCACTAACAGGTAATCTCCGATCTCGTTGACTAATACTTCGCGTTCTTCATCAATAGAATGGAACCGGAAAGGTAACAACGAGTAAATCTCGTTATCTACCTGATACTTCTCTACACTTTTGAACTTCCTGGTATCTCTTTCCATTGCATTTACAAAGCGCAGTTCAATTCTCCGTTCTCATTAGATCATTGTCCTCTGTGAAGAACGATTCATCATCAAGGAAAGCTTTAGCGATTATCATTTTTCTTATATCGCTGGTTTCACGGTTTACGATGTCCCGAACTTTGAAATCTGTCAAGGCTCTGCTCACCTGAGATATCAATTTTCTTGAATCATCAGCTTCAAAGCTACCGGTTACATGAGCCAAGTTGACAATAAGGAATCCTTCCAGGTGCTTTGTTATAGAAAATGAAATTTCCTCACCAAGCCAGTACAGAGCCTTAAAGAGTATAGTTTCGCTGTAAAGACTCGTATCAATTCGTAGAATGATCGCTTTATTTGTACACTCTATAATCTCCATTTTCAGAGTTTTAATAGTGATACGGTCTGTGAATTTATAATGCCAGTCGCCTCAATACCATTATCTGTCTGAAATCTCTTAATAGCGTCGCTGATAACCTGAGTATATTCGAGTTCAACGGTGAAAGATTGAGATTCCGAAATCAAGTATTCTTTCTTTATCAGAATATTTATTGCCTCGGTAACATCCAAGCCCTTCATCCCTAGCCGAATGACCCGGTCTCCCAACTTAAATCTTTTAGGATCTGCTAGTTTAAACGCTGGTTGCTGTGCTTGATCACCGGAGCGAGGTGTAACAGGCTGGCTTAGATTTGAAGCTGGTCCTGACGTTGCTCCGAGGTTTGATGAGGGGGCGTTACTAGGTTGCTTGGTAGAACTACCGGAAGAAGAGCTTCGCGATGGAGAGCTGCTACCTGATGAAGAACTACTTGATGAGCCCCTTGAAGAAGATCCGCTACTTGAATAATGGGATCTGTGAGAGCTATGTGAGCGATGACTCCTGTGTGATAGATTCAGGGCATGAAGCTCATCGAATCGTTTTAAAATGAAAGGTTTGGTCAGTTTCGGTTTAGCTGTCCCAGTTACATTAGGCGTCGCGTCATTGGGTAAAACTTTTAAGTCATCCCTGGTATTTTCTGAGAAAGTAGACTGTATGAGGTCTTCACTACTGGCAGAGTGTGATGAAATCAAACTTACCAACGAAGAGATGAAAATATCTTTGTAAAGTTTTAGTTTTTTTGATGTCATTAGAGGAGGTAGGATTCATATTGAACCAGTCAAAGAGTAAATATAATAAAACTCTCAAAGCGTTTAGGCACTTTCTTTACTTAAAAGAGTGTTTTCTACTTGCTTATTACCTTATTTGCACGGCAAGTTATGTCTGCAGAGTGATAAGGTCGTGCTCCAATATAGTTTTGGACTCCATCAACTCTTGTTGATTGAGATCCTTATCAGCCTACCTGGAGATAGGAGGCCTGTTCTTTATTAAGAATAGTAATACGAAAAAGAATTAATACTCTGTTTGTCAATACATTGTGTTATTTCTTATTTGTTTTCTTTTTCAGTTCTATTTTTTTTTGCCAACCAGTACCTGCGATAGGTTTTGTCGGGTGTATGCTCCAAAACGCCATTTTTGACCATCGAGTAGACCTTTTTTCTTATGTCTTCTATCGGAACATCCTCTAACCGCTTGTGTACATCGATAATCTGGCTTTTCGGATATCTGCCCAGGTCGGCTTCTATTAAAGCCTCCAGCCTATGCGGTTCTATTACCTTTAAGGTCGGCTTTACATTGATTTTTGCACTGGAAATCAGCTTAGGGTTAATCAGGTATTCCGTCCCCTTTTTGATCCCCCTTGTAATAAGGATGTGCCGCTCAATCAGTTTGCTCACGTAAGTTCTCAGCCGATCCTCTTCTGTGAGCTGTAGTGCCTTTGTAAGATTGGTGGCCAGGATCTTCTTGTGTCTGGCTACCACGCCCAAAGCGATTGTCTCTTTTTGGGTAAGCTGGTAGTTCCTGCCGATAAAATCGACGATCATCAAAGCCTCTTCATCCAGGATTTCCGAATACTGGACAACAGTAGTCGTGTTGAAATCAGAAATCGGCACAGGATAGGGCTTGGAGTCCCTGCTGGCAATTTCATACATCAAATCAAAACCGCTGCCCTCGCCTTCCATGAGTTTCAAGTCGTGAAAAACCCTTATCAAGTGAGGGTTTCTTCGGCTGGTAGTATGTAATATGTTATCCTTGGTTATGCCCAGGGGCAACCCTCCCGGATTGGTAACTTCCAGTCTGTCAGGATACACTTTTATGAATATATCGCCGGAGATACTAAAGCTCTTATGGACAAATGCGTTAATGAGCAATTCCCTTACAAGCCTTTTATCATAGTGAGGTATTTTATTTCTAAAGAATCCCTGGGGAAATTCATCAAAATAGGTCAACTCCACCGCTTTCTGTTCAATATCCAGAATTAACTCTTTTGGTGTCTGCATATAGTCCAGCCATTCCTCTTTCCGGACTTTCTTATCCAGTTCGTCATATACCAAATACTGAACCGTTATGGGATACACCAATCTACTCCGCATTTGAGGCGTTCCCAGCCAGAGTACACCGAGGTTAGTCAGAATACTATTTTGTATCAGATTATAATGTTCCAGGATGGCTATATCATCAAAATCTTTAACAAACTGCTTTACCCTGTCGGAAGCCCTTATTTCATTGGAAAACTGAGCGATACTGCCCGTGTCTATCTGAGATATAGGGTAATTACGAAGTTGAAGCTCCCATTGAAAAGCATCCTTCTCCGTGGCTATCCGGAGTATGTCTTCGCCTCTTGCCGACTGACACTGATCGCCTATCCGGATGTAAACTTTGCCGTCGGAAGTTGTAGCCAGCGATTTCAACGCCGGTTGTACCGCGATAGAAAAATATTCCCCACCGTTAGGATGTGTCTCCTTGTCATTTAACACCAACCCTACATTAAAGCACAATGAGCGCAATCGGCTGATCGTGGCATTCATTTGCTCATTTGATATAGTCTGGTTTGAGGGAGGCTCTTTGTCCTTGTCTTCTATGCCAATCACTATTTTACCGCCCAGGGTATTAGCAAAACATACACAGGTAACAGCGAGGTCTTTGAAACCAGCATCACCAGAAGTTACCTTTCTGAGGCTTTTATACTCAATGGTTATGCTTTCTGTATCCATATCAAACTATACGCCATTTAATCACAAACAAGTCCGAGTATCTTATTGTCAAGAGGAGCATCGACATTCCGGCCCGCTACCTAGGTCTCAATAGCTTTTGACAGGCCCCTGGCTTTTTCCGTATAAGGTTTCGGAATTTGACCATTTTGGAACAGAAGCGGTTAGCGTATTTTACCTTCGGCAAATGCAAATATGGCAATATGAGACGAGTTATACCAAATCAACATATGGATACTGACAGTTTTACCTATATACTAAAGGAGATAAATGTGTTGATCTTGAGATAGTTGCAGTAGTATCTTTTGAACGTTAAAGAGTATACTAAGAAAGCAAGTGTTCTGAAGCCTAAGTTGTCGAGGCTTTATCCTTGTGATAGCTGTAATCTTTCCGTGGGATGTTGGTACTCCGTACGAAAATAAGCGATGCTACACGATTGGGACACGACTTTGGTGCATTTTTAAACAACTAAAAATCATGGCGAAGTATTACTTAAATCACAATCAACAATCAAACGGCGATAACGAGGTTCACAAAGATGGATGTCGTTTTCTTCCTTCGTCAAATTATACGTATCTGGGAGAATTCTACTCTTGTTCAACAGCCGTAGAAACTGCAAAATCCAAGTATCGGTACGTTAGAATTAATGGCTGCTACCATTGTTGTAATGCGTGTCATACGAGCTGAATAGACGAAGAAATGGCGCTACCCTATAGTTGTGGTAAAACTGCGCAAATCTTCGCAGTTTTACTATTTTATCTCTACTCGGTGTGGGCTGGTATATCGTATACCTTCTCGGAAAATATTTTTCTTTAAAACAATTTCGGGAAAAGGTCCTGATTCTCTATTTTAGTAGTCAATTCCGTGAAATAGGGGTATCTGCCCCCAGGTCCAAGTGTAAAACGAAACGAAGAGAAAGATGAACCTGCATTCCAATTTACAATACCCCTTGCTCAAATACCTGTCGGAGGAGTTCACAGGTAAATTCTACAATAACGAGCTTACTTTCTTAAACCGGCTATTGATCCTGTATCACAACCGGTTTGTTTTCTCAATCGATGATGACCACCATCGGTTTATTGATGAGTTACGAGCGGATTTGACCCAGCCGGTGAAGTTTTGGACTATTCCAGCGTATAAGCGTAGACGGATTAATCTGATGCGTGGCCGGTTCTGCCAACTACTTTCTCACAAGCGTTCAATTGTCGAAAATCTCCTTTCGAGACCTGACTATAGCACCACCGAAGCTAAACGACAGACCATAGCTGAAATCTACCAGTGGCTAAATAGCCGACCAAAAGAAAAAGAATCTGCTCCTAGCTTAGCGAGCTGGAAGAAAGACATGGAAGCAAGCTTTGGCAGCCTACTGGAATCACCTGGCGACGTGGGGAAAGGTAGATCTTCGAAAAATGTCTTCTATCTTCATTTTCATAACATTTTGACCGGGAAAGACGAAGAGACCAGAAAAGCAAAATTTTTAAAACTCCTCAGCGTCCTTTTAGGTGAACAGTGGATTTGTGAAACAGAAACCCGAGGTATCTACCAATTTCGAAAAAGCGGCAATGGTTCCAGGCTGCTGTTAGGCGCACTTTACTACTGCTTGAACCAGCAAGGACAAATCCAGAAGGAGCTTACCGGCCCGCAGGTAGCCAGATTATTCAACTCCTGGCTCCGACACGATATTTCTCCTAAATCTTTTGAAAAGGTTTTCCAGGCCGAAGAGCAGGATACGTTCAACTGCTCGCCAAGTCAAACGCGTTACAAATACGTAAGGGATTGTAGTCTTTTGATCAAAAGCCTTTAAAACCGGAAAAATCCGGAAATTTCCTATAACATTCTTTTTATTCCAGCCGGAACGGCAGGAACGTTTTGGCATAAACGGCAAGCGAGCTTTGGGGTATGTTTCACCTTGAAAGCTCGTTTGCCAATGAACCAACTACCAAGCCAATCAACCAGCGGCCCGAAGCTCACACGAGAGCTGCTCCTCACGCTTTACGAGCGAAAGGACGCCAAACGAAGAAGATTCCTTTACCATTATTACCGGCATCTTTTTGAAAAGCCCTATTCGATTGCGTACCTGACAGAGCTCATCAACCAGGATCTGGGAAAAGCCTGGGTAACCCAGCATGACATTAAATACATCAGGGCCAACGTGTACAAGTGGAAGCAGGAAGAGGGTATTCTTTCCGAAGCGCAATCTCAGACAGATGAGCACGATGGATAAACAAACCCTCATCGACCTGTTTGAGCGCCGGGACAAGAAACGCAGGCGTATTCTCTACCGGCTCTATCAACAGCTAATCGAATCGGAAATGTCGGCCGTCTATATCGCCGATATGATTTGTAAACAGCTTGGGCGAGAAGGTATGATTAACGCAGCCGACATTAAATTCTGCCGGTACCATTTTAAAAAGCGCCCCTTAAAACCGCTAACCAAACAGACAGTCCATCCACCGGCTTTTATTTCCAGGGAAGTTCAGCCTGAAAATCCCCTACAGGCAAAAGAGAATCCCGGTTGGACAGACCCAGACAAAATCGACTTACAGAAAAACCTGATTGTTAAATCCAAATTTGCAAAAGAACCATGACGCGTACATTTCATTTTATACTCCAGGCCAAAGGTGGGGTCGGTAAAAGTCTGCATACCTACCTACGCGCCCTGGCTGAATCGAATCGCCATTCCTTGTTTGTCGATGTGGACAGTTCGACCAAAACCTCTTTGAGGCAACTCACGTTCCTGGGCGAAGAGAGACTCGAGAGTATTTCTCTGATCGATAAGCGCGACGTACTGGTAAGGGATATTTTCGTCGGCTACGTGGAAAGCCTCTCTGAAAGCCCGTTCCAGGAAGTCTTTATGGACTTCGGCGCACCGGAAAGCGAACAATTCCCGGCCCTGGTTGCCCGTGATCTTGACTTTAAGGCCTGGTGCGACGAAGTAGGTTTCAAGGCCGTATTTCACATCATCATGGCAGCAGGCGGAGCGTATAGAGCCTGCGGGGAATACCTCGACAAAATGGTGCAGGTCCTTGCAGGGCAGTTTGAAGTAACGGCTTGGGAGAATATCAGCACCTTCAAACAATACCCGGAGCTATCCCAAGAATTGGCCGCCCGGTGCCATGCCATGGGGATAGCGTACAAAAGGTTCGGCGATTTTGATGCCAACAGTTTGTTGGGGATTCAGATACTGGACGGTATTCGCAGCGGATTCAACCTGGACAAGTATTACCCGGGTGCCAGGATCACCTTGAAGAGGGAACTGAGAGAAAACTTCGGCTATGAGTGAGGAAATCGGAGAAAGGCTCAACCGGTTGAAGGGGAAGTACGCCCAAAAGTACGGTACCCTCATGGATGACTGGACTTCGATGGTGTTGGAAGAATTTCGCGAACTCTTCGAGCAACTAACAGGCCAGGTCAAAGATACCACAGAGATCATCAAAGAAGCCCAGTTCAAAATCCGAAAAAGTCAGCGGGTGTTTCAAATCACTTCAGGCAAACAAGCTTGGTTACTGGGACTGGGGATAGCAGTGCCTATAGCAGCAGCGATCACCTTGATCGCGATACTTATCTTTTACCTGGCGTATACAGAAAGGCGGTTTGAAGAAATCCGGAATGCTGTCAATACGTATGAGAATCTAAAAGACTACACCGTCTTATCTCAAAATGGTAGGGTCACAGAAAAAAAGAAGGTTCGTTACCTGGTGCTAAAAATAGCGCCAGAAGGTGAACCTACACCAGGGCTTCATTTTGTGTTTGACTCCAAAAAGCAAGAAGTCTTGGTACCGTTGAACCAGAAATCAGCACGTAAAACAGCCAAGTGAACTTTTTTAAACTTTTGCGGCCAAACGCTGCCATACGTAAACATCAATAGGGCGTAGGGGTGGCTTAGCTCACAGCCAGCTATCGCCGGTACGTCGCAAAAGGGCGACGACCGGCGAAACTGGCCAGGGGAAAACCCCTGGACCCCGCTATTCGCCTTATCAGGCTCATAGCTAATTTCTCGAAGAATATGGAAAAGCAAACCAAAATCGGCAGACCACCCAAAGCAGAGGGGACTGCCAAAAGAGCCCACTTTTCAGTGTGGGTAAGCCAGGAGCAGAAAGCCAGGATCAATGATTTAATCCGGAAAAGCGGCCTGTCAGCAAGTGAGTATTTTTTGACACTTGCGCTGGACGTACCTTTTAAAAGACCGCAGAAAAGAACGCTGCCTCCCCAAATGGCAAAAACGATCCGTGTACTGGAGCAACTCGCGGGAATCCTCTCATTGGCAGTAGTGAAAACCAAAGACCGGCAGATGCTATCCAGAGAGTGGCAGGAAAGCAGCCAGCGGATCAGGCTGCTGGCTAACCTGGTTACCCGATGGGCGTTTGAAAGCTTTGAAATCCGTAGCTTTCAAAATACCATCACCCAAGTCCATGCCTGGATAAGCCAAACGAACAGCTACTTGGAAGAAATGCTCCAACCGGGCGAAAGTAAGGAGCTGATCCTGGAAAGCGGAAACCGGATGGCAAAACAGCTACAAGCACTCCTTGAAAAATATGAGGCTTACTACTCTGAAGCCTTGGACGAAATCCGGGAAGCGGAGAAGACCAATCCCGAAACTCCGGATAAAATTCACGAAGTGATCGCAGATACCTTGAAAGCCGTAACGACCAAAAACGATAACTTGAAACAAAATGATCGGTAAAGCAAGCCTGGGCAGCTACATCAAGGGGATACTGGAATACTGCTACTACGACAAAGAGCTGACGGCCAAAATGAAAAAGGAGCTCAAGCCCCAGGATATCCGGGGCGAGCTGGTCTATATCCAGAACCTGGCTATAAAAACACACGGTGACGGCAGGATCAACCTGGATTACCTGGCAAGACAGTACCTGGAGAATCACCAAAACAACAAACGGCTCACTAAATACGTCTGGCACCAGTCCTTTAGCTTCGCTCCGGGCGAGCGGCCTGACAATGACAAGATCATCCGGATCTCAACCGAATTTGCCAAAGAGTTTGGTTTTGAAGAAAATCAGATGGTCGT
This sequence comes from Ravibacter arvi, assembly GCF_039540405.1. Lineage (NCBI taxonomy): Bacteria > Pseudomonadati > Bacteroidota > Cytophagia > Cytophagales > Spirosomataceae > Ravibacter > Ravibacter arvi. The sequence continues at coordinate 167,475 of NZ_BAABEY010000029.1, forward strand.
CTTCCGGCATCAGGATACCGAGCACATGCACTTTCATCTCATTGCTAACCGGATCAACTATAACGGTAAAAACACCGCCGATCATTTCAACAACTACGCCCGCACCGGAAAGTTCTGCCGGAGAATGGAACAGGAGCTCTCCTTGATACCGACTCCTGATATGCGGATCAACCAGAAAAACAGGAATGAACTTGAATTAAAAGATAAGGTGCATTTAAAGCTGAAGACAACAATTGACAGATTACTACCGCAGGTTTCGTCAATGGAGCAACTGAAAGAAAAATTAGCAGGCGAGGGCTACAAAACCTACCTCGGCAGAGGAATAGCCTTCTTTCATACCAAAACTAGGGTCAAGATGAAAGGTTCTGATCTGGGGCGGAGTTATTCGCTGGCTTCTCTTGAAAAGGCGATGGCTCAAGATATCAGTGTCGAATTGAACCAGCGTCAGAGAAGAGTGAGAAGGAGGAAACGAGGTTTGGGATTTGGTTATTAGATATACATCCGCGTCATTTTACAGGTTTTTTACTGTGGATCAATTTTTCGAGGATGCCTCGGCCAGGGCAAACGAAAGTTACAAAGCAAAAAATGACGGCCGCAAGCCTTCACTTCGTCATCCGGCTATTTAGCTCAAGCGCACAGCCCTACGCGCCGTAAACCGCCGAATGGGCTTGCATCCAGGGGGACAGGCCCCGTCATTTTTTCTTTGAGTGGGGGAGGCGGTTGCCCGTGAGGGTTAAGCAGATCATCCTTTATTGAGCTTCCTGTTTCTCCTCGAATGTGTTTACTTCGGTTTTGTTGATTGATATATCTATCGTTCCTAAGCTCGAAGTAATGGTTGATCAAACTTTTCATTCAGGAGTTTGAGTTTTCGTTGAAAAATCGTATTCTAATATTCCTTTTTGCTGCACTTTAATTTACACGGCCCGACTCTCCAACGTCGGATAGATGGCTCGTGAGCAGTTCTTATCAGTCCCATATAATATTGACTATTTTTTCAACGAGGTGCACCCACAGATTGCGCATGGCTATAATTGTACTAAACCAAGCGGGTTTATTGAAATTGACCCAGATTTATATATGCAATATAGTATTATAACAATCTTGACGATTTGCGCCAAATATTGTTTGCTAAATCCGATGGACTTTATCTTGAACAATAAAGAGGATTTGTATAAATTGAGTGCCGATTTGTCCTATTCTAACGAAAATAGTTATGCCCCTACCTATTTGTCGCTGGCTTCTGTTTTAGCTCGTTGTGTCATTTCTGAATTTTCTGCTTACTCTACTGAGTTAAGCTTGAATGAAGTAATGGCCCTATAGTATGGAGATATGCATTCGGAAAGAATGGCTACTAACATTAAGAGACCAATAGCAAAAGGCAAGTCTATCTTGTTATTAAACAGAGCCTTAATAAAAGTATATTAATCTACAAATTGACTTCTCGCTTATCTTTCCAATTCTATCAGAACAGGTTTACTTATGGATATAAAAAAAATAGAGAGCGTATATGCTACATATGGGTTTGAAATAAAAAGAGATGAGGAAAATCTGGCAATTTTTTTATATAAAAAAGGTAGATATTTTGGTGTTGACATAATCTTGTTTTCAAATTCAAAAGAAACTCAGGATAGAGCATCACAAATTAAGGAGCAATATTCAAAATTAGGATATGCCGTCAATATAAAACCTGGCAGTTCGGAAGAAGATATAGAATTAGAACTTTTTAAGAGTTTTTTTTCTTATGAATCAACTAAAAATAGGCTCAAAAAGAAATATACAGATTTTGTTGCTAAACAAACAAAAAGCTTACTAGGATCTCAATATGAATACATAGGAAGTCCCTTTGAATTGTTCGACGGAGATATAGGAGACACATCAAACGATTTATTAAAAAATGTATTGACTATCCTACAACGACCCAAACCTCAATTGATTATTTTAGAGGCTGCGGCTGGATATGGTAAAACCTGTGCAGCTTACGAAATACTCAGCATTTTATTAAACCAAGATGAAAAAATAATATCTCCGCTGTTTACAGAGTTGGCAAAAAATAGAGGAGCAAAAATCTTTAGATACATACTTCTTGATGAGATAGATGTTGAATTTCCGACTTTGAATTCAGAATTGGTTATAAATGAGATAAAAAAAGGTCGTATTCCACTTATAATTGATGGATTTGACGAATTACTTGAAAAAGTAAATGTTAGCAATATTGACATTTTTAAAGGATTTGAGGAAATAGAGTCTATGTTGGACACTATTGGTAGTTTACTTGAGCATAACGCAAAGGTTATTTTAACTACTCGAAAAACAGCAATTTTTAATGGGTCAGAGTTTGAAAAATGGTTCCTAAAATGGGAAGATCGTTTTTCTGTAAGCCGATTTTCAATTAAAGAACCCAAAATTAAAGACTGGCTAGGTCAGCATAGGTTTGGAATTGCGAAAAATCGTAATATCCCAATACAATATATTGCAAACCCTGTTCTGTTAACATATCTAAAAAATATCAGTGAAGATGAATTTATAACACAAATTGAAAATCCAGAATTGCTTATTAAACAATACTTTGATCGAATGTTAGAGAGAGAGCAGGAAAGGCAACATTTGATAATTACAGTTGAAAAGCAATATGAAATTTTTAAAAATGTAGCTAAAATGCTTCTTGAATTTGATATTACAGTCGAATCAAAGGAGTTTTTTAAGGAAATCATAAAAGATCAAAATTATAAATTACTTGAATATACAAGGACTTTATATTCCGGCCAAGAAAAGCCCAGCCTAGATAATCTTGTTGACACATTGGCTACTCATGCACTGTTAGACAGAAAAGGGCGCGATGAATCTCAAATTGGATTCATTAATGATTTTGTATTTGGTATTTTGATTGGAGAGATTATATGCGAAACCTCTGTTGATATAATTGCTCGTGATTATTCATTCTATATGCTGGACTTAGCTTGCACTGCTTATAAAGTTCAGAATAAACAAAATAAATTTTCGCTCTGGGGGAAAATCAATGATGTTAAAGAGAAATTACAGCCAGTATCAATTTTTAATTACGATATTATTTTACGAGAAGAACTTGTAAGGAATTACCAAGAGTTAACGATTTATGATACAACTTTTTTTAAAATAAAATTTAAGGATTTTGAGGTTAAAAATACAATCTTTTTAAGTTGTTACTTTAAAAATTGTTACTTCGATTTAGACATTTTAAAAGGTGTAGGCTTTGTTGACTGTATATTCGATGCATGTTTAGTGTCTAACGATTTATACATAGACTCAAGTCCAGAGATTTCTACGGTAAAATGCAAGCTTAAAGATTGTCAGATTTTTGAAAATTACACATATCATAATGACCAAACATCTCTATTTACGGAATTTGAAGCAGAAATACTCAGGAAAGTAATGGAAATATCGGATGCTAGGTCGCAACACATAATGCATCTTCTCCATCGTTTTGACAAAAGCCAACATAAGAGTGTTATGCGATCAATAGATGGACTTGTTCAGCGAGACTTTATGAAGATTAGGGGCGGGCAAGTTGGATTAAACATAAATAAATTACCTATAATTAAAGCTGAAATTCTTAAATAATGTATCAAAGTAAAAATTTGAATAGGCTCTCTAGAAACCTCTCATCAAGTATGCAAGATGAGTTTTCTAGGGTTGGTATTTTCTTTAGAATTTTTGAAAGAGTTAAGTCTTTCTCATCTGTAGAATCGAAAAGAAAAATGAAGGGAAGTGACTATTATAATGGAAAAACAAAGCTTATGCGAGATATAATTGGCATTAGAATAGTTTTATACTTTTCTGATGATATAGCAATTGTATATTCTCGACTTTCCAAACTATTTAATATTGTTGAAGAAACTATTGATAAAGCGACGGAAACAAATTTTGAGCCGATTAGAATCAATTTAGTTTGTCAACTTCCTCTCGAAAATATTGATGAGTTTAAATCTATAGTAAATGACAATACGATAGATGCAACTTTCGAAATTCAATTAAGAACGATTTTGTCTGAAGGATGGCATGAGGTAGATCATGATTTAAGGTATAAATGTCGAGATGATTGGAATAATAGTTCAGACTTATCAAGGAGCTTTAATGGGATTCTTGCAACCTTGGAGACAAGTGAATATGCTACGTTAAGATTATTTGATCAATTAAGCTTTAGACACTTTAAATCGAAGAATGTTATAGCAATGCTAAGAACTAAATTTAGACTGAGATTTGAAAGCTTTATTTTATCTGAAAATGTATCCGCTTTAATCACCCCTGTTATTTTAAAAGAATACTATAAGATTGACAGAAATGAGGTAGTAAAATATTTATTTGAATGTGGTATTATTATGCCATTGACTTTGGAGAATTTTTTATTTTTAATAAATTATAGGTTTATAAAGAACACGCACCTTACAGAAGCAACACCGGAAGTACTTAGTTCGGAATTTAAAAATTTAGTTGAAGTCGTTAAAAACTGATACTCATTGATTGATCATTGACAAAGCATATTCTAGAAAAAGGTTTTACTTAAGAAAAGATTCTATTTAATCGTACACTTTTTACTGCTGAACTACTAAACAAGAGACTGTTAGGTCTAGTATGGTAAAAAATATTTAACGGCAAGAAATCGGAGAGTGGCAGAGACATCTCCATTGTGAATAAGTAATCCTTAATTCAGTATAACTTGATTACAGAATAATAAGCGTCAGAGAATTGTTCTTCAATTCCTATCCAACACCTTCTGTAACAACTCCACCTTCTCCCTCTCCGATTGAAGCAAACGCTCGTACAGTTTTTTGTTTTCTTCTAATGCTTCAAACCATTTTTCAACCGGATTGATTACCGCGTTGTAGAAGACTGAGGCTGATTGATCATGATTATTAACTGTCGATGCAATTATGTTTACTGCTGATTGTTCATCGAACGTTTTGATCGCTTCGGCAGGTATTTTCAGAATCTTGGCCACCTGCTCTAAAATACTCTGCTCAATTTCTTCCTTTTGCTCCAGCAGTGAAACCCGCTTCTGGCTCCAGTCCTCACCCAACTCCCACGCAAGTGCTTCCTGTTTGACACCGAGCATTTCTCTGAAGCGCTTGATATTCCTTCCTTGATGTATGGTCTTGCTCATAATACAGATGTGATATAAACACTCAAATATAAGGTTTTGAAGGTGTATTTGGGAGGAAGCCAGCTATTTTCTGAATAAAATATACGAGGTAGGGATAACCTAGAAATTTGGCAGTCAGGAATTTCGATAGCATCATCGACTAAATATCCCGATCATGAGACATGCTACTTGTAATCCCGAATTTCAGCATCCCGTCTGGATGTCGCCCGAGGAAATGGCTGAGCCAGGTGAATTAGTACGAGAGTTCTGCCGGTCATGGGAATTGACCGATTGCCGGTTTTACCTGTGGCAGATGCTCAGCAATTCTATTTCGTATGATCATCCGCATATAGAAGCTATGCCGGGCGGTCAGATGTACTTTTTTGAAAACCTGATCGCCATGATCGAGGCGGTATACCTTACTAACCGGCCTTCAGTGGTTAGAGTAGATAAGCAACCTGAAGAAGGGGAGGCCGAAATAGGGAAGTCGGCCGTAACGGGTTCTGACGAAAACCTGGCTAACCGGCTCGTAGCGGCAATTGTCGAATCTGTTCCGGCAGATGCTATTTTCCTATTGAAGGATGCCGTCACGTTGGAGATTTCAAATTTGGTTGTATTTATTGAGAACAAGGAGCAAAATCCTATCTCCGACTTTCGGGAGTTAATCCGGGAACGGATCTCTCCGATAGCGCCTGATACGGTCAACGTCTTTACTACTCACTACTTCAAGTCTGTGACCGACAGGAAAGATGCGCTTTATTTCACCCTTGCGCTGGAAGGCGCTCAGAGGATTTACCTAAAAGAGGGGCAAGAATTTACGGTTCCGGCATTACCGGCAAAGTTTTCAGACAGGGTGTGGCTAGTGTTTGAGAGCTTCAGCCGGAAGGCAAAATCTTTCCACACCATGGCGAAGGGGCATGTAGAGAAAGGAGAAAATGAATTGACCACCTTTTTCTGTCACCAGGCCTGTGAGCTGTCATTGACCGCGCTGCTTTACGCAATGACCGGCTACCGCGACAAGACCCACCATATCGGCAGAAGGCTGGGGCAAGCGCGGTTGCTTAATCCGAAGCTTAGCGAAGAATTGTTCGGCTCCGAAATGCTCGTCTTGTTGGAGCAGGCCTATGTCAAGTCCCGGTATAACGCCGGTTTCCGGGTTTCGGAAGAGCAGGCAGCCGACCTTGTCGAAAAGACCGGTCAACTGATAGTGCTGGTAGAGGAGACGTTTCTGGCCACCAGGGCAAAGTTCGACAGGTCGAACGAGCCAACGGCAGAACTCTCGATTGAAAATCCGGTCGAGGCAAGTGATATCCCTGCCCGTTCTGATCAGCAGCGTATCCAATCCGAACTGGAGGAATTCTTTGATTCCTACAAACCTCATGAATTTGCGACGCGGTGGCGCACGATCCTGGAGGCCTATTCGGCCCGGGACTATTACAGGCTTGGTAGTCCTTCGGATGTAGTATACGCAATCGAAAAACTATCCGATTTGATGAAGGTTGCTCATGAGATCTATCAACAACTCTCCATTGAGGAATCACCGAATGACACTCCGGAAACGTTTACATCAATAGGGAGTGCTCATTCGACTATCCGGCAGTTCTTCGAGGCAAGAAGTCTTGAGGAATGGGAAAGGTGTTTGAGGCATGTGCTGTTTTTTGCGCTCAGCACGGACGATCCGGATGATGGTGGGTGTAAGGAGGATACTTTGTGGTTGTATAATATGGTATGCGGGTTGGTGGAGGGGTGTTGGGAAGTAAGGAAAATTTCTCCGACCTGAAATTATTAGTAGTTGCTGAAAGATCTTCCAGCGCTTACAAAAGCGTGAGAAACAACCGAGGTTTAAATAACAGAATTTCCAGTTCAGGGGCTCTTCAATTGTTAATGCAAGAAGATTAAACTTTCTAACTCCACCTTGCTGCTAAGGCATCTGTGTGCCGGGTGTTATTGCGAACTAGTAACTAAATCAGGAATTGAAGTAACATTTCAATTTGGTTTCGGTCATCTCAACCACTGTTGAATATATTGACCCTAAGAAAGTCATCATTTCATCGGTCAGGTCTGGTGTTTTTACGCCAGGCTGGGCAACTGCAAATTCGAACTTTACATTGGTGTATCGGAGCGCTTTCCTCACAGCCTCAATACTTTCAAGGCCTCCGTGATAAAATCGTTTTCCTTTCAGCACACCTGTACCATTCCGCCTTTCCATATGCTTAAGTAGCTCTTCAGGTTTCCATTTGTGTCGCAAAGAAACGATTGCTTGTCCACAGACCTCGAATAAGTCCTTTAATCGCGCTCCAGATTTCTCTTTCGAGTATTTACAGTGGATCATTTCAAACCGAATTAAATTTTCCTCATGAAATATTGCTACGATATCGGCTGACTCTCCAGAGTTATCGTCGTTAAATACGATCTTTGCTCCTAGATTGACAAGTCGCCTCATTACGTATTCCTGAACAGAATTTTCGCGTGGCTCTCCATCCTTGTACATCGATTCTGTCGTGTATTTAACTCCTTCCCATGGTAGTATTTCAATCCTATCGGTTGGGATTTTTGAAGTTACTGATGTATTATAATTGGTTTGAATACTACCTGATACGGTGCAGCCATTTAGTAAAAATATAGTCGGCGGATTTTCCTCAAAAAACTTCTTCAACGGGACGGGCTCGCTTTTCAGCCCTTCGATGGTAATGCTACTATGGTCTAGGCCTTCAACACTATGGCCTTTCTCTCCGCCAAGTATAATCGAAAATGAAATCTCTTCGCTCAGGACATAAAGCATAAAATTGGCGCGATTACCCGCTATCGAAACGCTTTTCAGCATACACTCAGATAGCATCACCGATTTTGACTTCACTGCTTCGACACTGAGTTTGTGGATTTTATCGTAAAGAACCTCTGACCAATCTGTAGCAAGAACGATCAATCCCTCGGGATAGGTCTCTAGTTGAATTTTTTCAGCAGAATCTTGTAAAAGCTGGTTAGAGTCGATCGTCTCGTCAGTGATAAGTCTACCCATAGCTAGACACCATGACTTCCACTCTTTTAGATCGCCAATTCGCGCTGGACTCCAGATCTTTCCTTTGACAGAAGCGCCAACGCTTACCGGAAATCCTTCTCTAAACCCTATTCCAACAAAATCTGATTTTTGGCATCTTTTTCCTTCTCGCCATCTTGTAAGCTCAGTGGTAACATCTGCGCCGCTTAACCTAGAGTACCTGTGTAAATGGTTGGACGGCTTAAAGATTCCGGCGTGAACAATACTCAACCGCTTAATTGAATCAAATGAGCGAAATACACAATCACCATTAAGCGGAACAGGATCTTTAGCCGTTATGCACTTCACAAGCGCCTTAACATCAAGTAATTTTTCCGAGTAACCCACATAAAGAAGCTTGGTGTTCTCCGCAAAATGCATAACAATCAAATCCCATTTTTGATCACGCATCTTATCCGTTTTAGCCCATTTCACTCTTTCTCGCTTCTGTGTAGTAAAGTAGAAAACATTCTCTTTCTTATTTAGGTAAGGCTGAGTAAGAGCGTACTTCGAGAGGTTAAAGGCGTCCTTAAAATTCTTCCATTCAACCTTATCACATCTGTAACAAACACAGCTAAGAGCGGGATACACTAGCTTAGGGTTGAGTTCGATATTAGGAGAGTCAAAACCGGAGAACGGCTCACAGCCCTGCAAAAAAGATAATAGTGATTCAGCATCTGCCTTCTTTGCATCCGCAATTTCGCTAATAACGTGTTCCCAACCTGAGCCTTCCTCTCGCAAAATATTTTCCAATTCGATTGACAAGTTCTCATCCGCAAAATTGACCACGAAAGAGGCGTCACCAAGCCCTTGCTGCGGTCGAGTAAATCGACCTATGAATTGAAGCAGCACGCCTAGGGATTTATGCAACTTGTGGACTGCGGCAATTTTGAAGTCAGGAAAGTCAAACCCTTCCTTGAGCATATCTACACAGATAACTATATCATAGGCGCCATTCCTAATATCTTCAATGATAGCCTTTTTACCTTTGGTTTCAGAATGAACAACCACAATTCGTTGTTCAGGGAACCATTCTTTATAATTAAGGAACAGTGCTTCAGCGTGTCCTGTCTTTTCAGTTCTGACCATCATCTTATGCCTAATCCATCCCCTCTTCGTCCTATCTTCGATAAGTTTGGCCACGGCGGCTTCTGCGATCGCTTTGTCTTTCAACTTAGGGTGGCGCTGATCAACGGAAATTAAAGAAATTTTTGAGAAGCAATCATCTTTAAGTGCTTGAGATAGTGAATAGTTATAGACAAACTTGCCATCTACCGGCTTTCGGTCGTTCCTATACGGTGTAGCGGTGAACTGAACAACTTTTGAGTTCTGAAACAAATTCCGTAACTCTTTCCACTCAGATGCCTCAATGTGGTGGGCCTCATCAAAATAGACATGCGAAAAAGCAGTCTGAAGCGCTTCCTTGATCTTGGGAGCTGCTCTGGCAATTAGTGCTGGAGTTGTAACAACAACATTAGTCTGATTAATTTCTACCACATCTTGTATTGTCGAATTTAGTGTAAGAACGATAGGGTTGGGTGTTGTCCCCGAAATGACGCCTAACTCTCTTAGGATTCCCCAGGTCGAGAATTTATCTGCAATTTGCAGCTTCAAGTCAATTGTAGGGACGACTACCAAGGTTCTTGTTGCGTTCGCCGCAAGTGCCGTCGCAAACATTGTCTCTGTTTTACCAGTTCCCGTAGGAAGAACGATTGTCGCAACCTCATTGGTCAGTGACCAGTGTGACAATAAAGAATACACAGCTCCTATTTGAGCTTTTCTTAAACTCCATCCGGATTTTCCGACTCCGTCAATTCGAAAGTCGTTTCTTAAATCTCTTTTGATTAGCTTAGGCACCCCCTGAAGCTTAAATCCACTTTTATTTCTTTTTAACTCAATTTCAAACTTACCACCATATTTGTCGGTAATCTCATAAACCAAATCATGTTTATGGATTGCCTGAAGAGAATGCTCGCCTTTGCGCAAAGCAACTTGTGAGATTATGCCACACTTAATATTCTTCTTCTGAAAATATAGTGGGTTTTTAAGGTTTAAGCTAATTGAAAACGGAATTTCTAGGCTCATTTGAAGGCTTCGCATCATGCTAAACTTTTTATTAGAGTATCTTTATAATTAGAAGTATTGGCTGAGAAATCGAGACTTCATTGTTGTACAAAGTTAAACTTGATATGCAGACTTTAATAGTCTTTTCCTACCCTGGTTGCTCACGTACCAGTCTTCCGTCACTCCCTTAAAATCGGTCCGAAAACGCTTCATCAACAGTTATCTACTAGAACTTTGAGGAATTTTCATCTGAAGTCATTCCACTAATTTATAGCCCTTTGATCAAAAAGCCAATCCAATAAACTAGGCGTGTTTTTAACCTTCTCCCCTATATCATGGGCCGCATCCTGATACTCTGTGTAAAGAGGAGTGCCGCCTGCGCTTTTCATAGCTTCGATCATGAGGCGCGAGCCTTTTACAGGAACATTCCTGTCTTTTGCGCCATGAAAGGCCCATACCGGAACATGGATACTGTTTTTAGCTAACGTAGGGCTTCCTGCTCCTGAAATGGGGGTGGCGGCGGCAAACATATCGGGCCTCGTCGTGATAAAATGCCATACCCCGTAACCACCCAGCGAATTTCCGGTAACGTAACGTCTATCCTTATCAATGGATAGTTTCCGCTCCAGGTCATCGATGGCCTCAAACACCAATGCGTCCACAGCAGGAAAGTTAGGAACCCCGCCCCAGCTTTTTTCAGTCGGGCACTGAGGCACAAAAACAAAAGCGGGATAGTTGACCCGGTTGTCGTGTTCAGAAAGTAATTGAGCGGTTAAAGAAGAACCCACCTGCTTACTATTATCGTTTCCACAGCCCGAACTTCCGTGAAGACAAACCACGAGAGGATATTTTTGAGTGGAATCATAGTCCAGCGGCTTCAGTAATCGGTACGGCAGCTTTTCACCGCGGCTGTTGGAAAAAATATGAGCTTCAAAAGGTTGATCCGGTTCTTTAAGGTTATTGTCATTCTGTTTGGTGCCATTCGCTATTACGATACTTTCTGTTACCAATCGCAAGCCGAAAAAGAGGCCGAAACATACAGCCGCGAAGGTAAACACTCTCATGGCTGTGGCTAATGATTCGCCGCCAGCTTTATCCGGATCTTTCGCTGTCGTCTTTTCATGTGCGAAATTTAAGGCAAACAAAACATGTGCTGGAATTGTCAGTAAGGAAGCCCATCGCTCCACCTTTGTTAAGGTACCTCCCAGCATGAACGTCGTTGAGTTCAAGGCCCAAACAACGCAGAAAAGCAGGATGAGCCCTTGGAAGAGCAGCACGATTCCCGCCAATTTCAGCAATGGCCTTTCACCCGTCCTGGAAAGGATCAGGCCCCCTGCATATACAATACCTGAGATCAGCGAAACTAAAACAGCTACTATATAAGAATCGGAGAATTGCCCGGTTGAGCGGACGTCTTTTGACAAAAACAAAACAATAAAGGACAGCATCGTAGAGGCTGCCAGCGCTCCGGACGTAAAACGGTAACCTTTGTAAACGAAATACTTCAGCAGGATCAGCGATACCGCGAGTGAAACCAGAAGGTCAAAAGTGAGCAATCTGCCCAATAAGCTAAGCTCTCCCGCCCGTGTCCCAAGTATGAAAAAGATAGCGCTTTTCAAGGCAGCGACCGCGATATACAAGGCGGTAAGAAAAAGGGCGGATGAGTAGAAGCTTCGGTTCATACAGCGTTATTGACTTGAAAAGAGCGAGTTCACAAGTTAAGATATAACATATCCGGGGAAATATTATACCTGTTAGTGTCGAGAGGTTTGTTTTATCTATAAGCGGGAAGTCTGTAAATTGAGAATAGTCATATCCATCACTATCAGTGACTTACAAATCGGATATGTCAAGTTTTTTGATCAAAAAACTTGACATATATCATAATCGCCATCAGAATGAAACATTGGATGAGGCTTCCACTACAAGCTTATTACGCTATACTGAAGCTATGTGGCAGGAAAACCCTTTTTCAAACCTCATTCTTTTTCTTCCAAAAGAATGACTGGAAAGAAACCCCTGCTATCGTCCGCTATTTTCACCAGTATAAAGCCACGCCAGATCAGCATAGGCTGATTTAGGCATGGCCTATAACGTAAACGGGCGAAAAATGACGAAAGAGGAAAATCAACCAGGAAACCACTCAGCGGTTTATACCCATCAGTTGGTGACAGTCGCCGATTTGGAAAGGTTTAAAGACCAAATGTTACAGGAGATACGGCGAATGCTACCTGGTAGCACCGGTCAATCGTCAAAGCAGTGGCTCAAATCCAGGGAGGTACGGAAGCTGCTTGATATTTCTCCCGGCAAGCTCCACGCATTACGTATCAACAGGCAGCTAAGTTTTATGCGGGTAGGCGGTACCATTTATTATGACCGGGCGGATATCGAAAAAATGTTTGAAAAATTCAAATTCTCTGCTGCCAAATGAATCGGAACGAAGGTTCTACGACCGGCTTCGGCGATGAAATTCCCCCTGACGAAACCCACGTCAGGGTTTACTTTTTACAGCAGGGAGCGACGAAAAAAGAGGCTGCGGCATTTTATTGTTACTATAGGGATAGGCTATGGAAGAATTCCCGTGGCGAAACGCTGAAAAACTGGAAGCGACTTGCCTGGACGTGGATTTGGTATCGCGATAAATTATGAGTTATAGAAAGGGTTTCTATAGCTCATGATAACGAACCCATATCCGGAGACTCGTTCATACGTTATATGTGCTCCTTTGTAGCCTATCTTCGGGAAATTCTACCTTTTACGCCGATCATATGTCCGGTAGGTACCTGAGCCGAATGACCATCCCCTAACGAAGCCGCGATTTGAGTCCGACGGATTTGGTACTTGGAAGCTATTTCTGGAATAGTACCTACATAAGGTCGGGTTAGTAAAGTATGATAGACAATTAGGTATAACACTTGCTATATTAGCACGTCGTTTTACTCGAAACAATAGGGATAACCCGCAATTTCCAAGACTACCAACTACTATGAAAAAATTGACTTTTTTGATTTCTCTATGCCTTTGCGTTCTCAGGACACTTGCGCAGTCTTCGTTCCAAGGACGTATCCTGTATCAAAACAAATTTCTGCTGCCTAACGGCCAGGATATCATAGGTTCTGCTCTACAATCTGTTGAATTAGCTTAAAATGACGATGTTTAGGGAAGTCCTCTATACCTTAAGTTGGATTCTCATTCTATCAATTTGCGCGATAAGCGTAGCCGCCGCACAAACCAAACAGCAACAGCTAATTACCCTGTTTGATACGCTGTCAAATCGGCAAAACTTTAACGGATGCGTACTGATTAGCGATCAGGGAGAGGTACTGCTCCAATCTGCCTATGGCATTGGGCGTGCAGGAACGCAGCGCCGCTTAACGAACGAATCTCGTTTTGAGATCGGATCAATCACGAAAGCCTTTACGGCCATTGCCATCATGCAGCTTAAAGAGAAAGGTCTGCTTCAATACGACGATAGTTTAACCCGGTTTTTACCCGAATTGCCATTTCCCCGTGTAACCATTAAACATTTACTATCAAACATATCCGGCATTGAAGAATTTTTAAGTTGGACGGAAGGAGAAATCGATATGTCTGCCTCGCAGTCGAATGCTTCGATCATCGGGACGTTATCTGAGAAAAAAACGCAACCATCCTTTGTGCCGGGGCAAGGTTTCCATTATTCCAATACCAATTATTTGCTGCTGGCCTCCATAATCGAGATTGTTTCGAATATACCGTTTGAAGAATATCTGTCCCGGAACATCTTCAAGCCTTGCGGAATGCAAAATACAAGCGTCGGCGCGAGACACAAAAGATCCTTATCCCTGGAGTATGCCTACGACTACTCCTGGGACGGTAGTCAGAACCGTTTGGTTCAGACAGACAGTTTGAAGCGCTACCCCAAATTTATGTCCGGCATTAAAGGCGCATATGGGATTTTTACCACTAGCAGCGATTTATTCCGATGGGTACAAGCACTTTCGGATTACAAGCTGGTAAGCGCAGCTACTTTCAATGAGGCTATGACCCCATCCTTCATTAAGGATGGAACCATGGTGGCTGAAGTAAGTCCTGGAATTCCTTATGCAGCCGGATGGTCAATTATCCCGGACGACTCAGGCTCAAATAATATGTTTTCCTCTGGAATATATGGAGGATATACCTCACTGGTCGTAAGGAATTCTTCCAGGGAACGTACGGTGATATTGCTATCCAACTCCAATGAAACAACTGACCTGATGGGCGTCATGAATCACGTTGACGAAATTCTGGAAAGTGAAAGACTTTCATTCCCCGATTTGGTACGGCCGAAGCGGGGGATCAGTTTGCCCGAAAAGCAACTCAGGGGCTATTCAGGTAAGTATAGGGCGATCAAGGGAGCTTCCGACGAGCTATGTATCGTTTTTGCCAATAATCACTTATATGGCAAGTTTAATCACTTTATGGAGCAGAACTTGTTCCCGGAATCAGAGAATGTCTTATTCGCAAACGAAGCAGAATCTAAACTGATTTTTAAAAGCGGATCAGACGGTAATGTCCTGGGATTTACGCTGACAGGTTCAGGCATAGAGCGATACTTTGAAAAGGTTCGTTAGTATTCATTGTTCGTTTATCGTAGCGATAGCAAAAATCCGGAAATTGAGCGGCATCAGGTGACGATAAACGGTGTTATTATTTCTGTGGGCGCATCCTATCCACCTGTTCGTTTGCGCTTTTCGAGGTAAGTGGCATTTCTAGTGAATCATTAACGTCACTTGCTTCATTGCCTGCGTTTTCTACTTCAGCAGTTCAAGATCCTGCAGCTTTCTTCCAAATTCATCATCAGCCGCCAGTTTTACAATATCATTTTGTAGACCCAACACTCTTAGCACATTGAAATAGGCTCCCATTGTTACACTTGTATTCCCTTTTTCGATCAGGTACAGTGTTGAGCGGGCAATCCCGGCGCGTTCGGCAACCTGGATAGTTGTGAGCTTACGGCGTTTCCTGGCAAGCTTTATATTTTCACCCATCTGTTCTAATAGTATAGTGTACTTGGGGAAGACAACTTGCTTTTTCTTATTCATCTTTATTCTGATGATTGATATTTCAAGCAAAAAAGTAATTATTGATTTAAATATCAATCAATAATTGTCGTTAGATATAAATTTTATGTTTTAACGGGCTGAGCTTTTCTCTTCGCCTGTTAATTTGGAATCAGATTAGTTTCTCAATAAGCAAGCTAAGTCTGGATATAGCCTCGGTATAGCTTGGGGTCTGTGTGTCCTGGTCATATACCATTCCGTTGACGAAAGAGGCATATTCGTCAGGGTATATCGGGTCGGATTCTAAAATCCTTATCATCATTTGTAGTTTTTCATGGATGCTTAAGCCTGCTAGCGTTTCACCGCGGTCGGCATCCTGCTCTATCGTCTGAACGGCAAGCTGCTTGAAATCCGGATAGCTAAAGGCTCGTTCGCTGAGTTTTGCGAGGTCATGTAAATGCCTAACAATGTCAGGCTCTTTGTCGTCTTCGCCTCTAATCCGTGAAGGTATCCTCCAGGCAATGGCGCTAAGCTTATCGGCTGCATTTTCCAGAGGGTCGATACAAGGGATTCCTGCTATTTCCGGCGATTGACCAGCAACTTCATTGACAAAGGAAGAGACAGGCAATTCAATGGCAGGTAATAATAACCCCGAAAGCGTGAGTTCAAGTTTAATTTGAGGGCGTAACACTTCCGAAGGTTCGCATACGGTCGGATAAGCTAGATAGATTGTGAAGTGCCGGTTGTAGTCTCTGGCGTCGACGTTGATAATTTGAAACTCTTTTTCAAGTAGCCTAACTACAAATTTTTTAAAGTCAGATAGCTTCTTCCGTATCTTTGATAAACTTTCTCCTTCAAGACTCGGGGCTACAAATCTGAAATCGATATCCTCAGAAAACCGCTCGATCAACTTATGAGCTTTTGAGAGTGCGGTCCCTCCCGTGAACACAATTGAGAAATCAAGATAAGGATTGTCAACCAGGATCTTGATTACCTGAGTTACGAACCAGTCCTTTTCAATAAACGCTTCACTAATGCCGGATTTTACAAGGGCTACTTCTTCAAGTAGTGATTTATCCAGAGACTTGTTCATACGTTATATACGCTCCTTTGTAGCCTATCTTTCGGGAAATTCTACCTTTTACGCCGATCATACGTCCGGTAGGTACCTGAGTCGAACGACCATCCCGATATGCCTGTTCAGCCTTTGTAGGCAAGGTTGGGACTTTCAAACGATCCAAAGCTTCTTTGCCTAATCTGGGTAGAGTAGCGGTAGGTACGGGCTGCTGCGTTAAAGGGGAGATCTTAGTCTTGGCATACAAACCGTAGCCAATTTTGATAAGTTTTCCTTCCCCGACAAGACGTCTTAATACCCTGCCTACCTGATCATATCCTCCTAAATCACTAAAGTCATCCCTTAGAAGAACATTACCCGGTTTCCGGGCAATCCTCTTAAGGATTTTCTTTTCTAAAGTCAGGCGATTTTTCATTGTATATCAGCGTATTGCACTTGCAAAAATACGACACTTTTTTATTACAAATATACGACATATTCTAAATTTTTATAAAGCAATTATTCCAATGTCAGATTCTCTCTGATTATCCTGTAAAATAGCAGCCCGGAATCGTCAAACATCATTCCGGGCTGTTGTCATCCCCGAGCCTACCCAAACTGCAGCGAACTTCTCAGTTCCCCTGATTTCGTAAAGAGCTTTTGCTTTACCCGCGCCACGCTCTCACTGATCCGCGATTTTCTTACTCTGCAATATCGCATCGTCGTACGGATGCTTTTATGTCCTAGCATTTTGCTGACATCTTCCAGCGGCACCCCGTTGTTGAGCATCATATCGGCAAAGAAATGCCGGGCGTCGTGGGTGTCGAGCTTTCGGATATTGCCGGTGATATCCCTGATCTCACACAGGTCGGCAATCTCCTTTAGATAACTGTTGTACCGATAGTTGCTGTTTACCGGGATCAGCTTATTGTGAGTAATACAATACGGATGGTTACGGTATTGGGTAATCAGTTCTTCCACGATCGGGAGTATCGGGACCATTTCACCCACATCAGTTTTACCGCGATGCTTGACCAGCCAGCGTTCTTTCTTCCGCCCTACAAGAACAATGTTTTCGGGAGTGAGGTCGTAAATGTCTTGGTAAGCGAAACCGGTGAAACATTGAAAAATGAAAGCGTCTCGTACCTCAGCAATCCGTTCAACGGTGAATGACTTATGCAGGATCTTCTCCACCTGCCAGAATTCCAGCGGGATAACTTCTACATCCCCGCCGGAGCACTTGAAGCCGTCCATCGGATTGGAGACGATCAGCTTTTTCCTGACACCGATTTTTACGATTTGCCTAATCCACTTTAACTGTTTTCGGGCTGTCACTTCTGCCAGCGGCTTTTTGACGTACAGGGTGAGGTAGTCGTAAAAATCTTCTGCGAAGGTGTCGGGAAGCTCCGAAAAGCGGATATCGTCCGAATTAAAGTGATACCTGATGAAGGCCACAACCTTTTTCCGGGTACTGCGCCAGTGTTTTAAAGTCCCGGGCGACGCATTGCCTTTCTCCACCCGCTTTTCAAATCGGACAACAAACTCGTCGAAAACTTCCAGAACGGTCTGTTCGTTTTTAGGAGCGGGTTTAATGGGTTTGGGTTCGTCGATGGCCGGTTTGCCCAAGTAGACATTTTTAACCATTGCGGGAGTCACCTCCCTGAAGTGCATCTGGAGCCCGTTGAAAATCCTTTCGACATCGGTCTGGACCTGTGTCAGTTTCTGGTTGGCCAGCTTTACTTCCAGCCCTGAGCCAAGAATTTGCTTGTTGTTGGCATCCCAGGATTTCGGGGTAGCCTTTTTGCCGGTCGAAAGCTCGGTGTACTTCCCGTCGATGGTAATCCTGGCATAAATGGGAGCTTTGCCGTCTGCTTTCGCTTTTTGTCTGTACAGCCAGAATAGTACAGTCAGGTTCTGTTTGAGATTCATCATCCACACAGTTTTAAGGTTAAAAAAACGATGTTTGAGAAACCTAGATCAAGAAATCGCCTCTTTCAAACATTCCATTCGGTAACCTAATTTACCACTTTCAACAGGTTACCGAATAGGTTACCGAATCCTTTGATCTGGATTGAATCAGAATGATGTGCTTATCTTCGAAAACAGCCTGTAAACGACATTTATAAAACAAAAAAGCGCCCTTTGAGGCGCTTTAAGTGATCCCGCTGGGACTCGAACCCAGGACCCATACATTAAAAGTGTATTGCTCTACCAACTGAGCTACGGAATCGTTGACTTACTTGTCTTTTTCGTTGACTCGTTCGTCAAACGTGGGTGCAAAACTAGGGGAAGAATTTTATTTGTCAAATACCAGGGCGAAAAAAATTGTCAAAAAGTAGATAATTCTTGATTTCACTACCAACCAATCGTCATTTTCTACAATTTACCTCTAAAAAATCGCCTGGCAACCACAAATCGCTTCCCTCAGCCAACAGCTACGCTTCGCCCCTACCCGCCAGGGCAGCGTCTTTTTTATTGGCGTTTCCCGCATTCTACCCTAAATTTACACCCGGTATGTGGGAAAAGAAAATGCTTCTCCTACGGTAAAAACTTATTCATTCAGATCAAATGTCATTCCGCATAGAAAAAGACACCATGGGCGAGGTGCAAGTCCCCGCTGATGTGTACTGGGGCGCACAAACCCAACGGTCCATTCAGAACTTCCCGATCGCTCAGGACATCAATAAGATGCCCAAAGAAATCATCAAAGCGTTTGCTTACCTCAAAAAGGCAGCCGCCATCACCAATAGCGAAGCCGGGGTCCTGTCCGGCGAAAAAAGCGCGCTCATCGGCAAGGTCTGCGACGAAATTCTGGAAGGCAAACTCGACGATCAATTCCCGCTCGTCGTATGGCAAACCGGCTCCGGGACGCAGTCCAACATGAACACCAACGAGGTAATTGCCTACCGTGGCCACGTGCTGACCGGTGGCGCGCT
This sequence comes from Ravibacter arvi, assembly GCF_039540405.1. Taxonomy (NCBI): domain Bacteria; kingdom Pseudomonadati; phylum Bacteroidota; class Cytophagia; order Cytophagales; family Spirosomataceae; genus Ravibacter; species Ravibacter arvi. Next base: position 186,706 of record NZ_BAABEY010000029.1, read on the forward strand.
TACCGACAAGGAAAAAGCATTGCACCCCAATGATGACGTCAACAAATCGCAGTCATCCAACGATACTTTCCCGACGGCCATGCACATCGCCGCCTATAAAATCCTGCAGGAAGTAACTATACCGGGCATCATCAAACTCCGGGACACGCTTTCCGCCAAAGCGAAAGAGTTTAAGAACGTGGTGAAGATCGGGCGTACCCACTTCATGGACGCAACCCCCCTCACCCTGGGCCAGGAATTTTCGGGTTATGTCTCGCAGCTCGACCACGGCCTGCGCGCCATCCGGAATACACTTCCCCACCTGGCAGAGCTTGCGCTCGGCGGGACAGCAGTCGGCACAGGCATCAATACGCCTGCCGGCTATTCGGAAAACGTCGCCCGGCATATCGCAGCACTCACCGGTCTCCCGTTTGTAACCGCCGAAAACAAGTTTGAAGCATTGGCCGCCCATGATGCCATCGTGGAAGCCCACGGTGCGCTGAAAACGGTAGCCGTCAGCCTCATGAAAATCGGCAATGACATCAGGATGCTTTCTTCCGGGCCGCGTTCCGGTATCGGCGAAATCTTCATCCCCGACAACGAACCCGGAAGCTCCATTATGCCCGGGAAGGTAAACCCTACGCAATGTGAAGCCATGACGATGGTAGCAGCCCAGGTCCTCGGAAACGACGTTGCCATCAATATCGGCGGCGCTACCGGACATTTCGAACTGAATGTTTTTAAGCCCATGATGGCTTATAATTTCCTTCATTCGGCCCGCCTGATCGGCGATGTTACCATTTCATTCAACGATAAATGTGCAATCGGTATCCAACCCCTGTACGACAATATCGAAAAGCATGTCAACAATTCGCTCATGCTTGTAACAGCGCTCAATACTAAAATCGGGTACTACAAAGCCGCCGAAATCGCGCAAACAGCCCATAAAAATGGTTCTACATTGAAAGAAACTGCTGTAGCACTTGGCTATGTAACGCCGGAAGAATTCGACAAATGGGTGATCCCCGGCGATATGGTCGGTGAAATCAACCTCTAATACCGGGAACACCGCCACCGGATCTTTCTTGTATGGAGCTTTACTCTTTTGATCAACTATTCGGGTTTACCCGCTCGGTTTTCCTGGCAATAGGCTGCAGTGAAAAGAATGCTGCACTGGCGGCGGAGGTCCTCGTGAGCGCCGACCTGCGGGGCGTGGACTCTCACGGCATCGCGCGGCTTCCGGGGTACGTTCGCCTGTACGACCATGGTCGGCTCAACCCGAACCCCAACATCAGGATCGTCCACGAAACGCCCAGCACGGGCGTCGTGGACGGCGATAAGGGCCTGGGCCTGGTCGTAGCGCCTTACGCCATGGAAATCGCCATGGAGAAAGCCGAAAAAGTAGGCTCGGGTTGGATTTCCGTCCGGAATTCCAATCACTTCGGCATCGCAGGCTACCACGCCATGATGGCCCTTCAGAAGGACATGATCGGCTGGACCATGACCCATGCTGCGCCTTTGGTTACCCCTACGTTTTCCCTCGAAAAAATGCTCGGTACCAACCCGGTCGCGGTGGCGGTACCAGCCGGGGAGGAACCGCCTTTCGTAGCAGATTTCGCCTCTACAGCAGTAGCCTACGGAAAATTTGAGCTACTGCAAAGAAAAGGCATGCCTGCCCCGGTAGGCTGGGCACAGGACGCGGACGGCAACCCGACAACCGATTCCAATGCCGTAAAAAACGGCGGCGGGCTTTTGCCCCTGGGCACAGACCGCGAACACGGCAGTCACAAGGGCTATGGGCTGGGCGCTATCGTGGATATTTTTTCAGGCGTACTGTCCGGCGCCAATTACGGACCGTGGGTCCCCCCCTTTGCGACAGCCGGCTTTATGAATGTCGGGGAAAGCGTTGGTGAAGGGACCGGCCATTTTGTAGGCGCCATGCGGGTAGACGGCTTTCGCCCGGCGGAGGAATTCAAATCGCACATGGACAACTGGATCAAACGCTTCCGGAGCGCCAGAGCAGTTCCGGGAGAGAAAGTGCTCATCCCCGGCGACCCGGAACGCGAATTCGAAAGTCTCAGGCGACAGGAAGGAATTCCGGTGACAGCGCCGGTGATTGAACAACTGACGCTATTGTCCAGACGGTTTACCATACCGTTATAGCTGTGAGGGGTGAGGGGTGAGCTGTAAGCCCTGTCAGCCCCGCCGATTTCTGATTTCCGATTTCCGATTTCCGACTACCAACTCCCCCATGAAAAAATTATCACTGGATTCGCTCAATCGCCTGACTGTTGAAGACTACAGGGAAGCGAAAAAATTTCCATTGGTAGTCATACTGGATAACATCCGTAGTATGAACAATGTCGGTGCATTCTTTAGAACCTGCGACGCTTTCCGTATCGAAAAACTGTTTCTTTGTGGCTATACGCCGCTTCCGCCGCATCGCGAAATCACCAAGAGCGCGCTGGGCGCGGAAAACGCAGTCGACTGGGAACATGCCGAACGTACACAAGACCTCGTTGCACAACTGAAACAGGAAGGATACCAGGTACTGGCCATAGAGCAGGCGGAAAAAAGCACGCCGCTGCACCAGTTCCAGTGGACCGGTGAGGACCGTCTTGCCATTGTTTTCGGAAACGAAGTTTCAGGCGTTGACGATGACGTGATGGAACTCGCAGACGGTTGCCTTGAAATCCCGCAATACGGCACCAAACACTCGCTAAACGTATCTGTAACCGGCGGAATCGTGCTCTGGCAGCTGGTATCCGGTAATTTAATGAAAAGATAATACCCCTTTTTTTGCGGTTTAAAATTAATATCCTTTATTGTAAGTCTATCAATTCAAGTACGATACGCGATCAGTAAAACCAACAAACCATATGGGCTCAGCAAAAAAGGATTTGGCAAAGGAAATCAGCAGTGTATTATCCGCCAAAATCGAAGAAATCGGTGTCGCTTCAAAGAAGATTAAGAAGAACATTTCCAAGACCTCCGAAAAACTCGCAAGCAAGGTACAGAAGCTGGTAAAGCAGCTTGAAAAGGAAAAAGCAAAAAAAGAAAAAGGATCGGATAAGAAGAAAAAGAAAGACGGGAAAGGCAAAAAGGAAAAGAAAGAGAAATCAACTCCGGTGGTTGCGGCTGCCGCCACTGCAAAACCCGTAGCGGTAAAAACCACTGCTGTCGCAGGGGCGAAACCCGCACCGGTAGCCAAAGCAGCACCGGCTCCCGCAAAGCCCGTTGCAGCTAAACCGGCTACTTCGGCCAAACCGGCTACCTCAGGCCCGGTCATAAAAAAACCGGCGGCTGCTGCCCATTCGGCCAACCAGGCGCAGGAAGAAAAGTAAGAAAAGAAAATCAGCAAACGCAAAGCGGCCCGCCATCATTGATGGCGGGCCGCTTTGCGTTCACACTATTATTTTCAGTTGGCGACTTCTTCCGTTTTGCTTCTTACAGCAATCACCAGGTTTTCGCTGGTACCATCATGGTCGGCCAGCAGAACGTCCCCTTCCTTCAATTCCCCTTTCAGAATTTCTTCCGCGATAGGGTCCTCCAGGTATTTCTGGATAGCCCGGTTGAGCGGTCTTGCGCCATACTGCGGATCATATCCCTTCTCGGACAGGAAATCCTTGGCAGCCTCTGTGAGCTCAATTTCGTAGCCCAGTCCTTTAATCCGGCCAAACAGTTTTCCAAGAGACAGGTCGATGATCTCGTGCAGGTGCTTGCGTTCAAGCGAGTTGAAGACAATCACATCATCAAGACGGTTCAGGAACTCCGGTGAAAATGCTTTCCGCAGCGCATTCTGAATGGTCGACCGCATGGCTTCATCCTGGCTTTCCACCTTGGCTTTGGTCGTAAAACCGATGCCGGCTCCGAAATCCTTGAGGTCACGCGCACCGATATTAGACGTCATGATGATGATGGTATTCCGGAAATCAACCCGGCGTCCCAGTCCATCAGTCAGTATTCCGTCGTCCAAAACCTGCAGCAGGATATTGAATACATCGGGGTGCGCCTTCTCAATCTCATCCAGCAGGACTACGCTATAAGGCTTGCGGCGTATTTTTTCCGTCAGCTGTCCGCCCTCTTCGTAGCCTACATAACCCGGAGGCGCTCCTACCAGACGCGAGATGCTGAATTTCTCCATGTACTCACTCATGTCAATACGCACCAGCGCATCGTCCTTATCGAACAGGTAGTGGGCCAACACTTTTGCCAGCTCCGTCTTACCTACCCCGGTAGGACCGAGGAAGATAAACGACCCGATCGGCTTTTTAGGGTCTTTCAACCCCACGCGGGTACGCTGGATGGCCTTGACAAGCTTCTCGATTGCGGCATCCTGCCCGATTACCTTTCCTTTCAGGTTTTCGGACATGTGAAGCAGCTTCACACTTTCGTCGGTCGAAACGTTGGTTACGGGTATACCGGTCATCATCGCCACTACTTCAGCCACATTTTGCTCGGTAACCGTATAGCGTTTCTTCTTGGTCTCCTCTTCCCAGGCCTGTTTCGCCCGGTCAAGCTGGTCGATCAATTTCTTCTCGCGGTCGCGAAGCTGGGCAGCTTCCTCGTATTTCTGGCTCTTCACCACCTTGTTTTTCTCCTGCTTGATGCTCTCAATCTGATCTTCGAGCACAAGGATATCCTCCGGAACCGTAATGTTGCTGATATGAACCCTTGCCCCTACTTCATCGAGTACGTCAATGGCCTTATCAGGCAGGAAGCGGTCCGTAATATACCGTTCGGAAAGCTTCACCGCCGAATGTACTGCTTCGGTGGTGTAGTTCACGTGGTGGTGATCTTCATACTTGTCTTTGATGTTCTCCAGGATCTGGATGGTTTCCTCAACCGAAGTTGCGTCTACCATTACCATCTGGAAACGTCTCGCCAGGGCACCGTCCTTCTCAATGTACTGACGGTACTCGTCGAGGGTGGTAGCACCGATGCATTGAATTTCTCCGCGTGCCAGGGCAGGTTTGAACATATTCGAAGCGTCCAGAGATCCGGATGCACCGCCGGCGCCCACAATGGTGTGCAGCTCGTCGATAAACAAAATGACATCCTGCGATTTCTCAAGCTCGTTCATCACCGCTTTCATTCGCTCTTCAAACTGGCCGCGGTATTTGGTACCTGCAACCAGGGAGGCGAGATCAAGCGTAACGACACGCTTTCCGAACAATACCCGCGAAACCTTCTTCTGAACAATCCGAAGGGCAAGGCCTTCCGCAATAGCGGTTTTTCCTACCCCCGGCTCACCAATCAGGATCGGGTTGTTTTTCTTACGGCGGCTCAGGATCTGTGCTACCCTTTCGATCTCTTTCTCGCGGCCGACAATCGGGTCCAGTTTACCGATTTCGGCGAGTTTGGTCAGATCGCGACCAAAATTATCCAGTACCGGAGTCCGGGATTTTTCAGCGCCTTTGGTCTCCTTACTGGCAGAACTGCCGAAGAAGCTGCCTCTTGCTTCATCATCTCCGTCTTCCGTTTCAGACCCCATGTGTGGACGGGAACCTGAAGATTGATATTCCAACATTTCCTTGATCACTTCGTAGCTGACATTATGTTTGTGAAGAATCTGGGTGGCCACATTATCCGTATCCCGGAGAATGGACAACAAAAGGTGCTCCGTACCTATCAGCGGACTTTTGAAAATCTTCGCCTCGAGGTAGGTAATTTTCAGTACCTTTTCAGATTGCCTGGTAAGAGGAATGCTGTTCAGATTTTTCACATTGGTGGTAGCCGAACCCTTCGTTGCGTGTTCAATATTCACCCGGATGTCTTCAGGCGATACCCCCAGCTTTTTCAGCAGGGCAATAGCTACACCTTCTCCTTCCCGAATGATTCCCAACAACAAATGCTCCGCACCGATGTAATCATGACCGAGACGCATGGCCTCCTCCCGGCTCATGGAGATTACCTCCTTAACTCTATTTGAAAATTTAACTTCCATGGATGGAATGCATTAAAGTTCTTATTTCAATCAACTTTTAAGAGGGGGCGTTTTCTTTTACTTTCTCACCACGTTTCCCGTTGCCTCTTATTTACCATAAAACCAATATTCACTTCACTTCGTTCACTCAACGGTTTCGCGAAAGACCGAGCTTTTCAGGAGTATTTCGGAAGCTTCCGGCCCCGTATTAAACAACAGATCCACGATACTCAGATTATCACTAAAACCGTTCCCAAAGGTCTGATAATAAGGATGGGGCCTGTAAAACTGGTACCTATTTACATTTTTTTTATCAGTTATGCAATTTCTGACGTCAAAAACGGGATATTGTACCGTCTGCTCGTATGACAAATTGTACGTCAGCTCCACCGGTAGCCGTAAAAATTTCAGACACAATGTCAGCAACTGCCGGTTCAGATCAAAAAGATAGGCCGGCCGGGAGTTCAATACCTTCAAAAAATCGGGGGCATAATACTCAAAAAAGGGGGAGTTTGCATAGGCCGAGGTAAGGCAGCGCCAGTGTTTCTTCACCCATTCCTGGCTGTAATCAATACGAATTTCATCCACCGGTACGTGGCGCGTCGGCTTCTGCAGCGGCACGCTCATTATCTCAACGCCGTTGGCGGTATTGACGTAGCAGCGATTGCGGAGCGTTTGCTTCTGAAAATGCTCCCTGGACTCGATTATTACCGTTTCTGCCTGCATCATGCAGGAAAAATAGGCGAGATTGGGCAGGTAATGCAGGGACAAAAGCACCTGCGGAAATTTACTATACTCGGACATGGGAAACAGTTACAGGTACAACGAAATATCGCCCAACCCCTCGCGAACTACCTCAAAATCATCATTGGTAGCATTGATCACCGTCGAACCGACGTTTCCGCCATAGCCGCCGTCGATCACCATATCCACCTGGTGTTCAAACTTTTCAAAAATCAACCCGGGATCGGTCGAATATTCTATCACCTCATCCTCATCGCGCACCGAACTGGTGATGATGGGGTTGCCCAGCTCCTTTACCAGCGCCCGCGGAATGGCGTGATCCGGTACCCTGATCCCCACCGTTTTCTTCTTCGAATTCAACACCTTGGGCACATGATTATTGCCGTTGACAATAAAGGTAAACGGACCGGGTAGCGCCTTTTTCATCAGCTTGAAACACGCATTGCTCACCCGCGAATAATCGGCAATATGGCTCAGGTCATAGCATATAAATGAAAAATCATTCTTCTGAACTTTGATCCCTTTGATACGGGCAATACGTTCGACCGCCCGGGTATTGTGAATGTCGCAGCCAATCCCGTATACCGTGTCCGTTGGGTAAATAACTACACCACCGTCACGGAGACAGGCAACGACTTCCAGGATTTTCCTTTCTTCAGGATTGATGGGATTGATGGTAATGAACTCCGCAGGCATGGCTGAAACTAGGGGCTAAACGGCGCAAAAAAAAAGACAGGTAACGGGCGCCGGAAAATGAGGCTGAAATCTAAAACGTAATGGATAATCCGCTTTATTTGCAATATAAGGTGGAAGCATGGCAAACATGATCAAATTATTATCTAAATTCACCTGTCCAAATACAACTAACAAAAGTAGTAAATATGTCCTACACAAAGAGTGTGCTTATCGCTGAAGATAGCTCGGTTATCCAGAATCTTGCCCGGAAGATACTTGAATTCCAACACTACGAAATAACCGCTGTAAAAAACGGGGAACAGGTGTTGCACTTGCTGGAAAAGGAAAATTTCGACATTATCCTGCTTGACATTAACATGCCAGTTTTGGACGGCATGGAAACGGCCAGGCGTATCCGCGGACTTGCCGACGAAGCCAAGTCGAAAACGCCGATCGTAGCCATTACCGGGAATGCCAAAAACTATACGGACGAAGATTTCAGGGAAGCAGGCTTTGACGACGCATTGATGAAACCGCTCAATTTTGACCGCCTGGTAGAAGTTGTAGCGCAACTGACCCAATAACCGGATTATGAAAGTAACGTTCCTGGGCACGGGAACTTCACAGGGAGTACCCGTCATCGGGTGCCGGTGCGAAGTATGCCGTTCTTTGGACTTCAGGGATAAACGGTTGAGGACATCCGTTTTAGTTGAAACCGGGAACACAGCGATCGTAATTGATACCGGGCCCGATTTCAGACAGCAAATGCTGAGGCTCAGTGTCCGGAAGCTCGACGCCGTTTTGTTGACCCATTCGCATAAAGATCACATTGCAGGCCTGGACGACGTTCGGGCCTTCAATTTTTTGCAAAACCGGGATATGCCCGTTTACGGGACAGCGCCTACCCTGGCCAGGATTACCGAAGAGTTTTATTACGCCTTTTCACAGAACCCCTATCCGGGTGTTCCGCGCCTTACCAAAATCACTTTCGACGGCACGCCCTTCGAGATAGAAGGCACGCCGGTCGTCCCGATTAGGGTGATGCACCACCGCATGCCCGTGGCCGGCTTCCGGATAGGCGACTTCACTTATATCACAGACGCCAACCTGATCCCCGAAGAAGAACGTGAAAAAATTGACGGAACCCGGGTACTGGTGATCAACGCGCTGCAACGCGACAGCCATATCTCGCATTTTACACTCTCGCAGGCGCTCGAAGTAATCGGGGAGCTAAAAGTTCCGCAAGCTTACCTTACGCATATCAGTCATAAGCTGGGGCTTCATGCGCAGGTTCAGAAAGAGCTGCCGGACCACGTATCTCCCGCATTCGACGGGCTTGAACTTTCAATCCCTTAGCCGACCATGCACCTTAACTACTTTTTCCTGCGAAAGCTCGTTCCCGAAATATCCGGAAAACTCGCTGGAGCCCGGTTATCGGGTGCATTCAGCCAGGACAAAGATGAATTGATTATAGCGTTTTCGCGTAACCAGGCCCCGGATTTTACCATCCGCGCTATTCTGAAAACTGATTTTACCAGTTTATTCTTTCCCGACAAGTTTGAACGGGCCCGGGCCAACAGCGTTGATCTCTTCAAAACGCTTTACGAACGGGAAATCACTTCGGTTTCCCCTTACGAAAACGAGCGCGCATTTTCACTGAACTTTGAGACCGGTGACCGACTCGTGTTTAAACTATTCGGCAACCGCTCCAACTTATTGCATTTTTCTCCGGAAGGGCGTCTCATTAGTCTTTTTAATAACCGTTTAACCGGAGATCTCATCCTTTCGGAACCAGGTCTGAACAAACCGATTGACCAGTCGGAAAGCCGTTTCATCGCCCTCGGCGGAGATTACAAGACGATGTTCCCCACTTTCGGGAAACTGGTCAACCGGTATTTGGGAGAGCAGCTTGCCGGGGTAGAAGACCTCGCTGCTCAATGGCAAATTGTGGAAACGGTTCTTGCCCGACTGGATGACAACCGGTTTTACCTGACCGAATACGAAGGACTGACCACGCTGAGCCTGCTTCCGGTCGGCGAGGTACATGAAGTTTTTTCAAGCCCGATCGCAGCGGTCAACGCGTTTTGCCTGTCTTATTTCCGTATAGGTAACCTTCAGCGGGAAAAGGAAAGAGTCACGAAACAACTGCTGAAACAGATCAGGCAAACGGGAAATTACCTTGAGGCCGCTTATGATAAACTGGGCAGCATTTCGGAGACCGGCAGGAACGAACACTATGCCAACCTGATTATGGCCAACCTGCATGTGATAGCCCCACGCTCGGAGTTCGCCGAACTGATTGACTTTTATACCGGTGAACCGGTCAGGATCAGGCTAAAATCAGAGCTTTCGGCGGCAAAGAACGCCGAAGCCTATTTCCGGAAAGCTAAAAACGAAAAGCTCGAAATCGCGCAGCTTCAGGAAAACATCGAAGCCCGGGAGGCAGAACTTGCCCTGACCCAAACGAGACTGGAGACAGTGGCCCGGCAGGAAACGGTGAAAGAGCTCCGCGCCTATCTGAAATCCGACACTTCATTGAACCAAAGCGGCGCGCCGAACCTGTCATTCGAATCACGCTTCCGCAAGGAAACGTGTATGGGCTACCAGATTTTTATAGGGAAAAGTGCAAAAAATAACGACGAACTGACGCTGAAATTAGCCACTAAGGAAGACTTGTGGCTTCATGCGAAAGACGTCGCAGGTTCCCATGTCGTTATCAAATCCATTCCGGGCCGGAAAGTCCCCGGGCCAGTAATCGAGCGGGCAGCCGAGCTGGCTGCATGGCATTCCAAAAGAAGGAATGACAGTCTTTGCCCCGTGACGGTAACACCGAAAAAATTTGTGCGCAAAGCCAAAGGAATGGCTGCGGGCGCAGTAGTGGTAGAAAAAGAATCGGTAGTAATGGTCGTCCCCCGGGGGTAAAGGGGTGCCTATTGGTCGATCTTCAGCGTTTTCACCTTGGCATCCAGTTCGTTGTAATCCAGGTAGCTATCCAGCATTTTCTGGTTGGCTTCTGCCAGCTGCAAATCCATTTTCCAGTTCAGCCCTGCCGCCAGCTGTATCATCATAAACTGAAGCTGGTTCGTGGCAATCCGTGGCAAATCGCTCTGTAACGCCTTTTCCTGCATGGCCTGCTTGGCTTCGGTCAGGATGTTGGTATAATCCTCACTTTGAAATTTGTTAATCCAGCCCTGCTCAATGTCGTAGAATTTGTAGTCGGTGTCCATCGAAAGGATCTCGGGCTCCGGGAAGTAGTCGATCACCAGCTTCCGGTTTTTCTCGTCTACATGAAAACGCAGCTTGCTGAAATCATAGCCCACCAGCACCTTTGCCTTCGCAATTACCAGCGCTTTCTTCTTGTCGTTGAACAGCTGCCAGATATTTTTGTCCTGCTGGTAATTATAGATTTCCGTGAAATACCCCTCCGACATTACCACTTTGAACACTTTTTCGATGCGTTCCAGCAATACGGACACGTCACGCGAAGCGGTCGGTGCCTCCCGCGCTTTCGTGAACCGGAACAACGCGTACCCGCCACCGGCGCCGATGGCCAGGGTCAGGATGTAGATCAAAAACGAGTCCATATAAAAACAGGTTGGTAAATGGCCGGTCTGGTTAGAGCGAATTTCTGCGGATCATGGTGAAGGGATTTTTTACCTTGATTTGCTTTCCGTCGAGCAGCAGGGCTGCTGCCGTGCGTCCCATCGTCTCAAAATCCGTCGTAATTACGGTAATTCCGTCCGCAAGAACCTCCTTCAACGTAGTATCATTGAAAGAGAGCAATCCGATCTGCTTGCCTAGCTTAAGGTTCGAATTCCTTACTTTTTTGATCAGTTCGGCAAGGTCGGTTTCCTCCACCATGATATAGGCGGTTCCTTCTGTGATATTCTCTGAAACCGCGTTATCGATAATCCGGAAATCCTTTTTGTAACTGATACACCACGATTTGAAACCACGGATAATTTCAGGCGGATATTGCTCATCCACGGGAAAAACGAGCACCAGCTCACGGTATTTCTGCAAGAGATCGTCGCCGCTTTCCAGGGCACGGAAAATATCTTTTTCAAAATCCTGGTAGATGGCCAGGTAAGGTCCCGGCAAATCCGGGTAGTCGCGATCCAGCAGGACCAGCTTGTGGCTCGGGATACGGGCCAGAAGCTCGCTCACGTTCACCTTGTTGGTCCCTTCGTAAAAATGCGGCATGATCACCACATAGTTGTACCGGGCCAGGTTCTCCTCGAGGATTTCCTTGAACAGGACTGCATTGTAGTGATGGATGTAGAGATCAACCACAGCCGCGTCGCCAAGGGCTTTAATAAAGGCATAATAGATGATCTTCTTATAAGGACTCATCTTGTTAAGGATCAGCAGCACCTTGATCTTATTAGACGTTCCTGACTGCGCGAAATATCCCTTCCCGCGGACGGATTTAATAAATCCCCTTTCTTTCAGCTCATTATAAGCTTTCTCAACGGTATCACGGGCCAGGTAATTGGATTCCGACATTTCATTGATCGAGGGCAGCTGTTCATCCTGTTTCAGCACGCCGGTTTTTACGGCCTGCGCCACCAGGCTGATAATCTGTTTGTACTTGGGTACCGGTGAATCGGGGTCAATGGTGATGATCATATGCCGACAAATTGTAGTCAGTAAAAATACAAATAAAATCAGGCTAAATAGGAATGGGGCGGTTAAGGCTTTCTTCCAGGGAAATAATGGTTTCGGTACGCTGGATGCCCACCACTTTCTGGATTTTGTCGTGAAGTACCTCCCGGAGGTGGCTGGTATCGCGGCATTGAATGCGGGCAAAAATCCCGTATTGCCCGGTGGTGTAATGCAGGTTAATCACCTCGGGAATTTTGGCAAGCTGTTCGGACACGGAATCATACAGAGAGCTTTTGTCCAGGTAGATGCCCAGGTAAGAAGTGATGTCCCAACCCAGCTTAACGACATCGATGTCGAGCTTCATGCCCCGGATGATTCCCATCTGCTTCATTTTAGAGACGCGCACATGTACGGTGCCTCCCGAGACGAAAACCCTTTTTCCGATTTCAGCATAGGAAAGGTCGGCATTTTCAACCATGACGCGGAGAATGGCCAGGTCCGTTTGATCAATTTCTAATGCTTTGTCCATTTGGCGATAGTTTTTTAGAATTTTTCTATCATTTCAACCAAATATATGAACAGCATCTAATTTTCTACATATATACATAGAAATATTTTAAAGGAATAAAAAAATGCCTTACCTTTGTAAAGTCGATGTAGGAGAATATGAATTAATACTACCGGACAACGTTCTTTTTCTATACTGTAGGGTGATGAAATTTGGCAGCCATGCCCTCCTGTCTCGGGGGTGGTGATAAGGGACAAACGCGATATAATGCCGGTACTTGTACCGACTGGGGTGGACCACCAAAGTTTTTAGTAATTGTATCGTGGCTAACTGCACCGTGGGCGGTTCGAATCCCCCTCCTACAGCAATAAAATTTATAACGCAAAGAAGTAATTTCTTTTCGTTTTTGCCTTTGGTTTTTAGTTTGTTGATGAAGTTTAATTTTACACGCAGATTCGAGATGTAATCTGCGTGTTTTTTTTACCCCTTACCGTAGCGGCGGGATCTCCGCGCCAATAACCAGTGAAACGCCTAAGGTATCATGGACCAAAAGATAGAATTTACGCCACGAATTCACGAATGAAAGTTCCTGTTCGTGAATTCTGTACAACAAACTTACAGATGCCTGATAATGGAACGCATGGCTTCTATTGAACGGGTATCCAAAGATCAGCCTTCGACAGGCTCAGGCACCAGCCTTCGACAGGCTCAGGCACCGGCCGGATGGCGCCTGCCGGATGGCGGGTGAGCCCGTCGAACCCCTTTAACACAATCTGCCGGATGTATTCACGAATGAAAGTTCCTGTTCGTGAATTCGTGGCTTAAATCGTCATCCCAACCACAGCGGCGGGATCTCCCTGTACCAGCGCCTCATCCTTTTTTTAGAAGACTTTCTTCCAACAACAGGAGCACCTTCTGCTCCACTGCGTTGCGCTTTAAGGAGGACCGTCCCATAGCCGTCCGTTGCCAGCCTCACGGCTCACACCTCATCCCTTACACCTGACCGCCCTAACGCAAAAAAGGAGACCCTTTTTTAGAGTCTCCTTGTCTTGGTAGTAATTGTG